>NZ_FKLB01000066.1:0-165630 GCF_900067035.1 Pseudomonas sp. 1 R 17
ACGCGCCTGCGCAACACCATCGCGCACCCGGCGCCGGCCAGCCTGCGCGCGCAGTTGCTGGCGTACCTGCGCCAGTTCGAAGAACGCGCCGAAGCCGCTGGCGTGGCCCGCAACGAGGTGCTGCTGGCGCGCTACGCGCTGTGCACCGCCCTCGATGAAGCGGTGTTGAGCACGCCGTGGGGCAGCACCAGCGATTGGGGCAAGCAGAGCCTGTTGATCACGGTGCACAACGAAGCCTGGGGGGGCGAAAAAGTCTTCCAGTTGCTCGACCACTGCCTGCAAAGTCCACGGGAGCGCCTGTACCTGCTGGAGCTGTTGTACCTGTGCATGTGCCTGGGGTTCGAAGGCCGTTACCGCGTGATGAACGACGGTCGCAGCCAATTGGAAGCCTTGCGTGAGCGCACGGCGGCGGCGATTCGCAGTGCTCGCGGTGACCACGAGCGCGAGCTGTCGCCCCATTGGCGCGGCGTCACCGTCGCGCGTGATCGGCTGGCGCAGTTCATGCCGCCGTGGATCGCCGTGGCGATTGGCCTGGCGTTGTTGCTGGCCTTGCTGTTCACCTTGCGCCTGCTGCTCGCGGCGCAGGCTGAACCGGTGTTCAAGAACATCCATGCCCTGGGCGAGATCCCGGTGCAGGCCATCGACCGTCCCGTGGCGCAACCCAAAGTGATCGAGCGTCCGCGTCTGGCCGGCTTCCTGGCGGAAGACATCAAGGCCGGTCGCGTCGCGGTGGAAGACAAGGTCGACCGCTCCGTGGTCACCATTCGTGGCGATGAGCTGTTTGCGTCCGCCAGTTCCAGCATCGTCGATGACTACCAGCCGCTGATGCTGCGCATCGCCGACGCCATCCGCAAGGTCAAGGGCCAGGTGCGCGTCACCGGGCACAGCGACAACCGCCCGATTGCCACGCTGCGTTTCCCATCCAACTGGGCGCTGTCCGAAGCTCGGGCCAAGTCGGTATTGGAGATCCTCGCGGCCAAGACCGGCCAGGCTGATCGCTTCAGTGCCGAGGGCCGCAGCGACACCGAGCCGTTGGCGACCAACGCAACTGCCGAAGGCCGTGCCCGCAATCGTCGGGTTGAAATCACCGTATTGGCGGAGGGCGTCGAGTGAAGGCGTTTTTCAGTTTCATGATTCGCTGGGTGATCCCCGTGCTGGGCCTGATCGCCCTGAGCCTGATCATCTGGTTTGTGGGGCCGTTGCTCGACGTGCTGGTGCCGGAAGGGCGCCGTTGGGCGCTGATCATCCTGGTGTTTGCGGTGTGGATCGCCTACCGCGTGTTCCGCATCATCCAGGCGCGGCGCCAAGCGGCCGAAGTGATGCGCAGCCTGGCGGCCGAAACCCCGGCCGACCCCAACAGCGTGGCGACCGCCGAAGAGCTCACCACCCTGCGCCAGCGCATGGACGAAGCCCTGGCGCTGCTGAAAAAGGCCAAGCTCGGTGGCGACGAACGCCGCAACCTCTACGAGCTGCCGTGGTACGTGATCATCGGCCCGCCGGGTTCGGGCAAGACCACGGCGCTGGTCAACTCCGGGCTGCACTTTCCGCTGGCGGCCCAGTTGGGCGCCGGGGCGGTGCGCGGTGTTGGCGGTACGCGTCACTGTGACTGGTGGTTTACCGACCAGGCGGTATTGCTCGACACCGCCGGCCGCTACACCACCCAGGACAGCAATTCCACGGTGGACAAAGCCGCCTGGCTGGGTTTTCTCGACCTGCTGAAAAAGCAGCGCTCGCGCCGCCCGATCGATGGCGCCTTTATCGCCATCAGCCTGTCGGACCTGCTGCTGGGCACCGATGCCGAACGCGCGGCCCACGCGGCGGCGATCCGCCTGCGTATCCAGGAGCTGTACACCCAATTGGGCGTGCGTTTCCCGATCTACCTGATGCTGACCAAGCTCGACCTGGTGCCGGGCTTCATGGAGTTCTTCGACAACCTGAGCAAGGAAGAGCGCGCCCAGGTCTGGGGCATGACCTTTGCCCTGGACGACGGCAAGAACAGCGACAGCCCCCTGGCGCACCTGCAAAGTGAATTCGCCGGCCTCGAGCAGCGCCTCAACGAACGCCTGGTGGAGCGCCTGCAACAGGAGCGCGACCCGGCGCGGCGCGACCTGATCTACGGTTTTCCGCAGCAGTTCGGCGCATTGAAGGACTGCCTGCAAAGCTTCCTCGAAGGCGTGTTCAAGCCCAATGCCTTTGAAGAGCGCGTGTTGCTGCGCGGCGTGTACTTCACCAGCGGCACCCAGGAAGGCAGCCCGATCGATCGCCTGATCGGCGCCATGGCCCAGAGCATGAACCTGGACCGCCAGCACCTGGCGCGCCAGAGCGGCACCGGGCGCAGTTACTTCATCGAAAAACTCTTCACCGCCGTGGCCTTTGCCGAACGAGGACTGGTGGGCGTTAACCCGAAAGTCGAGCGTCGGCGCACGTGGATCGCACGCGGTGTACTCGCGGCCACCGTGGCCTTGGTGATCGTGGTCAGCAGCCTGTGGTGGGTGAGTTATCGCGCCAACCAGGCGTATATCGCCCAGGTCGACCAAAGGGTCGCGCCACTGGGCCAGACCGTCCAGAACCTCAGCCCGGCGCAGCGTGAAGTGCTCGCGGTGCTGCCGCTGCTCAATGCGGTGAAGAACCTCGCGGGGGATTCGCCGAGCTGGTCCGAAGGCCTGGGGCTGTATCAGGGCGATATGCTCGAAGCCGAGTCCGCCAGCGTCTATCGCAAGCTGTTGATCGCCGTGTTCGCGCCGCGCCTGGTGACGCGCATCGAGGAGCAACTGCACGGCGGCGGCAACTCCGACTTCCTCTACGAAGGCCTCAAGGCCTACCTGATGCTCGCCGACAGCGAGCATTACGATCCGGACTTCATCAAGGCCTGGATCGCCCTCGACTGGGACCGTAACCTGCCGCGCGATCTGCCGGCCGATCAGCGCCAGGCGTTGACCGGGCACTTGCAGGCGCTGTTCGAGCGTCATCCGCCGAATGCGCGCCTTGACCCGCGCTTGATCGACGATCTGCGTCGCCAGTTGCAACAGCTGCCGGTGGCCCAGCGTGTCTACGACCGGGTCAAACGCCAGAAACTGCCTGAAGGTATCCCGGACTTCCGTATCAACGAAGCCGCTGGCCGCGATGCCGCGCTGGTGTTCAGCCGTAAAAGCGGCAAGCCGTTGGGCGAGCCGTTGAGTGGCTTTTTCACCGCCAAGGGCTATCGCCAGGCGTTTTTGCTCAGCAGCCTGAACCAGACCGGCACCCTGGCTGAAGAGCAATGGGTGCTGGGCCATGAGCAGGCCGATCAGCAGAACGTGGTCAGCCTGGCCGCCGATGTGCGTCGCCTGTATTTCCAGGACTATCAGCGCCAATGGGATGCGTTGCTCGCCGATATCGACTTTGTGCCCATCACCAGCGTGGCCCAGGCAGCCGATGTGCTGCGGGTGATTTCCGGCCCGAGTTCGCCGCTGAAAAAACTGCTGGTGGCAGTGGCCAAGGAAACCGATCTGCAAGCCGAAGAGCGCCAATTGGCCGCCAAAGGCGTGCCGGTGGAAGGTGGCGTCGACAAGCTCAAGGAGCGCCTCGGCAGCCTGCTCGGCCAGGAGCAACCGACGGCCAATGCGCCGGCTGCAGCGGATGATCCGGTGACCGCGCACTTTGCCGAACTCAACAGTATCGTCAGCAAGAACGAAGGCGAACCGGCGGCCATCGACGGCCTGTTGTCGGACATGAACGCGCTGTATGTGCAGGTCAGCGCCATGGTCGGGGCCAGCGGCGATGCCTTGCTTGGCGAGGCGAAGAACCAGGCGGCGGCTGCGGCCACACGGGTCAGCCTGAACGCCGAGCGCCAACCGCCGCTGGTGCAGGGCATGGTCAAGTCGGTGGTCAACTCCACCACCAACAGCATGATGGGCGGGGTGCGTAACCAACTGAACGCGGCGTGGGTCAGCGAAGTGGTCAACGTGTACCGCCAGTCCCTGGCCGGTCGTTACCCGATGTCGCCGGGCAGTGCGCGGGATGCGACCCTGGATGACTTCGGCCAGTTCTTCGGCGTGGGCGGGGTGATGGACAACTACTTCCGCAAATACCTGCAGCCGTACGTGGACACCTCGGCACAGACCTGGCGCTGGCAGCCGGGCGCGGCACAGAAACTCGGGATTGCGCCGGGCGTGCTGCAAACCTTCCAGCGCGCGGCGACGATCCGCGATGCGTTTTTCCGCTCCGGTGGCACCCAACCGATCGTGCGTTTTGAACTCAAACCGGTGTCGATGGACCCGACGATCACCCAGTTCCTGCTCGACCTCGACGGCCAGCAATTGAGCTACGACCACGGCCCCAGCCGCCCGGTGGCGATGCAATGGCCGAACCCCGGCAGCATTGGCGTGGTGCGTATCTCGATCATGCCGCCGTCGGCCAGTGGTCGCTCGGGCGTGACCCTCGACGGGCCGTGGGCCTGGTTCCGCCTGCTGGAGCAATCGGACCTCACCGCCGGCAACTCGCCGGACCGCTTCAACCTGCGCCTGCGGGTCGACGGTGCGAGCATCGCCTACGAGTTGCGTGCCAACAGCGCCTTCAACCCGTTCAAGAGCCGTGTGCTCAGTGGCTTCAGCCTGCCGGAGCGGCTATGACGACGCTGGGTTTCTACGGCAAGCTGGCCAGTCGCGGAGACTTCGTCAGCCGTGCCTTGCCCCAGAGCTTTATCGGCCCTTGGGACAGCTGGCTGGCGGCGGGGTTGCTCGCCAGCCAGAACAGCCTCGGCGCCGACTGGCTCAATGCGTACCTGGTCAGCCCTCTATGGCGCTTTGTGCTGGCGCCCGGCGTGTGCGGGCCGGATGCGGCGGCGGGCGTGGTGATGCCGAGCATTGACCGGGTCGGGCGCTATTTCCCGTTGGCGGTGGTCACCTTGCTCGATCACGACATCAACCCGGCGTCCCTGGTGGGCGGGCCGGACAGCTGGTTTGAGCAGGCCGAAGAGCTGTTGCTCAGCACCCTGGATGCCGGCGCCACGTTTGAACGCTTCAACGCTGGCCTCGATGACCTGGGCTTACCGGCGACCGAGCCGCGTGCGGTGGACAGCCGTTTCGCCGGCCTGCAGCGCGTGGCGGCCAGCGTGCCGCACCAGCGCATGACCGCGCTCGCCGAACAGGCCTGCGACGGTGCGAGCCTGTGGTGGGGGCGTGGTTCGCAGACGATTTCCCCTGGTTTATTGCGGTGTCAGGGCCTGCCTGCCGCCGGCGATTTTGCGCAGTTTCTGCTCGGACAAGAAGGTGTGGTGTAGATGGGGTCGACGTACAAATCCGCGAGCAAAAGCCATGTGGGCATGGTTCGCCAGGTCAACGAAGACGCGTGCCTGGACCTGCCGGAAAACCGCCTGTGGGTGGTGGCCGACGGCATGGGCGGGCACGCGGCGGGGGATTATGTCAGCAGCCTGATCGTCGACAGCCTGCGCAGCGTGCCGATGGGCCGTTCCCTCGACGAGTACTCGGCAGCCCTGCGCAATGACCTGACCCGCATCAACGCCGCCGTGCGTGAAGAAACCGCCAACCGTGGCGTGACCATGATGGGCAGCACGGTGGTGGTGCTCGCCGCGCGCGGTTTGCGCGGTGTGTGCCTGTGGGCCGGCGACAGCCGCCTGTACCGCCTGCGCGACGGCGTGCTCGAAGGCATCTCCCGCGACCACAGCTACGTCCAGGACCTGCAGGACAGCGGCCTGCTCAGCGAAGCCGATGCCCGCGTGCACCCGCGCGCCAACATCGTCACCCGCGCCATTGGCGTGGAAGCCCAGCTGGAACTGGCGGTGGTCGACCTGCTGATCGCCCCCGGCGACAGCTACCTGCTGTGCAGCGATGGCCTGAACAAGACCGTCGAAGACCATGAGATCCGCGAAGTGCTCAGCCACGACGCGCCGGATGAAATCGTGCGCAGCCTGGTGCACCTGGGGCTCAACCGTGGCGCGCCGGACAACATCACCGCCATCGTCGTGAAGGTATCGGCATGAACATTGTGATTCCGGGCTATGACATCGACGGCGAGATCGGCGAAGGCGCCATGGCCAGCGTGTACCTGGCGACCCAGCGCTCCCTGGAGCGCAAGGTGGCGCTGAAGGTGATGGCGGCGGCGCTGGCGGCCGACCCGAGCTTCTGCGAACGTTTCCTGCGCGAGGGCAAGACCCTGGCGCGGCTGTCCCACCCGCACACGGTGACCATCCATGACATCGGCAATGTCGGTGAGCTGTACTACATGGCCATGGAATACCTGCCCAACGGCACGCTCAAGGAGCGCATCGCCGCCGGCCTGACGCCGGAGCAGGGCATTACGCTGATCCGCCAGATCGCCTCGGCGCTGGGCTATGCCCATGCCCAGGGGCTGGTGCACCGCGACGTCAAGCCCGCAAACATCCTGTTCCGCGCCGATGGCACGGCGGTGCTGTCGGACTTTGGCATTGCCAAGTCCCTGGACGACCGCACCCAATTCACCCAGGCCGGTTTTGCCGTGGGCACGCCGAGCTACATGAGCCCGGAGCAGGCGCGGGGACAGGAGATCGATGGCCGTGCCGACCTCTACGCGCTGGGCGTGGTGCTGTATGAAATCCTCGTCGGCAAGCTGCCGTACAACGGCAACGATGCGCTGTCCACCGCGCTGGCGCACCTGACCGAACCCTTGCCGGAATTGCCGGTGCACCACGGGCGTTATCAGGGTGTGTTGCGCAAGCTGTTGGCCAAGGACCCGGCAGAGCGTTTCCCGGATGCGGCGGCGTTGCTGCAGGCGCTGGATAACCTGCCTGCGGAGTCGCCGGAGGCCACGCTGGTGCGGCCGTTGCCGATCCCGCTGAGTTTTGATCTGGCGGGCATGACCCCGGTCACCATCGACATCCCGACCGACAGACCCCAGCCGCAACCGGTGCGCCAGCCGGTGGTGACGCCGACCCAGCATAACGCCGTGTCCGAGCAGCGTCGTGGGCCGGTGCTGGCACTGGCCGCCGTGGCGGTGGCCGTCGCATTGGCCATTGGTGGCGGCAGTTACTGGTGGTTGAGCGGCAGTGATGAGCCGGCCAAGCCGCCGGCTGCCGTCGTGCCTCAGGCCAAGTCACCGGCGGCGGTCGCCGACGTGCCCCCGGCAACGCCCACTGCGGCCGCCGAAGTGGACGGCGGCCAACGGCCGTTGTTGATGGCCGGTAAGAAGACTTTGTTCCAGCGCGTGCTCAGCAAGCCCGGCGCCAAGCTGTCGGATGACGCCGGCAGCGCGCCTGGCAAGGCCCTGCCGGCGTTCTCCGTGCTGTATGTGTACCAGCGCAAAGACGTCGACGGCAGCCCGTGGGTGCGCGTCGGTGCCGCCACCGATGGCCGCAGCGACGGCTGGTTGCCGGCCGCCCAGGTCAGCGACTGGAAGCAAAGCCTCGTGCTCAAGTTCACCGAACGCTCCGGCCGGGCGCCGGTGATGTTCCTGCGCCAATCCGGCGAAGTGGAAAAGTTGCTCGCCGATCCAGCCGCCGCCAAAGGCGTGCTGGCCAAGGCGCAGAAGAACAGCGACGACAACGGCCAGGTCCTGGCCCTGGAGCCGGCCGCCAGCGCGGTGCCGCAGAACCAGTTCTACCTGTTGCCGATCTTCGACGCCAAGGAGAGCTTCGACGAAAACGGCCAGCCGGTGCAGTTGCTTAACGTCGCCTCCATCGACCCAGGCAGTAACGCGACGGCCAAGCCATCGACCCCGGTGATCAACGCCAATGCCGACGCCTTCCGCACTGCCGTGGTGCTGGTGGTGGACACCACGGTTTCCATGCAGCCCTACATCGACCAGATCCGCGATGTGGTGCACGAGCTGCAAACCCGTATCGCCGAGCGTGGCGAGCTGGACAGTGTCAGCTTCGGCATGGTCGGTTTCCGGAGCAGCATCAAGAAAACCCCAGGCCTGGAATACGTGGCCAAGACCCTGATCAGCCTCGACCAGGGCCGTGACCCGCAACGCTTCCTCGACATGGCGCGCCAGGTCAAGGCGTCCACCGTGTCCAGCCACTCCTTCAACGAGGACGCGTTTGCCGGGGTGATGCAGGCCGTGGACGGCATGGACTGGTCCGGCTACGGCGGTCGTATCATCCTGCTGGTCACCGATGCCGGGGCGTTGCGCAAGAACGACCCGTTTGCCGCCACCCAGATGAACGAAGCCGAAGTGCGCCAGGCCGCACTGGGCAAGCAGATCAAGATCTACGCGCTGCACCTGCGCACCGACGCCGGCAAGAAAACCCACGCCGGCGCCGAGAGCCAATACCGCACCCTCACCGCCGACGCCAACCCGCAGATCGGCGACCTGTACACGCCGGTGCCGGGTGGCGATGTGCGCAAGCTGGGCGAGCGTGTCGACGAGATCGGCAGCGTGTTCGCCAACCTCGTGCACCAGGTGCGCAGCAATACGCCGCAAGCGGTGCCGCTGCTGAGTGCCGCGCCGAGCCTGGCGGACAAATCCGCCGCGGTCGGCTATGCCATGCACATGGACTTCCTCGGTCGCCGGAACGCCAGCCAGGCGCCGCAACTGGTCAGTGCCTGGACCGCCGACCGCGACCTGACCAATCCCGCGCTGCCGGCGTTCCAGGTGTGCGTGATGCTGACCAAATTGCAGCTCAACGACCTGCAACAGTCGCTGAAACTGATCGTCGATGCGGCGCGCAAGACCCAGACCTCGCCCAAGGATTTCTTCCAGGAAATCGCCAGCGCCTCGGCCTATATGAGCCGCGACCCCCAAGCCCTGCGCAAGGGCGGCAACCTGGCCGACGGCGGCATTCTCGGCGAATACCTGGAAGGCCTGCCGTATCGCAGCAAGTCGCTGAACATGACCCAGGACCTGTGGTTGTCGTTGAGCGTGGCCGAGCAGGAAGACTTTATCGACGAGCTGGATTCGAAAATCCGCCTCTACGAAACCTTCCACAATGACCTGGCCAACTGGGTCCGTTTCGGCGATGCCGAACCGGGTGATGCGTTGTACCGCGTGCCGTTGTCGACACTGCCGTAATGCTGAACTTGAGCGCGGTGCACAAAAGCCGGGGTGTCGGCAGCCAGCGTTACAGCCTGGTGATCCCGGCGCTGCACCTGCGTGCCGGCGAGCAATTGGCAATTGTCGGGCCGAGCGGGTGCGGCAAGAGCACCTTGCTGGATCTGTTGGCGCTGGTACTGGCGCCGGATCAGGTGGGCCGGTTCGAATTCAACCGGCAGGACATTGGTGGACTGTGGCGCGCCGATCAGCAATCCACCCTGGCCGGGCTGCGCAGCCAGCACTTGGGCTATGTGCTGCAAACCGGCGGGCTGCTGGGCTTTCTGGATGTGCGCAGCAATATCGCGCTGTCCCGGCAACTGCTGGGGTTGAAAGACGATGGCAGCGTGACGCGCCTGGCGGAACAGCTGGAGATCAGCGACCAGTTGGCCAAGAAGCCGGCTGCGTTGTCGGTGGGCCAGCGCCAGCGTGTGAGCTGCGCCCGCGCCCTGGCCCATGCACCGCAACTGGTGCTGGCCGATGAACCGACGGCGTCCCTTGACCCGCTGAATGCCGAGCGCGTAATGCAGGCCCTGCTGGCCCAGGCCCGCGAGCACCGCGCCGGCTGTGTGATCGCCACCCATGACGAACCCTTGGCCCGTGCCAGTGGCTTGCAGGTGCGGCGCATCAGTTGCCGTCGCGATACCGATGGCGGCGTCACCGCGACCCTTGGGGAGGCGTGCTGATGCGCATCCCTTTGGTGGCGTCCCTGGCCTTTCAGGATTACCGCAACGATGCCTGGCTGTCGGCCTGTTCGGTGTTGGCGCTGGTGGCGGTGATTGCGCCGTTGCTGGTGTTGTTCGGCCTGAAATTTGGACTGGTTAGCAGTTTGACCGAACGTTTGGAGACCGATCCGGCCACCCGTGAAATTATTCCGCTGGGCGGTGGTCGATTCAGCAGCGCATTTGTCGAACAGCTCGGCCAGCGCAGCGATGTGGCGTTCGCCTTACCGCGCACGCGGCAGATTGCGGCGACGGCGCAGGTGGGCACGCTGACCCTGGAAATGCTGCCGACCGCTGCGGGTGATCCGCTGCTGAACGGCCTGCCGATGCCCAGGGGCCTGGACCGGATCGTGCTGAGCCACACCGCTGCCGAGAAGCTTGCGGCGCGGCCTGGGGATTGGCTGGAGACCCGCTTTGCGCGGCAAGTGGCGGGGCGTGTAGAAGCCCAGCGCACGCGCTTGCAGGTACTGGGGGTGCTGCCGCTGGAAGCCTTCGCCCGGGATGGGTTGTTTGCCGATTTGAGATTGCTGGAAGCGGCGGAAGATTACCGCGATGGCCGTGCGGTACCGGCGTTGGGTTGGGCCGGTGACGAGGTGGGTGTGAGCGAGCAGCGGGTGTATCCGGCGTTTCGCTTGTATGCGCGCAGCCTGGCCGATGTGGAGCCGCTGCGGGTATTTTTCGCCGGGCAGAATCTGTTGGTATCGACCCAGGCACAGACGATCGCCCAGGTGCAGTCGCTGAGTCGCAACCTGTCGATCGTCTTCTGGATCATCGCCGGGCTGGCCTTGGCGGGCGCGTTTGCGGCGATCTTCGCCGGGGCGTTGGCCGCTGTGGCACGCAAGCGCCGGGAATTGTCGGTGTTGCGTCTGTTGGGGTTTTCCACCGGCGCGCTGTTGCTGTTTGTGGTGCTGCAGGCGCTGTACAGCGCAGGGTTTGCCGCTTTACTCAGCGTTGGGCTGTATGGCCTGGCCGAGGCCGCGTTGAACAAGTTATTCGTGCAGGTGCCGGGCGAACACGCCAGCCACCTGCTGGCGCGTCACTATGGCCTGGCCCTGGTTGCAGTCCTTGGCGTCAGCGCCGTGGCGGCAGCCTGTGGTGGTTGGCGAGTGGCGCGTATCCAGGCTTCTGAAGGAATCAGAGATGTATAAGTTACTGGGCGCCGTTGTGGCGCTGAGCCTGGCCTCGCTGGCCATGGCCGATGAAGCGAGCGACAAGCTCGACAACCCCAAGCCGTTGCCCGACGACGTCAGCCTCCCGCTGCCGTGCGAAGGCACTATGGTGTTCCGCTACGCCTACGTGCTGGCCCAAGGGACCTTGGATGACCGCGAGATCAGTCTCGGCTACCCCTTCGCCGAAGGCGAGGCGGGTTACCAGCAGTCATTTATCTCCGGCTACCGCCGCGACTTTATCAACGGCCAGTTCACCCTCAAGGACTTGCCGAAAGACTGGAGCAAAGTCATTGCTCCGTTGATGCCGAAGACCGACGCCAAGACCCCGCTCAAGCCCATGCTGTACTTCATCGGCAAGTACGAAGTGACCGCCCGCCAGTACGCCCAGGTGATGGCCCAGGCGCAATCCCTGGCCAGTGGCGAACCGGCACCGGCGTGCGATGCGCCCACCGGCATGGCCGGGCGTTTGCCCAAGGTGAAGCTGTCGCGCTTTGAGGCTGAGCGCTTCTCGGCGGTGTACAGCGCCTGGCTGATGAAATACCACCGCGATTTGCTGCCGGTGAGCGGTCGTGGGTCGTCGGCGGAAGACGGCGGCCTGGGTTTCGTGCGCCTGCCCACTGAAGTGGAGTGGGAGTTCGCCGCACGCGGTGGCCAGGCGGTGAGTCGCCAGGACTTGGAAGGGCGCCTGTTTCCACGCCGCACCGAAGGCAGTGAAAGCGATGGCCCGCTGGGTGATTACGCGGTGTTCAACCAGGTCGCCGGCGGTACTGGCCAGGCCGCACGCTTGATGCCTATCGGTACCAAGCTGCCCAACCCCATCGGCATGTTCGACGTGATCGGCAACGCCGCGGAAATGGTCCAGGAGTCCTTCCAGCTGGTGCACGCCGGTCGTCGCCAGGGCACCTACGGCGGCTTTGTGGTCAAGGGCGGCAACTACCTCGAAGGCGAGGGCACGCTGTTTACCGGCATGCGCCGCGAATACCCGCTGTTCGCCGCCGACGGCACCGAGCAAAGCAACGAGACCACGGGATTCCGCGTGGCAATCGGGGCGTTGTCGGCGCCGCGCTCGCGTTACAAGGAGTTGTTTGCGCAGTGGCAGAAAGAAGGCCGCCTGGCCTCGCTGACCGACGCCATCGACGACGCCCAGGACCCGACCAAGCGCCTGGACAGCATCATCGCCGCCAGCGTCGACCCCAAGCTGCAGGCCGAGTTGGGGCTGGTCAATGAAGAACTCAAGCGCAATGTCTCGCTGATCGCCCAGCAACGCGAAGAAGCGGCGGGCAACCTGATTCAGTCGGCCGCGCTGGTGGCCGAGACCATCAGCAACTACAACATCCGCCTGGCCAACCTGCAGAAGAGTCGCCAGCAGGCCCTGGACAACAAGGAAGAGGCCAGCGCGGCACTGTTTGCCACGGCTATCGAGAACGGACGCAGCGCCCTCGATGGCGCGGTGGCGATCTATATCGACAACCTGGCCACCGGCACGCGTTACACCGATGCGGTGATCCAGGCGCAGTTTCAACGGATCAAGGAAGAGTTGGATCGCAAGCCCGTGCTCGGCAAGAGCCTGGTGACGCGCGCAACACTGTTCGTTCGCCATGTCGGCAACTACCGCAAGCAACAGCGGGCCGACCCGGCGACGATCTTGAAGGAATTGCTCGCAGCGAGCGGTCAGCGCTGATCGCTGGCTGTATGGCGAGCTTGGAAGGGACTCAGGCGGCAGTGGCCGCACTGGGCAAGTCAAACTTAGAAGAGAACACAACCTATGCTTTTTTCCCGTAAGGCGGTTTCCAAGCGTCACTTGCTGCTGATCGCGGCCGGTTTCAGCACTGTGCTGACCGGCTGCGCCACGTCGCCGGCCTCCAAGGTCGCGTCGAGCACCAAGGTCGAGTACTACCCCAACTGCTACGAGCCGGTGCAGCACTTGCGCGCCACCGATTCGAACATGACCAAGTCGGTGGTGACCGGTGCGGCCATCGGCGCGGCCGGCGGTGCCCTGCTCGGCGCCCTGACCGGCGACAAGGAAAAACGTGGCCGTAACGCCGCCATCGGCGCAGCGGGCGGGGCCCTGGCCGGCGGCGCAGCGGGGTACTACACCGAGCGTCAGAAGCAGATCGCCGACGACAACCAGCGCATTGCCTCGTATGCGGCTGACGTGAACAAAAGCGCCTCCGACATCGACCGCAGTACCGCGTACGCCAGGGCGTCCCAGCAGTGCTACCAGAGCGCATTCACCAAGTTGGTGGCTGATCGCAAAGCCAAGACCGTCAACGACACCGAAGGCCGCAAGCGCCTGGCGGAAATCGTCTCGGGCCTGAAGGAATCCAATGACCTGATCGTGGCGGTCAACGGCAAAGCCGCCGAAGACCTGAACAACTACACCCAGGCCTACGAGAAAGACCTGCAGCAGGTCGGCGTACAGCGTGCCGACGTGGTCACCGTGGCCAAGGCCGATGTAACGCCCGTTGTGACGCCGGGCAAGAAGAAAGGTACCGGCACCAAGCCACCGAAGAAGCCACCGCTTCCAACCGTACCAACAGAAGCCGTGAGCACCGAGAAAACCTTCCAGACCGCCCAGACCAAGCAGGATGAAAGCAAGAAGGTCGCCAGCGCCGGTAAAGCGCAGATCGAAGGCACTTGCCGCGATCCTAACCTGGTCGACTGGGCACCGGTGCCTTGCCCTAACGTTTAAGTAACATGCTGCTATAAGCGTCAAACGCCAGCCGATCTTCCGCTAATGCGCAAGATCGGTAGCGTTCTTTTTGCAATTGGTTAAACTGCTGCGGCCACTCAATAATTACACCGAGGCCGTGTGCATGAAATTTCGTCTTCTCCTGTGGGTGCTGGGCCTGATGATGGGCAAAGCCAGCCGCACCAATCCTGCCTTCCAGCAACAGCTGGGTGACAAAGACCTCGCGTTCCAGTTGCAGACCCTCGACGGCAAGGTTGCCCGTCACTTCATCGTCAAAGACCAACGCATCACCAGCCGCTCGGGCGTTCACCCGGCGCCGGCGTTCGCCATCGCGTTCAAGGATGCCGCCTACGGCTTCGCCACGATGCAGGCGAAGAACAAGCAACTGGCGTTCATGACGGGGATTCAGGACAAGTCGATCCAGATCAAGGGCAACCCGGCGCTGGTGATCTGGTTCCAGGGGTTGACCAAGTATTTGGGGCGTAAGCGCAGCTCCAAGCGATGAGCCACAAGCTGCAAGCTTGAAGCTGACTACTTGAAGCTTGCAGCTGCTGTTAAGCCTGGCTGAACTGCGAGGCCAATTCGCGCAACAGCACCTCGGCATCCAGCACCTTGGCCACGACTTCATCCGCTTTGTCACGGCTCAAGCCCAAACGCTCAAGCAGTTCGTCCGGGATGGTCTCGTCCGGCCCGGACCCAATCCCCCGGCTGCGCAGCAGGCGCACGGCCAGGCACACCAGGTTCGGGTATTCGGCGTATTGCCCATCGTAGGTCGGGTCGTGCTGGAAGCGCAGGGCAGTGGACAGCTCGTCCGGCATGTCCCAGTAGCGCATCAGCCAGGCGCCGATCTGCTCGCGGCTGATGCCCAGCAGGTGTTGCTCCACATAGCTGTGGCACAGGTGCGGGTTGACCTCCAGGTGGCGGCAGATCAGCGAGAAGTGCGGCGGGAACACATGGGCCAGCAACAGGTAGCCGAAGTTGTGCAGCAGGCCGGCGAGGTAGGTCAGGCCGGCTTCCGGGCGCTGAGCACGGGGCATGGCGCGGGTCAGGCCTTCGATCACGGCGGCGGTGTAGATGGACTGGTGCCAGTACGGTGTGGCCTGGTGCGGGTGGTCCTTGGGCAGGCTCAAGGTCTTGCCCAGGGCCAGGCCCAAGGCGAGGTTGATCACCAGGTCAAAACCCAGCACGCGCACGATGGCGTCTTCCACCGAGCGGATCTTGCCCGGCGATGCGTAGTACGGCGATGCGGCCCAGCTCACCACTTGGGCGGCCAGTGCCGGGTCGGTTTCGACCACGCCGGTGATGTCGTCGATGGTGGCATTGGGGTCGACGCGCAGCTTGATGATCTTCTGGGCGGTGTCGGCCAGCGGTGGAATCTCGATGGTCGCTTCCAGGCGTTGCTGGATGCGACGGGCGGTAAACGCCTGCATCGCCTGGGTGATTTCCTCACGGTCATCATTGGGGCGGTCGAGGTTCGGGCGGATGTTGCTCAGCGGTTCACCGAACTGGGCCGCGCTGGCCTTGGTGAGCATGGTCTTGAACGCGTCGCTGGCGATTTCCAGCAGCAGCCCGGCTTCGCCCGAATGCACCAGCAGGCTCGGCTCGTCGAGCAGGCTGCCTTCGTACAGGCACGGCGAACTGGTGAGTGCCGGCAGGCCCGGCAGCAGGCTCAGGTCGTGCTTGCCCAGCATGCGCGCGACGCGGTCCGGCGACACGGCCGTAAGGCGGCGACCCGTGAGTTCGGTAAGGCGGTTGAGGTCCAGCAGCTGGTTCTGCGGGAACAGCACCATCAGGGCGCCCACCGCGTCTTCCAGCAAGACGGCCTGGACTTTTTGCGCAGGATTCAGGCCCGGATGTTCGGTGACTTCCGTGTAGCTGATGGCGAGTTTTGCGAGCAAAGCCCGAATGACCGGTGGGGCGGTCAGTGGGGCTGTGGCGTGGGCAACTTCTGACATGGCCTGATCCAATTTCTTACAGTCACCGAAGTATAACCAGCTTGATACACCTGTAGGTCGGATAAGTGCGTCAGGCGTCACACTTGGCCGTATTGCTGCCCATGGCGCAGCCAGCGATCCAGCAGCGGGCTGACGTGATCCGGCCAGCGTTCCAGCAACGCCTGCGCCGCATCGCGTACGGCAGGCAGCAGGTCGGCGTCGCGCATCAGGTCGGCGACCTTGAACTGCAGCAGGCCGGTCTGGCGGGTGCCGAGCATTTCGCCGGGGCCGCGCAGTTCGAGGTCTTTCTCGGCGATGACAAAACCGTCGTTGGTCTCGCGCATGATGCCCAGGCGCTGGCGGCCGATCTGCGACAACGGAGGGTGGTAGAGCAGCACACAGTGACTGGCGGCGCTGCCTCGGCCCACACGGCCGCGCAATTGGTGCAGTTGCGCCAGGCCCAGGCGTTCGGGGTTTTCGATGATCATCAGGCTGGCGTTGGGCACGTCCACGCCCACTTCAATCACGGTGGTAGCGACCAGCAGCTGCAGGTTACCGGCCTTGAATTCAGCCATCACCGCGGCCTTTTCCGCGGGCTTCATGCGCCCATGGATCAGCCCGACCTTGAGTTCGCCCAGGGCGCTGGTGAGGTCTTCATAGGTGGTCTCGGCGGCCTGGCAGGTCAGCTCCTCGGACTCTTCGATCAGTGTGCACACCCAGTACGCCTGGCGGCCTTCGGCACAGGCGCCGCGCACACGTTCGATCACTTCGACGCGCCGGGTGTCGGTGACCAGCACGGTGTTGACCGGTGTGCGGCCGGGGGGCAGTTCGTCGAGGATCGAAGTGTCGAGGTCGGCGTAGGCGCTCATGGCCAGGGTGCGCGGGATCGGGGTGGCGGTCATGATCAACTGGTGCGGGTTCATGCGCCCGCCCACGCCTTTCTGGCGCAGGGCCAGGCGCTGTTGCACGCCGAAGCGGTGCTGTTCGTCGATGATCACCAGGGCCAGGTTCTTGAACTGCACTTCGTCCTGGAACAGCGCATGGGTACCCACCACCATCGGTGCACCGCCGGCGATCTGTTCCAGCGCGGCCGCGCGCGTCTTGCCCTTGAGCTTGCCGGCCAGCCACGCGACTTCCAGGCCCAGGGGCTCGAGCCAGCGCTTGAACGTGATGAAGTGCTGCTCGGCGAGGATCTCGGTGGGCGCCATCAGCGCCACCTGGTAACCGGCTTCCAGGGCTTGCAGAGCGGCGAGGGCGGCGACCACGGTCTTGCCCGCGCCCACGTCGCCCTGGATCAGGCGCAGCATCGGCTCGTGCTGGCTGAGGTCGTAGGCGATTTCATTGCCCACGCGCTGCTGGGCGCCGGTCGGCGCAAAGCCGAGGTTGGCCAGGTATTGCGCAGGCAAGCGCGTGGCCTTGGGCATGGCCGGCGCACGCAGGGAGCGCATGCTTTCGCGCAGGCGTTGCTGGGACAGTTGGTGAGTCAGCAGTTCTTCGAACGCCAGGCGGTGCTGGGCCCAGTGATGACCGAGGGCCAGTTCGTCGACATCGGCGTCCGCAGGGGGGTGATGCAGGTAGCGGATCGCATCGGCCAGTGGCGCCAGTTGGTAGTCGCGGGCCAGTTCCAGGGGCAGCCAGTCGGGCAGGCTCTGCGGGCCAAGCATGCTCAGGGTCTGCATGCACAATTGGCGCAGGCGCTGTTGGGTCAGGCCTTCGGTGAGCGGGTAGATCGGCGTGAGGGTGGTGTCCACCGGCGGCGGTTCGTCACCGGTAATGGCGCGGTATTCCGGGTGGTAGATCTCCAGGCCGGAGGCGCCGGGGCGCGCTTCGCCGTAGCAGCGCACGCGGGTGCCGCGCTTGAGGCCTTCTTTCTGTGCGTTACTGAAATGGTAGAAGCGCAGGCTCAGGCCGCCGGTGCCATCCTGCAGGCGCACCACCAGACTGCGGCGCTTGCCCATCACCACGTCGGCACCGCTGACGGTGCCTTCGACCACCGCATCCTGCCCAGGACGCAGTTGGCCGATGGGCACCACGCGAGTGCGATCCTGATAGCGCAGGGGCAGGTGGAACAGCACGTCCTGGAGGTTTTCCAGGCCGACCTTGGCCAGCTTCTCGGCCATGGCCTCGCCGACACCCTTGAGTGCCGTCACCGACACCTGCGACAGCTCAGTCATACGTTTACTTAGCTCGCAGCAGGCGGCTTGGCCACCGAACACAGGCGGATCGAATCGGCGAGGATCTCAATGGCTTTGGGCCGTGGGAAGCTGGCGCGCCAGGCAATCGCCACGGTACGGAACGGCACCGGTGGCGTGAGTGGGCGCACTTCGATCACGCCGGGGGCGTAGTGATGGCTGTCCACTGCCGACAGCGGCAGGATCGAGATGCCCAGGCCGGACGCGACCATATGCCGGATGGTTTCCAGGGAGCTGGATTCCACAGTGGTGTGCTTGGCGCCGTCGTTGCCTTTGGTCAGGGTCGGGCAGGCTTCCAGCACCTGGTCGCGGAAGCAGTGGCCTTCGCCGAGCAGCAGCAGGCTCTTGTCGTTGAGCAGGCCGGCGTCGATGGTGTCTTTTTGCGTCCACGGATGGGAGGCGGGCATCAGCACGTAGAACGGCTCGTCGTAGAGCGGCAGGGTCAACACATCCGCTTCGTTGAACGGCAGCGCGATGATGATCGCGTCCAGCTCGCCGTTGCGCAGTTTGTCGCGCAGCACGTGGGTAAAGTTTTCTTCGATATACAGCGGCATCTGCGGCGCGACGCGGTGCAGTTGCGGGATCAGGTGCGGGAACAGGTACGGGCCGACGGTATAGATGGCGCCGACTTTCAGCGGTGCGGTCAGCTGGTTCTTGCCGGCCTGGGCCAGTTCGCGAATGCTTTGCGCCTGTTCCAGCACCTTCTGGGCCTGGGCCACGATGCCTTCGCCCACCGGGGTGAGGCGCACGGCGCTTTTGCTGCGCTCGAAAATCAGCACACCGAGTTCGTCTTCAAGCTTCTTCACGCCCACCGACAGCGTCGGCTGGCTGACGTGGCAACGCTCGGCCGCGTGGCCAAAGTGTTGCTCTTGGGCGAGGGTGACGATGTAGCGTAATTCTGTAAGAGTCATAGCGGGCGTCCATGAGGTTGCGGGCCAAGCATACCGGCTGCAATCGATAGACGCACGTTATCAGAACTTTGCTGGGGATTGAGGGGGGAATGCGCGGGATTTTGCTGAGAGTGGCGAGGGGTGTCCCTCGCCATCATCATTTTCAGCGACGACGCTTCTCGATGTTGTACACGAACGGTGCAACGATCTCGATGCTGCCGCCCTTGAGCATATCGGCTGGCGGCTTGGGCAGCGGCTGGGCACGACGGATCATGTCCAGGGTGGCGCGGTCCAGGTCGGCGTTGCCGGAACGCCCCACCAACTCGTAGGACAGCACGTTACCGTCGCCATCCACCACGAACTTCAGGCGGTTCAGGCCTTCCTTGCCACGGGCCTGGGCACCTGGCGGGTACTTCTTGTACTTCTGCAAGTGTGCCAGCAGGGTGCCTTCCCAGGACGCTTTGGCGGCGATCTGTTGCGGCGACGGGCCAGGTACGGGCTGGGCCGATTTTTCAGCCGGTGCCTTGGTGGGCGGAGCGTCGCTCGGCGGGTCCTCGGAGGGTTTCTCCTTGGGCGGCTCGATCTTTTTCTCCACCGGCTTGGGCGGCTGCGGTTTAGGTTTTGGCTTGACCGGCTTGGGCACCTGGATCGTTGGCTTGGGAGCCTCGGCCAGTTTCGGCAGGGGCAGCTCTTCCACCGGTGCAGGCGGTTGCGGCGGCGTTACCACTTTCGGCGGCGCCGGAGGCGGCGGTGCTGGCATCGGGGCCAGGTCGATGACCATGGCTGCCGGCGGCAACTGCACCGTGCGCGGCGCTGACCAGTGGAGCGCGATGGCAATCGCGACGGCATGCACGCCCAGCACGACGGCGAGGCTGGTGCCATAACGCGTCAGTTTGTGGCGCGTCGTGATCATTTCTTGGCTGCCGTCTCAAGTCCGACCAGGCCTACCTTGAGGTAGCCGGCTGCCCGCAGGGCATCCATCACGCTCATCAGGTCGCCGTAGTCCACGCCCTTGTCGGCCTGGAAGAAGATCGTCGTGTCCTTCTTGCCTTGGGTCTTGGCATCGAGCACCGGCCCCAGGGTTTCGGTCTTGACCTCTTCTTCGCCCAGGAACAGGCGTTGGTCCGCCTTGACGCTGAGGAAGATCGGTTTCTCCGGCCGCGGCGCAGGCTTGGCGCTGGAGGCGGGCAGGTCAACCTTGATGTCCACGGTGGCCAATGGAGCGGCCACCATGAAGATGATCAGCAGCACGAGCATCACGTCGATAAACGGCGTGACGTTGATTTCGTGGTTCTCGACGAGTTCGTCGTCGCCTTGATTCAAATGCAGGCCCATGGCCGATTACCCCACTTTCACCATGTGCGGTTGCGAGCTGCGCTCGGTAGGCAGGTGATCGAGGTCGCGGCTGACCAGCAGCAGGACTTCTGCCGACGCGTCCGATACCTGGGCCTTGTAGCCGGCAATCGAACGGGCGAAGACGTTGTAGATCACTACCGCAGGAATCGCGGCGACCAGGCCCAGGGCGGTTGCCAGCAGGGCTTCGGCGATGCCGGGGGCGACGACGGCGAGGTTGGTGGTCTGGGTTTTGGCGATGCCGATGAAGCTGTTCATGATGCCCCAGACGGTACCGAACAGGCCGACGAACGGCGCGGTGGAGCCGATGGTCGCGAGCACGCCGGTGCCGCTGCTCATGTTACGGCCGCAGGCTGCAACCAGGCGTTCCAGGCGGAACGCCACGCGCTCCTTGATGCCTTCTTTTTCACGGGTGTTGGCCGACAGGCGCATTTCTTCCAGTGCGTCGTGCACCAGGGTGTTGGCCAGGGTGCCTTTCTTGGTCGCGCTTTCGCTGGCTTCCTTGAGGGTGGTGGCCTTCTTCAGGTGGACGATTTCAGTGCGCAGACGGCGCTTGGCACCCAGCAGCTCGAAGCCTTTGGCGATCCAGATGGTCCAGGTAATGATCGACGCGATGGCCAGGCCGATCATCACGGCTTTCACCACCACGTCAGCATTCTGGTACATGCCCCATGGCGACAGGTCGTGGGCCATGCCCAGGGTGTTGTCTTCTTCCAGCACGACACCGGTTTCGTCGGCGGCGGCTGGGACTGCAGCCTGGGCCGGGTCGGTGGCCGCAGCGGGTGCGGTTGGAGCCGCAGCATTGTGCTCGGCGGCGGCCGGGGTAGCCGGGGCGGTGGCATCAGCGAATGCGGCGGTCGGCGCCAGCAGTACGCTGAACAGCATCGCAGCAATCGCACGCCAGGCGCGGGATGGGCTGTGAAGCTTGGTTGGCGAAGCGGGGGTTGTATTACGTGTCATGCTGGCCGGACCTGAGAGAAGAAAATGACTGATCGTCCTTCCAGACCCAAAGGGGTCGAGGACAAATGGGCGGTTATTATTGCAAGTAATTCTTGTTAACAGAAGTAATACAGTAACTTTATTTGCCCTTTTTCTGGCCGCCGGTCTGCTGTGAGGGCTAATCTAGACCTTTAAGAACGGAGTTTTATGATGTCTGTGCCTTCGGTTGTGATTGCCGGATGTGGCGATGTGGGTAGTCGGCTGGCTAGCCAATTGCTGGCCTCGGAATGGGAGGTTCATGGCCTGCGGCGCGATATTTCACGCCTGCCCGACGGGGTGATCGGCATTGCCGGCGACCTGTTCAACAAGGATTGCCCTGACACCTGGCCGATCGGCGGGGTGGATTACCTGGTGTACTGCGCCGCCGCCACCGACCACGATGAGGCCGGTTATCGCGCCGCTTACGTGCAAGGGTTGCAGCATGTGCTGGAGTGGCTGAAGGATTATGGCCAGGAGCCCAGGCACCTGCTGTTTGTGTCCAGCAGCAGCGTATACGGGCAGCAGAATGGCGAGTGGGTCGACGAAACCTCCGAAACCCAGGCCAAGGGTTATTCCGGGCAAGTCATGCTGGAGGCCGAGCAGGTGGCACTTAACAGTGGCATTCCTGCGAGCGTCGTGCGGTTGACCGGCATTTACGGTCCTGGTCGCGAATGGCTGCTGACCCAGGTGCGCCAGGGGTACCGTGTAGCGCTTGATCCGCCTTTATACGGCAACCGTATACACGCCGATGATGCGGCGGGCTTGCTGGCATTTTTGCTACGCCACGTGGAGCAGGGCGGTTCGCTGGATAAGGTCTATATCGGCGTCGACGATGCACCGGCGCCCTTGGCCGAGGTGGTGGCCTGGCTGCGTGACTACCTGGGCGTCACTGAGTGGTCCGAGGACGCGAGTGTGCGGCGTGCGGGCAGCAAGCAATGCAGCAATGCCCGGATAAAGGCGCTGGGGTGGACGCCCACGTATGCGAGCTACCGCGAAGGGTACGCAGCCATTCTTAAAGGCTGAAATGCGGTTAAAGATGTGGGAGGGGGTAAGTCCCTCTCCCACATTTGGAGCTGGGTGATGACTGCTATTGTTTTTCAAGCAGCCATTGGCGCGGCCCGGGAGTGAACTGAGGCACTTCATCCGCTTGAGCGGTGTTGACCGCCTGGAAGATCTCCAACTGCTTGCCCTTGCGCACGAAGATCCACGGGTTACCCACGCCGTTGAGCTGCAGCCACATGCTGTCGTAGCCGCCGCTCATGGAGGCACAGTCACCGGCCAGGCACAGAGAGTACCGATCAACATTGGGCAAACCGGCGACCTTGCCGTCAGGCTGGAACTGGACAGTGGCACCGTTGCCGAAGCCGTCGGTGATCTTCCAGTCGCCGCCCATATAGGCTGCGTACAGGGCGCGTTCGAAGTTGGCACCCAGCGGCGCACCTTCCGGTGCAGGTTCCTTGGCGCGGGCAAAGAGCTGCTCGGGCTCGTTGTCGTTGGCCACTTGCAGCAGTTGCCTGCCTTTGCGCTTGAGTTCAGTGGCGGAGCTGCCGTAGAAGTCGACGCTCCAGGCGCCGGACTGTTCGCCGAGCAACTTGCCTTCCGCGACTTCAAAACCGTTGTAGTAACGTGCCTGCGAAGCCTTGGGGTTGACCTCCCATTCGAGGTTCGGGCCATAGCTTTGCAGCGCTTCACGCAAAGGGCCGCCCTTGGCTGCCGCATCGATGGCGACCTGGTTGATCCAGGTGCCGCTCACATCCTGGTTGGCAGGGTTGCTGGCGCAGCCGCCGAGCAACAGGGCGAGCAACGAAGAGGCTACAAGCGCTTTGCGCATCATGAAATCCTTTTAAAACGAAGTCGGCGCAGCCTATGGAGGCTGCGCCGGGTGTTTTACTCGATGACCAGAATTGCGTCCATCTCAACCTGTGCGCCCTTTGGCAGGGCGGCAACACCAATGGCGGCGCGGGCTGGGTAAGGTTGTTCGAAGTACTTGCCCATGATCTCGTTGACCTTGGCGAAGTGGCTCAGGTCGGTGAGGAAGATGTTCAGCTTGACGATGTCCTTGAACGAGCCGCCGGCAGCTTCGGCCACGGACTTTAGGTTTTCGAAGACCTGTACGGTCTGGGCTTCGAAGCCTTCCACCAGTTCCATGGTCTTTGGGTCCAGCGGGATCTGGCCGGACATGTAGACGGTGTTGCCCGCCTTGATGGCCTGGGAGTAAGTACCGATGGCGGCTGGGGCCTTGTCGCTGGTGATAACGGTCTTGGTCATGAATGACTCCTTGTAATGGATGGGCTACGCACGCATGCGGGTGATGCGGATCACACCGGTCAAGGCGCGCAGTTTCTTGATCACGCGGGCCAGGTGCACGCGGTCATGCACGCTGACCACCAGCTGGACCACGCTGATGCGACCATCGCGCTCGTCCATGCTGATTTTCTCGATATTGCCGTCGGCCGCGTTGACGCTGCTGGCCAGCAGGGCGATCAGGCCGCGCTGGTGTTCCAGCTCCACGCGCAGCTCGACGTTGAATTCGCCGGTGACATCCTTGGCCCACGAGAGCTGGATGCATTTTTCCGGGTTGTGACGGATCTCGGTGATGTTGCGGCAGTTGTCGAGGTGAACGACCATGCCCTTGCCAGCCGACAGGTGGCCGACAATCGGGTCGCCAGGGATCGGCGTGCAGCATTTGGCGTAGCTGAGCACCAGGCCCTCTGTGCCGCGAATCGCCAGCGGGCCTTCGGGGCTTGGCAACTGTTCGCCTTCGCCCAGCAGGCGGCGTGCGACCACGTAGGCCATGCGGTTGCCCAGGCCGATATCTTCCAGCAGGTCTTCGATGGTTTCCTGGCGGTACTCGTGGAGCATCGCTTGCACGCGCTCCTGCGCAATCTTGTCCAAGGCGCTGTCGAAGCCGTTGAGCACTTTGTTCAGCAGGCGTTCGCCCAGGCTGATGGACTCGGAGCGGCGCTGCAGTTTCAGCGCGTGGCGGATGTGTGTGCGGGCCTTGCCGGTGACCACGAAGTTGAGCCACGCCGGATTCGGGCGGGCTCCGGGTGCACTGACGATCTCGACCGTGGAGCCGCTTTGCAGCGGTTCGGACAGCGGCGCGAGACGGCGGTTGATCCGGCAGGCAATGCAGCTGTTGCCGACGTCGGTGTGCACCGCGTAGGCAAAGTCGACCGCAGTGGAGCCTTTGGGCAGCTCCATGATGCGGCCTTTGGGCGTGAATACGTAGACCTCGTCCGGGAACAGGTCGATCTTCACGCTTTCGATAAATTCCAGGGAGTTGCCGGCACGTTGCTGCATTTCCAGCACGCCCTTGACCCACTGGCGGGCGCGGGCATGGGTGCCTTTGGGCTGCTCGTCGCCGCTGGATTTGTACAGCCAATGGGCGGCGATGCCGTTGTTGGCCATCTCTTCCATTTCGCGGGTGCGGATCTGGATCTCGATCGGCACCCCGTGCATACCGAACAGTGTGGTATGCAGCGATTGATAGCCGTTGGCCTTGGGAATGGCGATGTAGTCCTTGAAGCGCCCCGGCAGGGGTTTGTACAAATTATGTACAGCACCGAGGACGCGGTAGCAGGTATCGACCTTGTCCACGATGATGCGGAACGCGTACACGTCCATGATCTCGTTGAAGGCCCGGCGCTTGCCGCGCATCTTCTTGTAGATGCCATAGATGTGCTTCTGCCGGCCGCTGACCTCGCCCTCGATCTCGTCGATCGCCAGGCAATGGCTCAGGGATTCTTCGATCTTGTTGACGATTTCCTTGCGGTTGCCCCGGGCGCGCTTGACGGCCTGGTAGATGCGCGCCGAACGCATCGGGTGCATGGCCTTGAAGCCGAGGTCTTCGAACTCGATACGAATGGCGTGCATACCCAGCCGGTTGGCAATGGGCGCGTAGATTTCCAGGGTTTCCTTGGCGATGCGCCGGCGTTTTTCGCCGGACAGCACTTCCAGCGTGCGCATGTTGTGCAGCCGGTCGGCCAGCTTGACCAGGATCACCCGGATGTCCCGGGCCATGGCCATGGCCATTTTCTGGAAGTTTTCCGCCTGGGCTTCGGCCTTGGTCTCGAAGTTCATCTGGGTCAGTTTGCTGACCCCGTCGACCAGTTCGGCCACGGTTTCGCCAAATTGCGCACTGAGCGCTTCCTTGGCAATGCCGGTGTCTTCGATCACGTCATGCAGCATCGCGGCCATCAGGCTCTGATGGTCCATGTGCATGTCGGCCAGGATATTCGCCACCGCAAGAGGATGGGTGACGTACGCCTCACCGCTTCGGCGGCGTTGCCCGTCGTGGGCCTGTTCGGCGTAGAAATACGCTCGGCGGACCAGGTTGACCTGGTCGGGGCCGAGGTAGGCCGATAAGCGATCGGCGAGGGCGTCTATGCTCGGCAAAGTGTGAACTCCTGCCGAAGGCTGTGACCCCGCGCCGTGCTACGTCGACCAGGCATAGGCTTAGACGGCCTCGTTGGACTCGTCCTCGAACGCTGCAAACAACGGTTCGTCTTCAACGATTTCAGCGTTGGCGATGAACTCGTAGCTCATCAGGCCTTCAGCGATTTCACGCAGGGCTACAACGGTAGGCTTGTCGTTTTCCCACTGGACCAGGGGCTCTTTGCCGCCAGTGGCCAGTTGACGGGCACGCTTGGTAGAGAGCATGACCAGCTCAAAGCGGTTTGCCACGTGGTCTAGGCAGTCTTCAACGGTTACGCGGGCCATGATATTCCTCGGAGCGAATGCAAGATGCGCGCTGCCCGGTTGGGCGAGCGGACTGAGCAGTTTAAAAAATCACCAGCGTTTAGGGAAGCGCTGATTTTTCGCAGGCTCTCGCAAAACCGCTGCAAGCGCCAATGTAAAGCCCTTGCAGCGGTTTTGGGAAGGGCCAATCAGCCGAGCAGTTCGGCTAGTAATTTGCCGAAACGCTGCTGTTGACGCTTTTGCTGGAGCTGATTGGCGCGGAAAATCGCCTTCAGGTCATCCAGCGCGTGGGAAAAATCGTCGTTAATGATCAGGTAGTCGTAGTCGACATAGTGGCTCATTTCGCTGACAGCTTCCCGCATGCGGCCTTCGATGATCTCGTCGCTGTCCTGGCCACGGTTGGTCAGGCGCTGGTGCAAGGCTTCGAGCGACGGCGGCAGGATAAAGATCGAGCGTGCCTTGGGCATCAGCTGGCGCACTTGCTCGGCGCCCTGCCAGTCGATTTCCAGGATCAGGTCGTGGCCTTCGTCCAGGGTCTGCTGCAGGTGGCTCTGCGAGGTGCCGTAGAGGTTGCCGAACACCTCGGCGCGCTCGAGGAAGTCGCCATGCTCGATCATCTTGACGAACTCGGTGCGCTCGACGAAGTGATAGTGCACGCCGTTCACCTCGCCCGGACGCATGGCGCGGGTGGTGTGGGAGATCGAGATGCGAATCTGCTCGTCAGCGTCGGTCAGGGCCTTGACCAGACTGCTCTTGCCCGCGCCCGAAGGGGCGGAAATGATGTACAGGGTGCCGGTGCTATGGGTCATGGAGGTTGCCTTACTCAATATTCTGTACTTGTTCGCGCATCTGCTCGATCAACACCTTGAGGTTGACCGCCGCCGTGGTGCTGCGCGGATCGAAAGCCTTGGAGCCCAGTGTATTGGCTTCGCGGTTGAGTTCCTGCATCAGGAAGTCCAGGCGCCGACCAGCGGCGCCGCCGGACTTGAGCACGCGGCGCACTTCGAGGATGTGGGTGTTCAGGCGATCCAGTTCTTCGGCGACATCGCTCTTCTGCGCGAGCAGCACCATTTCCTGCTCCAGGCGCACGGGGTCGAGGTCGGCCTTCATGTCGGTGAAGCGGTCGAGGACCTTCTGGCGTTGGGTGGCGAGCATCTGCGGTACCAGCTCGCGCAAGGTGACCACGTCTGCTTCGATCGACGTCAGGCGCTCGTTGATCAGTCGGGCCAGTTCGGCGCCTTCACGCTCGCGGCCAGCCTTGAGTTCCTTCAATCCCTGGGTGAACAGGGCGAGGGCTTCGGCGTTGAGGGCTTGCGGATCGGAGGCGTCGGCCACCAGCACACCGGGCCAGGCCAGTACTTCCAGAGGGTTCAGTGCGGCGGGCTGCTTGATCAGGCCGGCGACGGTTTCGGCCGCGGCGACCAGTTGCGCAGCGCGCTCGCGGTCTACCTGCAGCGGCTTGCCGGTGGTTTCTTCGGTAAAGCGCAGGGTGCATTCCAGCTTGCCGCGGGAGATGCCCTGGCGCAGTGCCTCACGCACGGCGCCTTCGAGGTCGCGGAAGGATTCCGGCAGGCGCAGGTGCGGCTCCAGGTAGCGGCTGTTGACCGAGCGCAGTTCCCAGCTCAGGGTGCCTTGGGCGCCGGCTTTTTCGACGCGGGCAAAGGCGGTCATGCTGTGCACCATGGAGGTACCTCGCGATGCAGTCCCGCGAAAGCGGGCTGATGGGTAAATTGAAGCCGACAGGCTGCGAAGGCGCGGGATTGTAGCGCAGTGGGGCGGGCGCGCCCAAACCCTGGGCATTCGTAACCAGATTTTTAGCAGTGCCCCGAATCGGCTCGCGGCTCTATAATGCTCGGCAGTTTTTCGTCCTCAGTACAGGTATCCCCTATGAAACGTCCAAGTGGTCGCGTTGCCGATCAGCTCCGCTCGATCCGCATCACCCGCAACTACACCAAACACGCCGAGGGATCCGTACTGGTCGAGTTTGGCGATACCAAGGTTATCTGCACCGTCAGCGTTGAAAATGGCGTGCCGCGCTTCCTCAAGGGCCAGGGCCAGGGTTGGCTGACCGCCGAATATGGCATGCTGCCACGCGCCACCGGCGAGCGTAACCAGCGTGAAGCCAGCCGTGGCAAGCAAGGCGGCCGTACCCTGGAAATCCAGCGCCTGATCGGGCGCTCCCTGCGTGCGGCCCTGGATATGACCAAGCTGGGCGACGTGACTCTCTACGTCGACTGCGACGTGATCCAGGCCGATGGCGGTACGCGCACCGCCTCCATCACCGGCGCCATGGTGGCGCTGGTCGACGCGCTTAAAGTCATCAAGAAGCGCGGCGGCCTGAAAGGCGGCGACCCACTGAAGCAGATGATCGCCGCCGTATCGGTGGGCATGTACCAGGGCGAGCCGGTGCTGGACCTGGATTACCTGGAAGACTCGGCTGCCGAGACCGATCTGAACGTAGTGATGACCAGCACCGGTGGTTTCATCGAAGTGCAGGGCACCGCCGAAGGTGCGCCATTCCAGCCGGCCGAGCTGAACGCCATGCTGGCCCTGGCCCAGAAAGGCATGACTGAGATCTTCGAACTGCAGAACGCCGCACTGGCTGACTGAGTACGCCTCAAGGAGAAGCGCCATGAATGACAGCCAAATGCCGGTGCCTACGCCTTCCTACGAGGTGCGTCAGGGGGCAATGTTGTGCCATCTTGCTGCGTTCCTGGGGTTTGTATTCCCCTTCGGCAGCGTCGTGGGGCCGCTGATCCTGTGGCAGATGAAAAAAGAAGTGGATCCGTTCATTGACGACCAGGGCAAGGAGGCACTGAATTTCCAGATCACCGTAGCCATCGCCTGGATCATTTGCATCGTGCTGGCCTTCGCGGTCATTGGGTTTTTCCTGATGACGGCCTTGGTCATCGCAAGCGTGGTGCTGACGATCATCGGCGCAATCAAAGCCAACAAAGGGATCGCCTATCGCTATCCCTTGACCTGGCGCCTGGTCAAATAATCGACACCCACAAAAAAACCGACAGCGATGTCGGTTTTTTTGTGCCTGGATAAAGACCCTAGATGGTCAGTGTCCAGTCGTAGTCCACGATCAGCGGCGCGTGCTGCGAGAAGCGCGGCTGGCGCGGCAGGCGTGCACTGCGAACGAACCGGCGCAGACCCGGGGTCAGCAACTGGTAGTCGAAGCGCCAGCCCAGGTTGAGCATCTCAGCCTGTTCATTGTCTGGCCACCAGCTGTACTGGTCACCTTCGCGGCTGACTTCGCGCAGCGCATCCACATAGCCCATGTTGCCGACAATCTCGTCCATCCAGGCCCGTTCCGGCGCCAGGAAGCCCGGGGATTGCTGGCTGTCACGCCAGTTCTTGATATCCAGCTTCTGTTGCGCCACGTACAGCGAGCCACAGTAAATGTACTCGCGACGTTTGCGTCGCTGTTTATCCAGGTAACGGGCGAAATCGTCCATTAGCTTGAACTTCTGGTTCAAGTCTTCATCGCCGTTCTGCCCCGAAGGAAGCAGCAAGGTCGCGATGCTGACCTTGTCGAAATCGGCTTGCAGGTAGCGCCCGTAGCGGTCGGCTGTCTCGAAGCCGAGGCCGCTGATGACCGCCTTGGGTTGCAACCGCGAGTACAAAGCCACGCCACCTTGGGTGGGCACTTCGGCATCGCAGGCATAAAGGAAGTAGCCATCCAGTTGGAAGGCTGGGTCGTCCAGTTCAAAGGCGGAGGCGCGGGTGTCCTGCAGGCAGATGACGTCGGCATTCTGAGCTTGCAGCCAACTGAGCAAACCACGCTCGACTGCAGCCTGAATACCATTAACGTTCACACTGATGATCCGCATAAATGGCCCCAAAAATCGCGTGCGTGTATGATACACGCCGTCTACCTAATTAGCTAAATCCGTGGTATCTGAGGCTTTTTTCATGCAGGCGTATCAACGCGATTTCATTCGTTTTGCCATCGATCGCGGGGTTTTGCGCTTCGGTGAGTTCACCCTCAAGTCCGGGCGCACCAGCCCGTATTTCTTCAATGCAGGCTTGTTCAACTCGGGCTCGGCCCTGGCTCAGTTGGGGCGCTTCTACGCGGCAGCCATCGTTGAAAGCGGTATTTCCTTCGACGTGCTGTTTGGCCCGGCCTACAAGGGCATCCCCCTGGCCGCTGCAACAGCCGTGGCCCTGGCGGAACATCATGGGCGCGATCTGCCATGGTGCTTCAACCGCAAGGAAGCCAAGGCCCATGGCGAAGGCGGCAGCCTGGTGGGCGCGCCGCTTACCGGCGATGTATTGATCATCGATGACGTGATCACGGCCGGTACGGCTATCCGTGAAGTGATGCAGATCATCGCGTCCCAGGACGGCGCCAAGGCCGCCGGTGTGCTGATCGCGCTGAACCGCCAGGAGCGTGGCAACGGTGAGTTGTCGGCGATCCAGGAAGTGGAGCGTGATTTCGGCATTCCAGTGGTCAGCATCGTGTCGTTGAACCAGGTGCTGCAGTTCCTGGAAGACGACCCGCAGCTCAAGCAGCACTTGCCGGCAGTTAAGGCGTATCGCGAGCAGTTCGGCGTTCAGTAATCGCCGAACCATAAAAAAGCCCCGCTCAACCAGGTTGAGCGGGGCTTTTTGTTTTCAGCGTTTTAAGGGCGCTTGCGATTACTGATCAGCGTGCCCACACCCGTATCGGTGAAGATTTCCAGCAGGATTGCATTCGGTACACGGCCATCCAGGATCAGCGAGCTGCCGACGCCGCCTTGCACCGCTTCCAGCGCGCAACGGATCTTCGGCAGCATGCCGCCGTAGATGGTGCCGTCGGCGATCAGTTCGTCCACTTGTTGAGTGGTCAAACCGGTCAGCACCTTGCCTTCCTTGTCCATCAGGCCGGCAATGTTGGTCAGCAGCATCAGCTTTTCAGCCTTCAATGCTTCGGCCACCTTGCCCGCCACCAGGTCGGCGTTGATGTTGTAGGACTCACCGTTGGCACCCACGCCGATCGGCGCGATCACCGGGATGAAGTCGCCCTTGACCAGCAGGTTCAGCAGGTCGGTGTTGATGCCGATCACTTCGCCTACCTGGCCGATATCGATGATTTCCGGCTGGGTCATTTCTGGCGTCTGACGGGTAACGGTCAGTTTTTTCGCGCGGATCAGCTCGGCGTCCTTGCCGGTCAGGCCAATGGCGCTGCCGCCATGACGGTTGATCAGGTTGACGATGTCTTTGTTCACCTGGCCGCCGAGGACCATCTCCACCACGTCCATGGTCTGCGCGTCAGTGACGCGCATGCCATCGATGAAGTGACTCTCGATCGACAAGCGCTTGAGCAGGTCGCCGATCTGCGGGCCGCCGCCGTGGACCACCACGGGGTTGATTCCCACGGCTTTCATCAACACGATGTCGCGGGCAAAGCCGGTTTTCAGCTCGTCGCTTTCCATGGCATTGCCGCCGTACTTGATCACCAGCGTCTTGCCGACGTAGCGTCGAATATAAGGCAACGCTTCGGACAGGACCTTGGCGGTGTTGGCAGCGGCTTCGCGTTCGAGGGTCATTCAGGGCTCCGGTAAAAATCAGAACGGTAATTGGAGATCAGGGGCAACACGTTTCAACTGGGCGTGGAACACGTCCTTGATGCGCTGCAACTCAGCCTCGGTATCCGCCTCGAAACGCAGCACCAGCACCGGTGTGGTGTTGGACGCGCGAACCAGGCCCCAGCCCTTGGCGTAATCGACTCGCACACCATCAATGGTGGTCAGGTGGGCGCCTTCACCCCATTGCGCATCGTGCAGTGCGTCAATGATGCTGAATTTGCTCTCCTCGGTCACATGGATATTGATCTCTGGCGTAGAAATATCATTCGGGAAGGTCTGAAACAGCGAATCGCAGGTGGATTTTTCCTTGCTGAGGATCTCCAGCAGACGGGCGGCGCTGTAAATGCCGTCGTCAAACCCGAACCAGCGCTCCTTGAAGAACACGTGGCCGCTCATTTCGCCGGCCAACAGCGCGCCGGTTTCCTTCATTTTCTTTTTGATCAACGAGTGACCGGTCTTCCACATTAGCGGACGGCCACCATATTCCTTGATCAGCGGGGTGAGGCGGCGGGTGCACTTCACGTCGAAAATGATCTCGGCACCCGGGTTGCGCGCCACCACATCGCGGGCGAACAGCATCAGCAGGCGGTCCGGGAATACGATCTCGCCGGTTTCGGTCACTACGCCTACACGGTCGCCGTCGCCGTCAAAGGCCAGGCCGACGTCAGCACCGGTTTCCTTGACCTTGGCGATCAGGTCCACCAGGTTTTCCGGTTTGCCTGGGTCCGGGTGGTGGTTGGGGAAGTTGCCGTCGACTTCGCAGAACAGCGGGATCACTTCGCAGTTCAAGGCTTCGAGCAGCTGCGGGGCGATCACGCCGGCCGCGCCGTTGCCGCAGTCCACCACCACTTTGAGGCGGCGTGCGAGTTTGACGTCGCCGGTGATTTCATCAGAGTAGCGCTGCAGGATGTCAACTTTGGTGATGCTGCCTTTGCCGCTGGTCAGGTCGTTGGTCTTCAGGCGGGTGTGCAGGGCCTGGATCTGTTCGTTGGCCAGGGTGTCGCCGGCGATGACGATCTTGAAGCCGTTGTAGTCCGACGGGTTATGGCTGCCGGTCAGCATTACCCCGGATTTGCCGGCCAGTACATTGGCGGCGTAGTACAGCGCGGGAGTGGGCACCAGGCCCACATCGCTGACATGGCAGCCGCTGTCGGCCAGGCCCTGGATCAGTTGTTCCACCAGTTCCGGACCGGACAGGCGACCGTCACGACCGACCGAGACGTTCGGCTCGTCCTGGGCCAGGCTCTGGGAACCAATGGCGCGGCCAATCCAGTAGGCGGTTTCGGCGGTCAGGGTCTTGGGGACTACGCCACGAATGTCATAGGCGCGAAAGATGCTGTCGGGGAATGTCGGGGCTACTCGGGCTGCGGTACTCATCGCGGGGGGAAACTCCATCTCAAGGGGGGCAAGGCTGGCCTTAATGTGGCTGACCGGCAGGCTCAAACTGAAGGGTATGACGGTGTTTTCGGCAGAGAGTTCGTGGTGCAAAAGTGCCATCGGAGCTTGGCCCCTGTCTTTATTCCTGCGTAATGCATTGATTTCAAATGGGAAATCTCGCTGATAAAGTCCGCGCATTCTTCATCCTGAAAAGCCTTGCGGGGGCATCGAGCCGGGCAAAAGCGCCCGGCCAGGTTCAGCGTAGTCAGTGACTGCCGGAATGCCCAAAACCGCCTGCGCCGCGTTGGGTTTCGTCGAAATCCTGCACCAGTTCGAAGCGCGCCTGCACCACCGGCACCAATACAAGCTGGGCAATGCGCTCGCCGACAACGATGTTGAACGCCGTCTGGCCACGATTCCAGCACGACACCATCAACTCGCCTTGGTAGTCCGAGTCGATCAGGCCTACCAGGTTACCCAGCACGATGCCGTGTTTGTGGCCCAGGCCGGAGCGCGGCAGGATCAGCGCGGCCAGGCCCGGGTCGCCGACATAGATCGACAGGCCGGTGGGAATCAGGACGGTCTGGCCCGGTTCAAGGACGGTGTCTTGCTTGAGCATGGCGCGCAGGTCCAGGCCGGCGGAACCTGGGGTGGCGTAGGCCGGCAGCGGGAATTCGGTGCCGATGCGGGGGTCGAGGATCTTGGCTTGCAAAGCGTGCATGGAAATTAAACCTGGTTCAGCCGTTGGGCGATAAAAGAGATCAGTTGGCGGGCAATCTTGCCTTTGCTGGTCTGGGCGAAAAGAGTGGCGTGCAGCTCGCGGTCGATCACGCTGCAGGCGTTTTCCTCGCTGTTGAAGCCGATGCTCGGGTTGGCGACATCATTGGCAACGATCAGGTCGAGGTTTTTGTCTTTCAGTTTGCGTGCGGCGTAGTCCAGCAGGTGCTCGGTCTCGGCGGCAAAGCCGACACTGAACGGGCGGTCCGGACGCGTGGCGATTGTGGCCAGGATGTCCGGGTTGCGCACCATTTGCAGGAGCAGCCCGTCACCGCTCGTAGGGTCTTTCTTGAGCTTTTGCGGGGCGACGACTTCAGGGCGGTAGTCTGCAACCGCTGCCGAAGCGATAAACAGGTCACAGGGAATGGCGGCCTCACAGGCGGCCAGCATGTCCCGGGCGCTGACTACGTCGATTCGCGTGACGCGATCGGGGGTCGGCAAGTGCACCGGACCGGTGATCAGGGTAACGCGTGCGCCTGCCTCGACCGCGGCTTCCGCCAAGGCAAAGCCCATTTTTCCTGAGCTATGGTTGGTGATGTAGCGTACCGGGTCGATGTTTTCCTGGGTCGGGCCGGCCGTAATCAGCACGTGCCGGCCGGTCAGGGCCAGGTGCTGGAAGCATTCGGCGGCGCACAATGCCAGGTCGGTGGCTTCGAGCATGCGGCCCATGCCGACATCGCCGCAGGCCTGGCTGCCGGAGGCCGGGCCGAACACCTTGAGGCCACGACTTTGCAGGAGCTGGGTGTTGGCCTGGGTCGCCGGGTCGCGCCACATGGCCTGATTCATGGCCGGGGCGATGGCGACGGTGGCGTCGGTGGCCAGTACCAGGGTGGTCAGCAGGTCATCGGCAATGCCTTGCGCCAGGCGCGCAATCAGGTCGGCGGTGGCTGGGGCGATCAGTACCAGGTCGGCCCACTTGGCAAGTTCGATATGACCCATGGCGGCTTCGGCTGCCGGGTCCAGCAGGTCCAGGTGAACCGGGTGTCCGGACAAGGCCTGCATGGTCAGCGGAGTAATGAACTCACTGCCGCCGCGGGTCATGACCACGCGCACTTCAGCGCCCTGGTCGAGAAGCCTGCGGACCAGCTCTGCGCTCTTGTAGGCGGCAATGCCGCCGCCGACGCCGAGAACGATGCGTTTCCGATACAGACGCTGCATTGGTTTGCCTTTCCAGTTCAGTGAAGCCAGTTCAGTGACGCCTGCGATGCCCCCTCCCCAGGTGAAATCGCACGCAAAAAAGAGGGCCTACGATAACACAGCGCCCGCCCCGCAACAGCGGCGCACATGCACAGGGAGGTGGAATGAGTATTCGTGATTGGCCGGCGGCAGAGCGGCCGCGAGAGAAGCTTTTGGAGTGGGGTGCTGCGAGTCTGTCCGATGCTGAATTGCTGGCGATCTTCCTGCGCACCGGGGTAACCGGCAGGAGCGCGGTGGACCTGGCGCGCCATCTGCTGGCGCAATTTGGCGGTTTGCGCCCGCTGCTGGAAGCCAGCCAGGCGGTGTTCAGCCAGCAATTGGGCTTGGGGCCGGCGAAGTTTGCGCAGTTGCAGGCGGTACTGGAAATGTCCCGGCGCCATATGGCCGAACGCCTGCGCAGCGATTCGGTGCTGGAAAGCCCGGTGGCCGTGCGCAATTACCTCAAGTCGCTGTTGCGCCATGAGCCCCATGAAGTTTTCGGCTGCCTGTTTCTCGATTCAAAGCATCGGGTGCTGGGGTTCGAAGTGTTGTCCGAGGGGACCATCGACGCTGCCGTGGTCTACCCGCGGCAAGTGGTCAAGCGCGCCCTGGCCTATAACGCGGCGGCGTTGATTCTGTGTCACAACCACCCTTCCGGGAGCGTGGAGCCCAGCGCGGCTGATCGAAAATTGACCAAGCTGCTGCAAAAGGCCCTGGAAGTGGTGGATGTGCGGGTACTGGATCACATCATCGTGGGGGACGGTGATCCGTTGTCGATGGCGGAATATGGCTGGATGTAAGCCCGCCCCCTGGGGGCGGGCCTGGTTCTCAGGGCTTGACGCTGACCTTCGAGAAATCCTGGCGCCCGAACGGGCTCACCTGGTAGCCCTCGACGCTCTTGCGCGCCAGGGCGAACGCCGTCGGGTGCGCCAGCGGCAACCACAGCGCCTGTTGCTGGATCTGCGCCTGGGCCTGCTGGTACAGCTTGCTGCGTACACCTTGTTCGCTGGTGGTCTTGCCGGCGCTGATCAGCTTGTCCAGCGTCGGGTCACAGTAGCGGGCGAAGTTGGTGCCGGATTTAACCGCCGCGCAGGAAAACTGTGGGGTCAGGAAGTTATCCGGGTCGCCGTTGTCGCCGGCCCAGCCCATGAACAGCAGGTCGTGTTCACCCGCTTTGGCGCGGCGAATCAGCTCGCCCCATTCGATCACGCGGATCTCGGCCTGGATGCCCACCTTGGCCAGGTCCGCCTGCAGCAGTTGCGCGCCGAGGTTCGGGTTAGGGTTCAGCAGGCTGCCGGTGGGGCGCGTCCAGAGGGTGGTCTTGAAGCCGTCCTTGAGGCCGGCACGGTCCAGCAAGGCCTTGGCCTTGGCGAGGTCCTGTGGATAACCCGGCAAGTCTTTGGCGTAGCTCCAGGTATTGGGCGGGTACGGGCCGTTGGCGGCTTCGGCGGTGCCTTCAAACACCGCCTTGAGGTAGCTGCCCTTGTCGAAGGCCAGGTTAATGGCCTGGCGCACCTCGGGCTTGTCCAACGGTGGGTGCTGGCTGTTGATGGCCACGAATGCGGTCATGAATGCTGCGGTTTTTTCTACCTTGAGTGCGGGGTCCTTTTCGGCCTCGCCCACATCCAGGGGCTTGGGCGACAGGGCGATCTGGCATTCGTTGCGATGCAGTTTCTGCAGGCGCACGTTGGCGTCCGGGGTAATGGCGAAGATCAAGTTATCCACAGCCGGTTTGCCGGCAAAATAGTCCGGGTTGGCCTTGTAGCGCACCACGGCATCTTTCTGGAAACGGCTGAAGATGAACGGCCCGGTGCCGATCGGCTGGCTGTTGAGCTTCTCCGGCGTGCCGGCCTTGAGCAGTTTGTCGGCGTATTCCGCCGGGTAGATCGAGGCAAAGCCCATGCTCAGGGCCGCGAGGAAGGTGGAGTCGGCGTGATCGAGGGTAAAGCGCACGGTCAGCGGGTCGAGGGCATCGATCTTCTTGACCAGCGTTGGCAATTGCAGGGACTGGGCGTGGGGGAAGCCGCTCTGGGCGATCTTGTGCCACGGGTTGGCCGGGTCGAGCATGCGTTCGAAGCTGAAGCGCACGTCTTCGGCGGTCAGGGTGCGGCTTGGGGTGAAATACTCGGTGCGATGGAATTTCACGTCCGGGTGCAGCTTGAAGGTATAGGTCAGGCCATCCGGCGAGACGTCCCAGCTGTCCGCCAGGCTGGGCACCAGTTTGCCGCTGGCCGCGTCGTAGTCCACCAGGCGATTCATCAGCACATCGGCCGAGGCGTTGGTGGTGGTCAGCGAGTTGTATTGCACCACATCGAACCCTTCGGGGCTGGCCTCGGTGCAGACGCTCAAGTTGCTGGCGGCAGAGGCCAGCGGCGCGATAAATAGAGGGGCTAGCAATAGCGGTAGGGCAGCGAGGCGCATGTTCGGTTTCCTTTGCAGATCGAAGGCCCATCTGCGAGTGCAGTCTGGAAAAGCCCTACCGTAGTGGTCTGGTTGATAAATGACTAGCCCATTTTTGCCTGTGCTTTTGCTTCAAATACTGTTTTGATGGCACCCCAGTGCGTTTCGCTGTGCGCTTTACTGCGCGCGCGAGTGCTGTAAATCATTCTGTGCGACGAGCGGTCGGCTGTTACAGCGGCCCCTCCTGGCAACGGTTCGGGCGTCTGTCGCCGAGATTTACGCCGGTAAAAATACACGGGCTGTTGTTGCACATGGGTCTTTCTGGTATAAAGCAGCGCTCTTTTCTAGGGGCCCGGTTCCTTCGCTTGTAGGTGTAGCCGGTAAGACCCTAAAGAAACGCGGCGCCTGGCGCCAAATGACTGAGAGATTAAGCGGCCAACCCATGCCGGGTTGGGCATGTGGTTTTAGAGGGCTGAGGCATGTCGAGAGTCTGTCAAGTTACCGGTAAGGGTCCGGTGACTGGGAATAACATTTCCCACGCAAATAACAAAACCCGTCGTCGTTTCCTGCCGAACCTGCAGCATCACCGCTTCTGGGTTGAAGAAGAGAAACGTTTTGTTCGCCTGCGTGTATCTGCCAAAGGCATGCGTATTATCGACAAGCGTGGCATCACTGTCGTGCTGGCCGAAATCCGCGCCGCTGGCAAGATCTAAGGAGCTCTATCATGCGTGAATTGATTCGAATGATCTCTAGCGCCGGTACTGGTCACTTCTACACTACCGACAAGAACAAGCGTACTACCCCGGACAAGCTCGAAAAGAAAATGTTCGACCCGCGCGTTCGCAAGCACGTGATCTACAAAGAAGGCAAAATCAAGTAATTGATTTTCCTCCTTGTGAAAAAAGCCCGTATCTCACGATACGGGCTTTTTTTTGCGTCGGATTTACTGATCAGGCCTTCTGCTCGAACACCACATAGATCTTGCGGCACGGCTCCAGCACTTCCCAGGTGCCGCTGAAGCCGGCGGGGATCACGAAGCGGTCGCCGGCACGCAAGGTCTTCGCATTGCCCTCGGCGTCGCGCAATACAGAGACGCCCTGCACGATCTCGCAATACTCATGCTCGCTGTAGTTGACCTGCCACTGCCCGACCTCACCTTCCCAGACCCCGGCGTTCATCTGGCCGCACGGGCTGTTGTAATGGTTGTACACCGTTTGTTCGGGATCGCCCTTGAGGATTTTTTCTGCGGCAGGGCGGTAGCGGTCTGGGGCGGTGTTGGCCTGGCTGAAGTCGACGATGTCCTGGATGCTCATGTGCGTGTCCCGTCTGGCCTGCGGTTGGAGAGCCCAAAGTCTATGTTTATTAAAATGAACATCGCAAGGGCGTTTACCGCGGTTATGTCAAATATATTGAAACATCCCTGGCCGCTGGTTTAGGGTGGCAGCTGCCTTTGAGCCGAACAGCTGGCTGGCGGGCAAGCATTCTTTGAGGCTGCCGGGGGACATCGCCTGGCCCTTGTATTCAATAAGAGGAGGACACTCGCATGACCACCCTGACCCGTGCCGACTGGGAACAACGCGCCAAGGATCTGAAGATCGAAGGCCGCGCCTACATCAATGGCGAATACACCGCTGCTGTTTCCGGCGACACCTTCGAATGCATCAGCCCGGTCGATGGCCGCCTGCTCACCAGCGTAGCCAGTTGTGACGCCGCCGACGCCCAGCGTGCTGTGGAAAACGCCCGCGCCACCTTCAGTTCCGGTGTCTGGTCGCGCCTGGCGCCGGCCAAACGCAAAGCCACCATGATCCGTTTCGCCGCGCTGCTCAAGGCCAATGCCGAAGAACTGGCGCTGCTCGAAACCCTGGACATGGGCAAGCCGATCAGTGACTCCCTGAACATTGACGTACCCGGCGCGGCAAATGCCCTGAGCTGGAGCGGCGAGGCAATCGACAAGATCTACGACGAAGTCGCAGCCACCCCGCACGATCAGTTGGGTCTGGTGACCCGCGAGCCGGTCGGCGTGGTGGGTGCCATCGTGCCGTGGAACTTCCCGCTGATGATGGCCTGCTGGAAACTCGGCCCGGCGCTGTCCACCGGTAACTCGGTGATCCTCAAGCCGTCCGAAAAATCTCCACTCACCGCCATCCGCATCGCGGCCCTGGCCGTTGAAGCCGGTATTCCGAAAGGCGTGTTCAACGTGCTGCCGGGCTACGGCCACACCGTCGGCAATGCGCTGGCGCTGCACATGGACGTCGACACACTGGTGTTCACCGGTTCGACCAAGATCGCCAAGCAACTGTTGATCCGCTCCGGCGAATCGAACATGAAGCGTGTATGGCTGGAAGCCGGCGGCAAGAGCCCGAACATCGTTTTTGCCGATGCTCCGAACCTGCAAGCCGCTGCCGAATCCGCTGCCAGCGCCATCGCCTTCAACCAGGGTGAAGTCTGCACTGCCGGTTCGCGCCTGCTGGTGGAACGTTCGATCAAGGACACCTTCCTGCCGCTGGTGATCGAGGCCCTCAAGGGCTGGAAGCCCGGCAACCCGCTGGACCCGGCGACCAACGTCGGTGCCCTGGTGGACACCCAGCAGATGAACACCGTGCTGTCGTACATCGAAGCCGGCCACACTGACGGCGCCAAGTTGGTGGCGGGTGGCAAGCGCATCCTGGAAGAGACGGGCGGCACCTACGTCGAGCCGACGATTTTCGACGGTGTAACCAACGCCATGAGAATCGCCCAGGAAGAGATCTTCGGCCCGGTGCTGTCGGTGATCACCTTTGACGGCGCCGAGGAAGCGATCAAGATCGCCAACGACACCCAATACGGCCTCGCCGCTGCGGTGTGGACGTCGGACATTTCCAAGGCGCACCTCACCGCCAAGGCTCTGCGTGCCGGTAGCGTGTGGGTCAACCAATACGACGGCGGCGACATGACCGCACCGTTTGGCGGCTTCAAGCAGTCGGGTAATGGTCGCGACAAGTCGCTGCATGCGTTCGACAAGTACACCGAGCTGAAGGCGACCTGGATCAAGCTGTAAGCAACACCGCAGGCAAATGTGGGAGGGGGCTTGCCCCGATAGCAGTGTGTCAGGCACTAACAGTGCTCAATGATCCACTGCAATCGGGAGCAAGCCCCCTCCCACACTGTTTTGTGTGAACCCATGATTATCCACAGGAGCGTGGCAATGCGTTGGGCGACCTATTTCGCCGTCCTGGCCTCGGTACTCAGTGTCGGCCTGGCCCTGGGTGTCAGCATGCCACTGGTCTCCCTGCGCCTTGAGGGCTGGGGCTACGGCAGTTTCGCGATTGGCGTTATGGCCGCCATGCCGGCCTTTGGCGTATTGCTCGGCGCCAAGGTCTCCAGCCGCCTGGCCGCCTGGCTCGGCACCGCGAATCTCATGCGTCTGTGCCTGTGGGCTGGCGCGGTGTCCATCGGTTTGCTGGCCATTCTGCCCAGCTACCCGATATGGCTGGCGTTGCGCCTGATGATCGGGGTGATCCTGACCATCGTGTTTATCCTCGGTGAAAGCTGGATCAACCAGTTGGTGGTGGAGCAGTGGCGTGGCCGGCTGGTGGCGCTGTATGGCTGCAGTTATGCCTTGAGCCAGCTCTCGGGCCCGTTGCTGCTGGGCCTGATCGGTACCGACCATGACTATGGTTTCTGGGTCGGCGTTGGCCTGCTGGTGGTGGCTCCGTTGGCATTGCTGGGTCGCTCTGGTGCGCCCAGTGCCGAATCGTTCAGCGTGACCTTCGCGGATTTGTGGCGCTTCTGCCTGAGCCTGCCGGCGATTGCCTGGGCGGTGGCGCTGTTCGCCGCGTTTGAGGCGATGATCCTGACGCTGCTGCCGGTGTATTGCCTGCAACAGGGCTTCACTGCCGAAATTGCCCTGGCGATGGTCAGCACGGTGGTGGTCGGGGACGCGCTGCTGCAACTGCCCATCGGGGCACTGGCGGATTATCTGCCACGACGCACGCTGTTTTTGAGTTGCGCACTGCTGTTGCTGGCATCGAGCCTGGCGGTTCCGTTGCTGATGCACACGCTGCTGATCTGGCCAATATGGGTGCTGTTCGGCGCCAGTGCCGGCGGGTTGTTCACGTTGTCGCTGATCCTGATCGGCGAGCGTTATCGTGACGATGCGCTGGTGCGTGCCAATGCCCACATCGCGCAGTTGTGGGGCATCGGTTGCCTGATCGGCCCGCTGGTGGCCGGCGCCGGCAGCCAATGGGTCAGCGGGCACGCGCTGCCGTGGCTGATGGCGGCCGGGGCATTGGGCTTGGTGGTGCTGTTGCTGCGCCAAGGCGCATTCGGTGCTGCTCAGCCGGCTTGATCCTCGCTGTTCCTAGAGCATGCGTTCCAGGCCGACCGAGGTGGCGAACCAGGCATTGAACCGTCGCCACCAACTGCCCGGTTCACGGGTCAGGGTGTGCAGTTGGCCGTTGTCCTCGGTCACCCATACCACGTTGCCGTCCTGCAGTTTCGCCTCGTAGCTCAGGGCCGGCGCCATGCCTTGCAGGGCGAGATTGCGCACGTGTTCCGCCAGTTCGGGGCTGTCCACCAGCACGCCGACCTCGGTGTTCCACAGCACGGAGCGCGGGTCGAAATTGAAAGAGCCGACAAACGATTTTTGCCGATCAAAGATCATCGCCTTGCTGTGCAGGCTCGAGTCCGAGCCGCGGAACGTGCCTCGACGAAACAGGTGCGGGCCGCTGCCGCCGCCGTCACCCGGTTGGCGGCGTAGCTCGTAGAGTTTTACCCCGTGCTCCAGCAGCGCCTTGCGGTACGGTGCATAGCCGCCATGTACGGCAGGCACGTCGGTGGCTTCAAGGGAGTTGGTCAACAAGCTCACCGATACGCCCGCGTCGGCGCGCCCCGTCAGGTACACCAGCCCGGGCTGTCCCGGCACGAAGTACGCCGAGATCATCATCAGTTCATGGTTGACGCCTTCCAGCTCCGGGGCCAGTTGCGTGGTCAGCAGCAGGTGCGGGTCCGGGTCGGCCTTGGACAGCACCTTGCTGGGTGCGTCCCACAACGCCTGGTTCCAGGCCCAGATCAGTTCGCGGCGCCAGATGTCCATGCGCGGCTGGGTCTGGTAGGTGCGCAGGCGCGCGTACAGCGCGTGCTTCTGCTGGCGCGATTCGGCCAGCGACGCCTCCAGGCTCAGGCGCGCGGCGGCCAGGTCACCTTTGGAGGGCGTATTGGAGACGAAATCATCAATGGGTTTGCTCAGGGCGCTGTTCCAGTACTGATCGAAACTGTGCCCGAGTTGCTCGGCCACCGGCCCCACGCTGAGCATGTCGATATCGGTGAAGTTCAGGTTGGGCTCGGCGTCGAAATACTCATCCCCCAGGTTGCGCCCACCGACGATGGCCACGCTGTTGTCCGCCAGCCACAGCTTGTTGTGCATGCGCCGGTGTTGCAGCGACAGGTTGAACAGGCGGCCCATGGCGCGCGTCACACCGGTGCTGCGTCCCAGGTGCAGGGGGTTGAACAGGCGAATCTCGATCTTGGGGTGGGCGGCGAGGGTGGCGATGATCTGGTCGAGGCCGTCGCTGGTGGTGTCATCCAGCAGGATGCGCACGCGCACGCCACGGTCGGCGGCCTTGAGCAGTTCATCCACCAGCATCCGCGTGCTGATGCCGTCGTGGACGATGTAGTACTGCAGGTCAAGGCTGGTCTGGGCATTGCGGATCAGCTCGGCGCGGGCCATGAAGGCTTCGCTGCTGTTGGGCAGCAGGCGAAAACCTGAACGGCCCTGGTAAGGCGCGGCCTGGGCCTGGATCGAGCGGCCGAACGACGATTGGGCGGCCGGCAGGGCATCGCTGGGTATGCGCGGGGTACTCACCGTGGCGCAGCCGCTCAGGGCCAGGGCTCCCAGCAGGAAAAACGGTAAAAGCCGTCGAATCATCAAGGGAGTCGTGTCCAGGTCAGGGCGGTTGTCGACATATGACGGCGATTTCTTGCGAAAGGTCAGTCCACCGTTTCGGCCAGCATCTTGATCGCGGCAGCGCCGACTGTGCGCACGGCCTCTTCAATCTGGGCGGTAGGCTTGGCAGCGTAGTTCATGCGCAGGCAGTTACGGTACTTGCCCGACGCGGAAAAGATGCTTCCCACAGCCACCTGTACGCCTTGTTCCACCAGTGCGCGGTTGAGCTTGAGGGTGTCGAAGCCTTCCGGCAGTTCTATCCACAGCATGAAGCTGCCTTGTGGGCGGCTGGCGCGGGTGCCGGCAGGGAAGTAGCGGCTGACCCAGTCGAGCATCAGGTCGCGATTACGCTGGTATTGTGTGCGCATCCGTCGCAAATGCGGTTCGAAATGACCCCCTTTGAGAAACTCGGCAATTGCGATCTGCGGCTGCGTGGCGGTGGAGCCGGTGCTGATGTACTTCATGTGCAGTACCCGCTCCAGGTACCGGCCCGGAGCGACCCAACCAATGCGCAGGCCTGGCGCCAGGGTCTTGGAGAACGAACTGCACAGCAGCACACGACCGTCTTCGTCGAAGGATTTGATGGTGCGCGGGCGTGGGTAGCTGTAGGCCAGTTCGCCATACACATCGTCTTCGATGATCGCGACGTCAAAGCGCTGGGCCAGGGTCAGCAATGCGCGTTTGCGCGCTTCCGGCATGATGTAGCCCAGCGGGTTATTGCAGTTGGGGGTCAGCTGGATGACCTTGATCGGCCACTGTTCCAGTGCCAGTTCCAGGGCTTCGAGGCTGATGCCGGTGATCGGGTCGGTGGGGATTTCCAGGGCTTTCATGCCCAGGCCCTTGAGGGTCTGCATGGCCCCGTGGAAGCTGGGCGAGTCCACCGCGACGATATCGCCCGGCTCGCAGATGGCGTGGATGCTGGCGGACAGCGCCTCGTGGCAGCCGGTGGTAACCACGATGTCCTCGGCCGTCAGTTGGCAGCCAGAATCCAATGACAGCCGGGCGATTTGCTCGCGTAGTTCCATACAGCCGAGAATATTGTCGTAATACAGCCCCGGCAGATCCTGGCGCCGGCTGACGCGGGCCAGGCTGCGCAGCAGGGGTTTGAGGGTGGGTGACAATACGTCCGGCATGCCGCGGCCCATCTGTATGACGTCTTTGCGCGGAACGGCGCGAATCAGTTCCAGCACCAGATCCCACTGGGAGATTTCCACCGGGCGCTGGGCCGGGCGGCCGACCTCGGGCAGCGCCGGCAACTCCCGGCCCACAGGTACAAAGTACCCAGACTTGGGCTTGGGCATCGCCAGGCCATTGTCTTCCAGCAACCGATACGCCTGCTGCACGGTGCTCAGGCTGACCCCGTGCTCCACGCTCAAGGCGCGTACGGACGGCAGTCGATCACCAGGGCGATAGAACCCCTGTTCGATGCGTGTGCCCAGCAATTCGGCGAGGTTGACGTAAAGCGTCATGGCGGTCGCTCCCAGGGGACCAGTACAGATAGGGGGAAAATACAGGATTCAGCCGCGCATAGGCAGTGTCTGTATGGATTTAATAAAGGTTGGTTGAATCTGTAATGGTTTTGTCTGCTCGCCCATTCTAGCCATTCATGGCAACAGGCAAATGAGGGGCAGCAAAATGAACGGCATGAGTGATGTGCGGCTGACGTTACACAGTCAGGAATTGCAGGCTGGGCAAGAGCGGGCGACGTCGCCGCGCGAGATCAGCCGCTGGAGCTTGTTCTGGCACCGCCGCCATACGCGCAAGGCCTTGCTGCACTTGACTCGCGAGCAATTGCGCGACGTTGGGTTGACCCTGGAGCAAGCCCGCCAGGAAGGCTTGAAACCCTTCTGGCGCGATTGATCAGACCAGCTCTTTGAGACGGTGCCAGAGCATTCCCAAGGCCAGCAGCGGCGAGCGCAGGTGCTTGCCGCCGGGGAAGGTGATGTGTGGCACCCGGGCGAACAGGTCGAAACGTCCCTGCTGCTGGCCGCTGATGGCTTCGGCCAGCAGTTTGCCCGCCAGGTGTGTGGCGTTGAGGCCGTGGCCTGCGTAGGCCTGGGCGTAATACACGTTGGGCTGATCCGCCAGGCGGCCGATCTGCGGCAGGCGGTTGGCGCCGATGCCGATCATGCCGCCCCATTGGTAATCGATCTTCACGTCGGCCAGCTGTGGGAACACCTGCAGCATCTTTGGCCGCATGTAGGCGCCGATGTCCTTGGGGTCGCGTCCGGAGTAGTGACAGGCGCCGCCGAATAACAGGCGACGGTCGGCGGACAGCCGGAAGTAATCCACCGTCACGCGCTGGTCACACACGGCCATGTTCTGCGGTAGCAGGTTGGCGGCTTGCGCCTGGCTCAACGGTTCGGTGGCGATGATGTAGCTGCCGGCGGGCAGCACCTTGCCGCTCAATTGCGGATTCAGTCCATTGAGATAGGCATTGCAAGCGAGTACCAGGGTCTTGCCGCGCACTGTGCCTTGGGCGGTGTGCACCTTGACCTCGGGGCCGTAGTCGATGCGCGTGACTTCCGACTGTTCGAACAACTGCACACCCCATTGCTGCGCGGCGGCGGCTTCGCCGAGAGCCAGGTTCAACGGGTGCAGGTGGCCGGAACCCATGTCGATCATGCCGCCCACATAGCGGTCGGAGCCGATGACGCTGCCCATGTCGCTCGCTTGCAGCAAGCGTACTTCGTGGCGATAGCCCAGGCTGCGCAGTTCTTCGGCGTCTTCGGCAAGGCCTTGCAGGTCGCGAGGCTTGTTGGCCAGGTCGCAGTAGCCCCAGGTCAGGTCGCAGGGGATCTGGTAGCGTTCGACACGTTCACGCACGATCTCCACGGCTTCCAGGCCCATCAGCTTCATCTGGCGCACGCCATCGGTGCCGATCACGTTGGTGAACTGCTCCAGGCCATGACCGACGCCGCGAATCAACTGGCCGCCATTGCGCCCGCTGGCGCCCCAGGCGATCTTGCGCGCCTCCAGCAGAACCACGCTGAAGCCGCGCTCAGCCAGCTCCAGGGCCGTGTTGAGCCCGGAGAAACCGCCGCCGATCACGCACACATCAGCGCCCACCTCGCCCGTCAACGCCGGGTAGTCGGGTTGCGGTACGCTGCTGGCGGCGTAGTAGGAAGCGGTGTGCCGGGCGCTGGCGGTCATGGGGAGCATCCCTGTTTGGAAAATTTGACGCAGGATACAGCGGTCGGACGAAGCTGTCTGCGCAGGGCGTTTTGCTTCAGAATCCACCTCTATTTGCCGTTCGGTACGTGTTTCGATGAGTTGCAACAGTCAGAAAATCAGCGCGCTGCGCCGTCAGATTCCTTCGTTCGAGTGCGTCCCCGGCTGCCACGACTGCTGTGGGCCGGTCACCACTTCGCCCGAGGAGATGTCGCGCCTGCCACGCAAGACCGCTGCCGAGCAGGACGCCGCAATGGACGAGCTGAACTGTGTGCACCTGGGCCCCCACGGCTGCACCGTGTATGACGAGCGGCCGCTGATCTGTCGGCTGTTCGGTACCACGAAGACCTTGCCATGCCCCAATGGGCGGGGGCCGGTGGAGCTGATTCATCCACGGGTGGAAAAGCAGATCCATGAATACATGGCGAGCACCCGGCAGGTGCTGGTTTAATCGGGAATAGGCAGGTTGAGGCTCTCCTTGACCTCTTCCATCACGATATAGCTCTTCGATTCCCGCACATGGGGCAACTTGAGCAGGATGTCGCCGAGCAATTTGCGGTACGAGGCCATCTCGGAAATCCGCGCTTTCACCAGGTAGTCGAAGTCCCCCGAGACCAGGTGGCATTCCAGCACATGGGGCAGTTTCAGCACGGCGCGGCGGAACTCTTCAAAGGTGTCGCCGGATTTGTAATCGAGGCTGATCTCGACAAATACCAGCAAACTTCCCTTCAAATGCTGGGGATTGAGCCGCGCGTTGTAACCCATGATGATCCCCTCGCGCTCCAGCCGTCGCACCCGCTCGGTACACGGCGTGGTGGAGAGCCCGACCTTTTCCCCCAGCTCGGTGAACGAAATTCGCCCATCGGTTTGCAGGATGCGCAGGATGTTGCGGTCGATCTTGTCCAGCTCCCGCTTGGTCTGGGTGTTGGTACGCATAGGGGATACGCCTCTGTAAAAAGGGTTTTTGCCGAGAATTGTCGCCAAATATAGGCATTTATATAGTGAAATGCACTGGCGATTGCTTTTTATACTGCGCCCATCATTGCTCGAATAACACACGTCAGCGGCCAAGCCCGCGATGAGGGTATAAAAATGCGCGTTCTGGTCTTGGGTAGCGGCGTCATTGGGGTGACCAGTGCCTACTATTTGGCGCGGGCTGGCTTTGAAGTGGTTGTGGTCGACCGTCAGCCGGCTGTTGCCATGGAAACCAGTTTCGCCAACGCCGGCCAGGTGTCCCCAGGCTACGCCTCGCCATGGGCTGCGCCGGGCGTGCCGCTCAAGGCCATCAAGTGGTTGCTGCAACGCCACGCGCCGTTGGCGATCAAGGCCACGGCGGATATTGACCAATACCTGTGGATGGCGCAGATGCTGCGCAACTGCACCGCCAGCCGTTATGCGGTGAACAAGGAGCGCATGGTGCGCCTGTCCGAGTACAGCCGTGACTGCCTCGACGAATTACGTGCGCAAACCGGTATCGCCTACGAAGGCCGCAGCCTCGGGACTACCCAGTTGTTCCGTACCCAGGCCCAGTTGGATGGCGCCGCCAAGGACATTGCCGTTTTGAAAGAGTCCGGTGTGCCGTTCGAGCTGCTCGACCGCGCCGGTATCGCCCGTGTTGAGCCGGCCCTGGCCAGCGTCACCGATATTCTCGCCGGTGCCCTGCGCCTGCCCAACGACCAGACCGGCGACTGCCAGATGTTCACCACCCGCCTTGCCGAGATGTGCAAGCAGTTGGGTGTGGAGTTTCGCTTCGAGCAGGACATCCAGCGTCTCGACTACGCCGGCGACCGCATCAACGGCGTATGGATCGACGGCAAGTTGGAAACCGCCGACCGCTACGTGCTGGCCCTCGGCAGCTACTCGCCGAAGCTGCTCAAGCCGCTGGGGATCAAGGCGCCGGTGTACCCGCTCAAGGGCTACTCGCTGACCGTGCCGATTACCAACTCGGCGATGGCGCCGACGTCGACCATTCTCGACGAGACCTACAAGGTCGCCATCACCCGTTTCGACAACCGCATCCGCGTCGGCGGCATGGCTGAAATAGCCGGTTTTGACCTGTCGCTTAACCCGCGTCGGCGTGAAACCCTGGAGATGATCGTCAACGACCTTTATCCTCAGGGCGGCGATCTGGCCGAAGCCACGTTCTGGACCGGCCTGCGCCCGACCACACCCGACGGCACGCCGATTGTCGGTGCCACGCCGTTCAAGAACCTGTTCCTCAACACCGGCCATGGCACTCTCGGTTGGACCATGGCGTGCGGCTCCGGTCGCCTGTTGGCCGACCTGATGGCGAAGAAAACGCCGCAGATCAGCGCCGAAGGCCTCGATATTTCCCGTTATGGCAACCACCAGGAGTCCGCAAAACATGTCAATCCAGCGCCAGCTCACCAATGAGCGCATGAGCCAGATCGTTGTTCACAGCGGTACCGTGTATCTGGCCGGGCAAGTCGGTGACGACATGAACGCCGGGATCGAACAGCAGACCCGTGAAACCCTGGCCAATATCGAACGTTTGCTGGACTTGGCCGGCACCGACAAAACCAAGCTGCTGTCGGTGACGATCTACCTGAAGGACATCGACGCCGATTTCGCCGGTATGAACGCGGTGTGGGACAAGTGGCTGCCCAAAGGCGTCGCCCCGGCCCGCGCCACGGTTGAAGCCAGGCTGTGCGAACCGGAAATCCTGGTAGAGCTGTCCGTCGTGGCCGCGCTGCCTTAAACAACGCTCCCTCTCCCGGTGCTGACGCTGTTGGTCGGCGCCGGTTTTTCTTCACTTTGCCGCCTAGAAGCCTGCCGCCATGCGTCCTGCCCGTGCCCTGATCGACCTCCAAGCCTTGCGCCATAACTACCAACTGGCCCGTGAAGTCACGGGGGCCAAGGCCCTCGCCGTGGTCAAGGCCGACGCCTACGGCCATGGTGCCGTACGCGTTGCCCAGGCGCTGGAAGCCGAGGCCGACGGGTTTGCCGTGGCGTGCATCGAGGAGGCGCTGGAGTTGCGCGCCGCTGGTATTCGCGCGCCAGTGCTGCTGCTGGAAGGCTTTTTCGAAGCCGACGAGTTGCCGCTGATCGTCGAGCATGATTTCTGGTGCGTGGTGCATTCGCTGTGGCAACTGGAGGCCATCGAACAGGCCCGGTTGAGCGCGCCGCTGACCATCTGGCTCAAGCTCGATTCGGGGATGCACCGCGTTGGCCTGCACCCCAAGGATTACCACGAGGCTTACCAGCGCCTGCTGGCCAGCGGCAAAGTCGCAAAGATTGTGTTGATGAGCCATTTTGCCCGTGCCGATGAACTCGATTGCGTCAGCAGCAACGAGCAAGTGGCGGTATTCGATGCGGCGCGCCAGGGCCTGGTGGCGGAGGTCAGCCTGCGCAACTCGCCGTCGGTCCTGGGCTGGCCGAGCGTATCCAGCGACTGGGTGCGTCCTGGCATTATGCTTTATGGCGCCACACCGTTTGGTGAGGACCAGGCCTTGGCCGCGCGTTTGCAGCCGGTGATGACCCTGGAATCGAAAGTGATCTGCGTGCGTGAACTGCCAGCCGGCGAGCCGGTGGGCTACGGCGCCCGGTTCATCACACCTAAACCGATGCGTATCGGCGTGGTTGCCACGGGCTATGCCGACGGCTACCCGCGCCATGCGCCCACCGGCACGCCGGTGCTGGTGGCGGGGCAGCGCAGCCAATTGCTGGGTCGCGTGTCCATGGACATGCTGTGTATCGACCTGACGGACGTCCCCGAGGCGGGTCTTGGTTCCACGGTGGAGCTGTGGGGCAAAAATATCCTCGCCAGTGACGTCGCCGCCGCTGCCGAGACCATCCCGTACCAGATCTTCTGCAACCTGCGTCGTGTGCCAAGGCTCTATTCCGGCGCTTGAGCGACAGGGACGAACACAGCTCCCTGGGATTTAGGCCCAAGTGTTGTAAATACTGAACGCTGTCGCCATGATAACGCTCAATTACAACAACGCCTGAATCCTAGGAGGCTCCCGCATTGGACGTCGGTGAACGACTGCAATCCATCCGTAAGCTGAAGGGTCTTTCCCAGCGTGAGCTCGCCAAGCGCGCGGGTGTCACCAACAGCACCATTTCGATGATCGAAAAAAACAGCGTCAGCCCCTCGATCAGTTCCTTGCGCAAGGTGCTGGGCGGCATCCCCATGTCCATGGTCGAGTTCTTTTCCGAGGAGATCCTCCAGGAAATACCGACGCAGATCGTCTATAAAGCCAATGAGCTGATCGACATCTCCGACGGCGCCGTCACCATGAAGCTGGTGGGCCGTGCGCACCCGAGCCGGGCAATTGCGTTTCTCAATGAAATCTACCCGCCTGGCGCCGATACAGGCGAAGAAATGCTCACCCACGAGGGCGAGGAAACCGGGATTCTGGTGGAAGGCCGTCTGGAGTTGGTGGTCGGTCTTGAAACTTTTGTGCTCGAAGCCGGCGATAGCTACTACTTTGAAAGCACCAAGCCTCATCGTTTCCGTAATCCGTTCGATGTGCCGGCGCGACTAATCAGCGCAGCCACACCCGCGAACTTTTAACAAAAGAGGCGTCCTGCCAGCGTTGCAGAGACCCCGAGCTGTATTCCGTGAGACCGAATCTCCCTTTATTTAATAGGGTTGTTTCGGCCAGGCGGGCTAACCGTTATACTTTCGCCGCCTGCGAAACCGTGGCCGCAGGCGTGAATAGCCACCATTGAGGGTGAACGCGTGAACCTAATTATGAAAATGCTGGCTGCACCAGCAACCGTACTGGCCCTATGGGCTGTGAGCGCACAAGCTGCGACCAATGATGACATTGCCAAGCGCCTGGAGCCCGTGGGCCAGGTCTGCGTCCAGGGCCAGGAATGCAAAGGCATGGAAGTCGCCGTGGCCGCAGGCGGCGGCGGCGGGGCGAAAACCCCTGACGAGATCATCGCCAAGCATTGCAACGCGTGCCATGGCACCGGCCTGCTGAACGCGCCGAAAATCGGCGACACCGCCGCCTGGAAAGAGCGCGCCGATCACCAGGGAGGCCTCGACGGCATCCTGGCCAAGGCGATCACCGGTATCAATGCCATGCCGCCAAAAGGCACCTGCGCAGATTGCTCGGATGACGACCTTAAAGGCGCGATTGAGAAAATGTCGGGATTGAAATAATAAATAGAAGGTTTATACGGAGGGGAAGGTCAATGAGTGAGCTACCCCTCGTATATTCGAAAGAGTGAATAATAGTAAGTCAAAGCAGAAAGGTCGCTAACAATCCGACAGCACCTAAAAGGAAACCTACTAGAGCCCCACGGCCTGGAAGTTCCTTTAGCATTGCGTAAATCACCAGCGGTTCCAGAACAAGCAGCAATGTCAGTGATGCTACTGTGACTACCCATATGTTTCCGGTTCCTTGGTAACCAAACCAATACGCAAATATCAGGCATATGCCAGCGACGCATATTAATATTATAGGCTTTACAAAAAGTTCAGGGTTTTGTATTGCCCTAGTGGAAAGTTTTGAGGCGTATATCTCGCTGTATATTGTTAGTATTTCGCCGAGTATCATGAGTACTATGGATAGGATTAAGTATTGGTTGCTTTTCATTTTTTAGCTCTTGTTATAATATCCAGTACTTCTTTCGCTGTAGATTCTGCAAAGTCGGTGCTGCCCAGTAGAAAGTGAGGGCCATCATGGTCGAGTAAAAATGTATTCTCGTATTGGCCACCTTCCAGCAGAATAAGATGTCTCAATGTGTTTTCAATTTTGTCAATGTCTGATAGGTGGTTTCGTCTTAGTAGTTTTACCGCGTTTGCAAAGTGCGTGGCCTCATCAGCGATTAGGTTGCTAATCCATGAATTAAATAGTGGGCTTCCAAATTCATTGTAGAAAGTGTCTTTTTTATAGGTTTTAACAGAGACGTACTCGTCGTAGGCGAATACGGTGAGCAAGTTTAACTCGTTTGAGAGCAATTGCTCAAATCGGTCAAAGTTGCTTGTTCTTGTTTTCAGTTTTTCTAAAATAGACTCTTCGCTCATATTGAATAAAAGTCGATTTAGCTCAAGGAAACCATCGGCATGGTTTTTTTCATCTGAAAACCAAAGATCTAGATATTGCACAAAATATGAGGATAGCTTTGGTCGCCTTTCATAAAGATAATGGTATAAATTTATCGAGTCATACTCTGCTAATAGATCGGCCCAGAAAAAATCTTTGTATTTTTCGTCTATGCCGGGGTTGATCCATCCGCTATTAGAGATCTCTTTGAAAATTGCCTTGGAACTCCAGTGCCGTTTATTAAGAAAAGTAGGTTTCATTTGTCGTATCCTCTAGTGAGATCAGTTGCGGTGTTAAGTTTTTTTATTATGGTTGGAATTATAGTTTTTTCGATATCTGTTCGGCTGATCGGATAGTCAAATGTGTTGTGGTCGAGCACAAAGGTTCCCGTGTAATGCTCTTTTTCGAAATCCAGCTCAAAAAGACTTTTTAGAATAGAAGGGGCCTCGAGGAGTCTGTGTGAGTACATTAGTTTGATTTTCTCTATGAATAGAAAAAAATGCTTGGATTCATCTTTCTTGGCTTTTCTGATCCATGTTGAAAGCTGTGGCGAATTAAAATGGTCATATTTTTTTATGCTGCGATGATAGACATGAGTGGTGATTATCTCGTCATAGGCAAGTAAAATTAATAGTTTCAATGGGTCGCTGATGAAAGAGTCTAGGCTGCTAAAGTCGGACTTTCGTGTTTCAACGCTCAAGGCAATTTCGTCAAGTGGCAAGCCTGTATAGGCTGAGTAAATTAAGGAGAACCCGTAGGCGTGATCAATTTCATCTTTGAGCCAAGGGTTTAGGGTGTCTTCTAGTTTTGTCATTAATTCTGGATTTTTAGCTTCTATACACCAATACAGTCGCCTTGCATCATATTCCGTGATTATTGAATCGAAGAATATAGCTTGCCATTCGGCCTTTTCTTCCTCGCTAAACTTTAGCGGTGGGAAGGAGAAGTCTTTGAGTATCTCAAAGGCATTGCTCGAATATTTTTTCATGTGATCGGTGTTTTCTACCAAAGCCATTATAAATTCCCCATTCGGATTTTTATTATGGAAAGTTAATTTCTGCTTATGAAATTTTTGAGTGATAGTGATCTGTCGGTATGGGAGGGCCTCCAATTTACCTGTTGCTTGACTATTGGCTCCCAATAGTCGGCAGTGAAGTCGTATATGTATTTCCAGTCCAAATTTTCAGACTCTACAATCCCCTCGCTTGGGGATTTTTCTGCCCACTTCATTCCCCCTATAATGCTGGACGCTACTTGAAGGCTTGTCGCATTATTGTATTTTGCTTGCTTTCTTGTTTTGCCAATTGATAAGTTTGAGCCAAGCCAGAACGCATCGTATTTGTTGCTGATAAGAAAGATGCCTAGTTCGTCCGCGCCAGATATGATTTCGTCTTTTAATATTGTTTTTTTAAAGTCATAATTTGTCTGGTGTTTGTCAAGAAGCATTATTGAAGCGAGTGTTTGATCGCAAGGTTCGTAAGCGTAATACACGGTTGGGCGGTACGTGGGGTTTTCGGGATCACCTAAGGTCAGGTATTCGGCAATTGAAAGTGCTTCGTTGTGAGTCAATAGAAAGGCGGAAAATTCTAAATAGTTAGGTGACCAGCTTTTTACTCTAACTTGATGTCCCGTCTCGCTCATTTCAATCGCGTAGCCGTTTTTTTTGGCTCCTAGGGGAAGCTCATTTTCATGGGTGCCCCAGCCTAGTTCTGCGGGCTGCCTGCACTCGGTAATTAGTCCGTCTGCAGACCATGTCGAGACAAAACCAAGAGGGTCGCGTGCTGTAGAGGTAGCCTGTGAGTCATGCTCGGAAATTTGTATAACTTGTATTTCAAGCTCTTTTGCCAGGCCTGCCCAATCTGCTTGGTGATTTGGCGCTGCCGATATATTGTTCAGGGCCGCCATCTCAAGAAGCGCTTTTTTTAAAAGTATTGAGATAAAACCTGGGTTTGCACCATGTGCCAAAATAGCCGTTGAGCCACTATTGCTTTGCTGGTGAGCCTTCATCGCTTCCCGTAACTCGAAGTTACTTGTGAGTGTTTTGTTATTTTTTGTTTCATAGCTCCAAGGTTCTATACATGTATCCAAGTAAAGTGAACCGTGCAGTTGTGCAAGACTCACGAGGGATAGACTCGATACAGACACCGCTAGATTAAGAAGAAAGACATTTTCATTAAGGTGTGGAGACAGCACATGGTCAAAATTTTTAGCAGTAATGTTCACGTTTTCCAAGCTTGCTAGAAATTCGTTGGCAATTTCTCTTTGAGAAGTTTGAAGGTTTTTTTCAAAAATAGTTACTGTTGCTTCAGCGTAATGTTTTGATAAAAGCGGCAGTAAGCCCTGAGCGATATTCCCAAAGCCTATGATGACTATATGATTTATTTTTTTCATGGGTTAGCCATATTTTTTATTGGTCATGAGGGTGGTGCAGCATTTTTATACTAGTCTGGGCGTTGGCTTTTTTTGTTTCTTGGATCCTAAAATGATGTAGGGCTCGATTCTATAACTCGTAGGCTTTTTCTTTTGATTTGTTTATTGAGTAAACTTTTTCAGTCTCTTTTTTATTAGTGGTTTTTTAAATTGAGGGCTGTTCTTTGCAGCAAACACCCGCCACTCTCTGTCCAACCCCTAATCACGGAATGTTCAGGAGGGTCGGATGGTGCAGTTGTGTTCAATCGAGCAAGCAGTTGACGACGTACTGGCGCGCTTGCCGGCGCATATCCACATGGGCATGCCCTTGGGGCTGGGCAAACCCAACCTGTTCGTCAATGCGCTGTACCGGCGCATCGCCAAGCTGCCGGAGCGGGCGCTGACGATCTACACCGCGCTCAGCCTGGGCCGCCCACCGCTGGGCGACGGCTTGCAGAAGCGTTTTCTCGAACCCTTTATCGCGCGGGTGTTTGGTGATTATCCCGAACTGGATTTCCTCGCCGACCTGCGCAAAGACAGCCTGCCAAAAAACATCCACGTGCAGCAGTTCTTCATGCAGCCCGGCAGCCTGCTCCATAGCACCTCGGCCCAGCAGGACTACGTGAGCAGCAACTACAGCCACGCCGCCCGCGATATCAATGCCGCCGGCCTGAACCTGGTGGCGCAACTGGTGGCCAGCAGCAGCGAACACCCCGATCGGCTGAGCCTGAGCTGCAACCCCGATATCACCCTCGACCTGTTGCCGATGATCGCCAAGCGCCGCGACGCGGGTGAAACCGTCCTGATCGTCGGCCAGGTTCACACCGATTTGCCCTACATGCCCGGCGATTCCGAGTTGGGCATGGACGCGTTCGACTACCTGATTGACGCAAAGGACAGCACCACACTGTTCTCCACACCGAACATGCCGGTGGGGTTCCAGGACCATTTCATCGGCTTGCATGCCAGCACCCTGGTGCGCGACGGGGGCACCTTGCAGATCGGCATCGGCTCCATGGGGGATGCGCTGACCGCCGCGTTGCTGGCGCGCCAGGCGGACAACGAAGCCTATCGACTGCTGCTGACGGACATCGATGTGTACCAGTGGGCCCCGCTGATCAGCCGGGAAGGCGGTGTCGAGCCCTTCGCCCGTGGCCTCTACGGTTGCAGCGAAATGTTCGTCAACGGCCTGTTGGTGCTGGCGGATGCGGGGATTATCCGGCGCAAGGTCTATCCGGATGTGGCTACCCAGGAGCAAGCCAATGCCGGTTTGCTGGACGATGCGGCGCAGCCCGACGGCGTTTCGATCCACGGCGGTTTCTTCCTGGGGCCGCGCAGTTTTTACCAGCGCCTGCAGGAGATGACCCACGCCAAGCGCCTGGAATTCAATATGACCCGCATCAGCTACATTAACGAGCTGTACGGCCAGGAAGAACTCAAGCGCCTGCAGCGCCAGGATGCACGGTTTATCAACAGCGCGATCACGGTGACGTTGCTGGGCGCAGGCGTGGCCGACCAGTTGGAGGACGGTCGCGTGCTCAGCGGCGTAGGCGGGCAATACAACTTTGTGGCTCAGGGGCATGCGCTGGAGGGCGCGCGCTCGATCCTGATCCTGCGCAGTTGGCGTGAGTCGGCGGGTGAGGTCAGTTCCACTATCGTCTGGGAGTATGGGCATTGCACCATTCCTCGGCACCTGCGGGACATCGTCATCACTGAGTACGGCATTGCCGACCTGCGTGGGCAGACGGATGCCAAGGTGATCGAGGCGTTGCTCAACATCACCGATTCACGCTTCCAGGCCGACTTGATCGAACAGGCGCAAAAGGCCGGCAAGTTGCCCAAGGATTTCCAGCTTGATCCCCGCTTCAGCGACAACACGCCGGAGCGGCTCCAGGGTATCCAGGCGCGGCATCGACGTTTGTTCCCGGAGTATCCGCTGGGCAGCGATTTCACGGACGAAGAGCGGGATCTGTTGCGCGCCTTGAACTGGCTCAAGAGCAAATTCAAGCTGACGGAGATTCTGGAGTTGGGCAAGGCGGCGCTGGATGCACCGGAGCCCCAGGCGTTTCCCGAGCATCTGAAGCGGATGGGGTTGGATTCGCCGGAGGGTTTGAAGGAGGATCTCTATCAGCGTCTATTGCTCGCTGGCTTACAAGCAACCGCACACTAAAAACCAACACAGATCAAAATGTGGGAGGGGGCTTGCCCCGATAGCGGTGTATCAGTCCCAAATGTGTTGGCTGACCCGCTGCTATCGGGGGCAAGCCCCCTCCCACCTGTTTAACCGCGTGCAGGCAACGATTATTCGATGAAGGTGACGACGCCACCTTCCAGCGACTTCACCCGCGCCAGCGACTCAACCCGATAACCCTGCGCATCCAACTCCGCACGGCCACCCTGGAACGACTTCTCGATCACAATCCCCAAGCCGGCAACGGTCGCACCGGCCTGCTTGATGATCGAAATCAGCGCCTGGGATGCCTTGCCGTTGGCCAGGAAGTCATCGATCACCAGTACGCGGTCGCTGCTGGTCAGGTGGCGCGGCGAGATCGCCACGGTGCTTTCGACTTTCTTGGTGAAGGAATACACCGTCGCCGACAGCAGGTTTTCGGTCAGGGTCAGGGACTGCTGCTTGCGGGCGAAAATCACCGGCACGCCGAGGTTCAGGCCCGTCATGATCGCCGGTGCGATGCCCGACGCTTCAATGGTGACGATCTTGGTGACGCCCGAGTCCTTGAACCGCGCGGCGAATTCGTCGCCGATCAGTTTCATCAGCGCCGGGTCGATCTGGTGATTCAGAAAGGCGTCGACCTTGAGTACCTGATCGGAAAGCACGATGCCTTCTTCGCGAATTTTCTTGTGCAGTGCTTCCACGGAAAGCTTCCTCTAATGGCGGGTTGTGCGCCGAAAGTAGATTGAAAAGTAGTCGATTCTAGCGCTTTAACATCGCGCGTATATCCGCCAGGGCGGTGTTGCCGCGAACGGCCTTCACCTCGGTCGGGGTGTCGTCATTGCCTTCCCAGGCCAGGTCATCCGGCGGCAGCTCGTCCAGGAAACGGCTGGGGGCACAATCGATGATTTCGCCGTATTGCTTGCGCTTGGCGGCAAAGGTGAAGGCCAGTGTCTGACGTGCGCGGGTAATGCCCACGTAGGCCAGGCGCCGTTCTTCCTCAATAGTGTCGGCTTCGATGCTGGAGCGGTGCGGGAGGATTTCCTCTTCCATGCCCATGATGAACACGTAGGGAAATTCCAGGCCCTTGGACGCATGCAAGGTCATCATCTGTACACCTTCGGCGCCGTCTTCCTCTTCCTGCTGACGCTCGAGCATGTCGCGCAGCACCAGCTTGCCGATGGCGTCCTCGACAGTCATTTCGCCGTCTTCGTCTTTTTCCAGGGTGTTCTTCAACGCTTCGATCAGGAACCAGACGTTGCCCATGCGGTAATCCGCGGCCTTGTCGCTGGAACTGTTGGTGCGCAGCCAGTTTTCATAGTCGATGTCCATGACCATGCTGCGCAGGGCGCTGATCGGGTCTTCGCCGGCGCACTGCTCACGTACCTTGTCCATGAAGCGCTTGAAGCGCGACAGGCGATCGGTGAAGCGCGTGTCCAGGTGTTCGCCCAGGCCGATTTCATCGGTGGCGGCGTACATCGAGATCTTGCGTTCGGTGGCGTAGTTGCCGAGCTTTTCCAGGGTGGTGGAACCAATCTCGCGGCGCGGCACGTTGATCACGCGCAGGAAGGCGTTGTCGTCGTCCGGGTTCACGATCAGGCGGAAGTAGGCCATCAGGTCCTTCACTTCCTGGCGTCCGAAAAAGCTGTTGCCGCCTGACAGCCGATACGGGACCTGGTGGTGCTGCAATTTCAGCTCGATCAGCTTGGCCTGGTAGTTGCCGCGATAAAGGATCGCGAAGTCGCTGTAGGGGCGGTCGGTGCGCAGGTGCAGGCTGAGGATTTCCACCGCCACGCGCTCGGCTTCGGCGTCTTCGTTGCGGCAGCGGATCACGCGGATCTCATCGCCGTGGCCCATCTCGCTCCACAGTTGTTTTTCAAACTCGTGGGGGTTGTTCGAGATCAGCACGTTGGCGCAACGCAGGATGCGGCTGGTGGAGCGGTAGTTCTGCTCCAGCATCACCACTTTCAGGGACGGGTAGTCGTCCTTGAGCAGCATCAGGTTTTCCGGGCGGGCGCCGCGCCAGGCGTAGATCGACTGGTCGTCGTCGCCCACCACGGTGAACTGGTTGCGCGTACCGATCAGCAACTTCACCAGCAGGTATTGGCTGGCGTTGGTGTCCTGGTATTCGTCCACCAGCAGGTAGCGCACCTTGTTCTGCCACTTTTCGAGGATGTCGGCGTGTTCCTGGAACAGCTTCACCGGCAGCAGGATCAGGTCGTCGAAGTCCACCGCGTTGAACGCCTTGAGCGTGCGCTGGTAGTGGGTGTAGACGATGGCGGCGGTCTGTTCCTTGGGGTTGCGCGCGTTTTCCAGGGCTTCGGGCGGCAGGATCAGGTCGTTTTTCCAGGCGCCGATCATGTTCTTGATCTCGTCGACGCCGTCGTCGCCTGCGTATTCCTTCTGCATGATGTCGGTCATCAGGGCCTTGACGTCGGTCTCGTCGAAGATCGAGAAGCCCGGCTTGTAGCCCAGCCGCACATGCTCCTTGCGGATGATGTTCAGGCCCAGGTTGTGGAAGGTACATACCGTGAGACCACGGCCTTCGCCACCCTTGAGCAGGGTGCCGACACGCTCTTTCATTTCCCGCGCGGCCTTGTTGGTAAAGGTCATGGCGACGATGTATTGGGCGCGGATGCCACAGTTCTGGATCAGGTGCGCGATCTTGCGGGTGATCACACTGGTCTTGCCGGAGCCTGCGCCGGCGAGCACCAATAGAGGGCCGCCGACGTAGTTCACGGCTTCTTGCTGCCGGGGATTGAGTCGGGACATACGGAATTCAGGGAGTCGTTGTTCAAAAGGGCGGGCATTTTAACAGGCTGGCAAGATTCTGCTGCCCTGGATCGACGGTGTGACGTACCACTCGATCTAAATTTGCCGGTTTTGCTACTTTGCCGCAGGATGTCTGGGTTTTTAAGACAATTGCTTACAGCCTGCGTATTTGATAACCACGATCATTGGTGATTATCAGGCCGCACGTCATAATGCCCGCCGCCAACGAATTTTTGCAGAGTCTAGGGAGCTAGCTTGTCTACGCCTGTCGAACCCTTGCGTTTGCTGCTACTGGCCGATACGCCTGAGTGGGCAGCGTTGTTGCGCGAGTGCCTGGCGCCGATGGGCGATGGGGCTGTGCTGATCAGCGCGCCAAACTGGGACTCGGTGAGTCGTCTGTTCGATGACGACGACAGCGCAGTGCTGTTGACCATGCCCAGCCTGCAACCCGGCCCTGGCCGTTGCAGCTTGCCGTGCGTGTTGTTGTTGGAGCAGGAGCCGCTGGTTCCGCCACTGGGCGTCAGTGACTGGCTGATCCGCAATGCGCTGGACGCCGACACGTTGCGTCGTTGCCTGCGCCATGTGCGTGAGCGGGGGGTGCTGGAAAACACCCTGCAACGCCTGGCCGAGCAGGACCCGCTCACCGGCATCGCCAACCGCCAGGGCTTCCAGACCCTGCTGGCCGCACGGTTGGCCGAGAACGAAGGTCGCGGCCTGGCCCTCGGTCACCTGGACCTCGATAATTTCCGCCATGCCAACGATGCCCTCGGCCACCAGGCCGGCGACCGCCTGATCCTGCAAGTGGTCTCGCGGCTCAAGAGCCAGCTGGAAGCCGGCGATCAACTGGCGCGCCTGGGCAGCGACGAATTCGCCCTGCTGATCGATACGCGCCGCGCGCCCCAGCGTGCGGAGTGGATGGCCGAGCGCATCACCGAAGCCATGGCCGAGCCGTATTGGGTGGATGGCGAAAGCCTGCTGATCGGCTGCAGCCTGGGCGTGGCCCATGCCCGCGCCCGTGCCGGCGCCGACCCGCTGATGTGGCACGCCCATATCGCCATGCAGCAAGCCAAGAGCACCCAGGGCTGTACCTTTCATATCTTCAACGAACGCATCAACCGCAACGCGCGCAGCCTGGCCGACCTGGAAAGCGAGCTGCGCCGTGCCTTGCGCCGTGATGAGCTGGAGCTGCATTACCAGCCGCGCCTCGACCTCGACGACGGGCATATCGTCGGCCTGGAAGCCCTGGTGCGCTGGCGCCACGGCGAGCGCGGCCTGTTGCCGCCGAGTGAATTCGTGCCCCTGGCCGAACAGAGCGGCCTGATTGTACCGTTGGGTTACTGGGTGATTTCCCGGGCCCTGCGTGACATGCAAGACCTGCGCGAACGCGGCCTGCCGCCGCTGCATATGGCGGTCAACCTGTCGTTTCGCCAGTTCCAGGACAGCCAGCTGCTTTCTACACTGAGCCGGCTGATCAGCGAGCGCGGCGTGGAAGCGCAATGGTTGGAGTTCGAACTGACCGAAACCGCCGTGATGCGCCGCAGTGACCTGGTCAAGCAGACCATGGACGCCCTTGGTCGCCTGGGTGTGCGGTTTTCCCTGGATGACTTCGGTACCGGTTTCTCGTCGTTTGTGCACCTCAACAGCCTGCCGATTGCCTTGTTGAAGATCGACAAAAGCTTTGTCGGCGGCATGGAGGAGCGCGAAGAGAACCGCAAACTGGTGCACGCGATGATCAACCTGGCGCACAACCTCAATCTGGAAGTGGTGGCCGAAGGTGTGGAAACCCCCGAGCAACTGGCGCTATTGCGGCTGTTCGGCTGCGACCAGGCCCAGGGTTACCTGATCAGCAAGCCGCTGCCGTTGCCGGAGCTGGTGGAATACCTGACCTTCGGCGACGGCAAGCACACCCGCGTGAGCGAGGGTCTCTAGTCGGCCTGTACCGCCTGAAAGCCGGTGTCGGCTTCGGGCGCCGGGCCTTCCCGGCGAATCATCCGCTTCATCTTCGCTTCAAACGCCCAGGTCAGGCTTATCGCGGCGCAGGCCAGTCCCAGTGCCAGGCCCCACCACACGCCGGTTGGCCCCCAGCCCAACGTGAAAGCCATCAGCCAGGCCGAGGGTGCGCCAATCAACCAGTAGCAGCCCGCACCGATCAGGAACGTGGTCTTGGCGTCCTTGAGCCCGCGAATGCAACCCATGGCGATGGTTTGCACGCCGTCGAACAGCTCGAACCACGCGGCGACGGCCAGCAGGCTCACGGCCAGGACGATCACGTCGTGGAACGCCGGGTTGTCGTGGTCGATCAGCAGTCCTATGAGCGGCTCGGAAAACAGCCACAGCACCGCCGCGAATCCCAGCATTATCGCCGCGCCAAAGCCTATGCCGACACGCCCGGCCATGCGTGCGTGCACCAACTGTCCGGCGCCATAATGCTGGCCGATGCGCATGGTCACCGCGTAGGACATCCCCGCCGGCACCATAAAGGCCACCGATACGATTTGCAGGGCGATCTGGTGCGCTGCCAACTGCGTGCTGCCCATGGTGCCCATGCACAGGGCTGCAAAGGCAAACAGCCCGACCTCCACCGCATAGGTGCCGCCGATCGGCAGGCCCAGGCGCCACAACTCGCGCAGATATTGGGTGTTGAGGTGCAGCAGCCCTGTACTCAGCGGGTAGGCGGCATAGGCCCGGTTGCTGCGGATGTACCACATCAACGCCAGCGCCATGCTGTTGGCGACAATCGCCGTGACCAGACCGATGCCCATCAAGCCGAGCTTGGGCAGGCCGAACATGCCTTCGATCAGTGCGTGGTTGAGCAGGTAGTTGACCACTGTACCGCCGAGGCTGATCACCATCACCGGAGTGGCTTTGCCGATGGCGCTGGTAAAGCCGCGCAGGGCCATGAAGCTCAGGTAGCCGGGCAGGGCAAACGGCAGCATGGTCAGAAATTGCCCGGCCGAATGTACGTTGGTCTCGGTCTGGCCGAACATCAGCAGCACCGGCTTGAGGTTCCACAGCAGCAGGGCCGCCGCCAGGGCCATCAGCCAGGCCAGCCACAGCCCGGCCTGGGTCAGGCGGGTGGCACCTTCGATATCGCCCGCGCCGTGGCGGATCGCAACCAAGGTGCCCACGGCGGCAATCACGCCGATACAGAAAATCGCGACGAACGAATAGCTTGCGGCACCCAGGCCGCCACCGGCCAGGGCTTCGGGGCTCAGGCGCGCCATCATCAGGGTGTCGGTCAACACCATCAGCATGTGCGCCAACTGCGAGGCAATCAACGGCCCTGACAGCCGCAGAATGGCCCAGAGTTCGGTACGTGCCGGATGCTGCATGATCATCACGCTCAAAAAGTCAGAGGGTTGGGGAAGGGCTGATTCTCGGCGCTCTCAGCCCATTGCACAAAGGGATAAATGCGATCGTTTGCATGATTAAAACTCATGCTTGATTGATTCTGGTAGGGTTTCAGTATTGCGCTGTCGGAGCTTTCCTCATGTCTCGTCGTCTTCCTCCTCTTTATGCCTTGCGCGCGTTTGAAGCGGCCTCCCGACACAGCTCTTTCACCCGCGCGGCCGAGGAGTTGTCGATCACCCAAAGTGCGGTGAGCCGACATATCCGCACGCTTGAAGAGCATTTCGCCTGCCGGCTGTTCCAGCGCAATGGCCGCACCTTGCAGCTCACTGAAGCGGCGCGTCTGTTGTTGCCCGGTGTGCGCGAAGGGTTCGCGGCGCTGGAGCGCGCCTGCCATACCTTGAATGCCGAAGATGACATCCTGCGCATGAAGGCCCCCTCCACATTGACCATGCGCTGGCTGCTGGCGCGACTCAGCCGCTTCCGGGCGCTGCAGCCGGGCAATGAGGTGCAACTGACCAGCGCCTGGATGAGCGTGGACGAGGTGGACTTCAACCAGGAGCCGTTCGATTGCGCGGTGTTATTGAGCTACGGGCATTTTCCAGCGGATTGGGAAGCCAGCTATCTGTTCCCCGAGCTGTTGATACCGGTGGGTGCACCGAACCTGTTGAACGACGGTCCTTGGGACGTGACCCGCCTAGCCGGCGCCGAGTTACTGCACCCCACACCCGACCGCCGGGACTGGCGCAATTGGCTGGAGCGCATGGGGCTATCGTCCCAGGTGTCGCTCAAAGGCGGGCAGGTGTTCGATACCTTGGAGCTGGGCATGATCGCCGCCGCCCGCGGTTATGGCGTGTCGATGGGCGACCTGCTGATGGTGGCCGAGGATGTGGCGCAGGGACGCTTGAGCTTGCCGTGGCCGACTGCGGTAGCGAGTGGGGAAAATTACTATTTGGTGTGGCCGAAAACCCGTCCAGGGGGTGAGCGCTTGCGGCGTCTGGCGGATTTCCTCCAGAGCGAGGTGCAGGCCATGGTTTTACCCGACGTCGAACGGCTCAATTGAGGGGTTTTGACTCAGCGACGCAACCGTTTGCGTGATACCCCTGCGATTCGCTCAAGTATTGCAAAACGCCGCCGAAGTAGGTGTGTTGGAACCATCGTGCACCAACGTTTCCCACCAGATAATTTGCCGAGCAGCGCTATGAGATCAGGATGATCCTGGCCTCGGCCAGGAGCTGTCATGTCTCAACCTCGCGCCCGGATTGCCTCCCAGTTAGGTCTCGCGTTAGCCGTGATTTTGGCTGTCGTCATCAGCGGCAGTACTGTTTTCGCCTTGCGTTCCCTCGATTCCGCCAACCTCGATACCCGCGAGGAGCACCTGGCCAGCGAGGCGCGCTTGCTTGCCGACCAACTCAATACCTTCCACAGCACGTTGCGCGAGAGCACCCAGCGTTTGAGCGGGCTGTTTGAAAAACGTTTCGGTGCCGGGTTGAGCGTGCATGTGGACCAACCCGTGAGCGTGGCCGGTGTTCAGACGCCCAGCCTGTACCTGGGCAACGAGGTGTTGAACAACAACTTTGATGAGGTGGACGAGTTCAAGCAAATGTCTGGCGGCGTGGCCACCGTATTTGTGCGCAGCGGCGACGACTTTATCCGTATCAGCACGTCCCTGACCAAGCAGGATGGCAACCGCGCCATCGGCACCGTCCTCGACCGTCAGGGCCCGGCCTACCAGCGCGTTGTGGGTGGGCAGACCTACATCGGCAGGGCGGTGTTGTTCGATCGTTCCTACATGACCCAGTACAGCCCGGTGCGTGACAGCGGCGGTAAGGTTATCGCCGTGCTGTTCATCGGTTTTGACTACACCGATGCGCAGAATGCCCAATTCGAAAACCTCAAGCGCTTCCGAATTGGCCAGACCGGCTCCCTTGCACTGCTGGATGAGCAAAAGCACTGGCTAGTGGCACCCGCCGGCGTGCAGGCGTTGGATCAATCGGTGCCGGTGATGCTGGACCTGGCCAAGACCCCGGGCAAAGGTCGCTTCTGGAGCGACAAGAACGAAGATTTCTATAGCGTTTCGGTACCGTTCGAAGGCGGCCCGTGGGCCGTGGTCGCGAGCATGCCGAAAGCTGAAATCCGCGCGGTGACCTGGGCCGTGGGGATTCGCCTGGTGATCGGCAGCGTGCTGGCGATGTTGCTGGCGGTGGGCGCCACGGTCTGGCTGCTGCGCAGCAAGCTGCAACCGCTGAGTGACTTGGTACACCAGGCCGAAGCCTTGGGTGCGGGCGACTTGAGCGCACGCCTCAACGTATCCAGCCATGACGAAATCGGCCAACTGGCGCGCAGCTTCAATCAGATGGGTGAAGCGCTGTCGACGATGGTTTCCCATATCCGCAAGGCGGCCGAGGAGGTCAATAGTCGGGCCCAGGCGTTGTCCGGTCTGTCCGGTGGGGCCTATGACGGCATGGAGCAGCAGTCCGGCGAAATCACCAGCATGGCCGGCGCGGTGGAAGAGTTCAGTGCCACCTCGCTGAACATTGCCGACAACATGGGCAACACCGAGCGCCTGGCCCAAGAAAATGCCCAGCAAACCCGCATTGGTCGCAATTCGATGCAGGAGGCGTCGTCGTCGCTGGAACATATCGCGACCGCGCTGAACAGCACGGCCACAGTGATCAATACCCTGGGCCAGCGCTCCCAGGAAATCGGCGGCATCGTCGGTGTGATCACGTCCATCGCCGAACAGACCAACCTGTTGGCGCTCAACGCGGCCATCGAGGCTGCACGCGCCGGTGAACAGGGCCGTGGGTTTGCCGTGGTGGCTGATGAAGTACGCAACCTGGCATCGCGCACCCGCGAAGCCACCGATGAAATTTCCGGGATGATCCAGAGCATCCAGCGGGAAACCGGTAACGCCATCAGCACTATGGAACACGGCAACACGCTGATGCAGGAAGGCTTGTCGCGCAACGCCGACGTGGCCTCGGCCCTGGCGCGCATTGATGAGCAGAGCCGATCGGCCGGCCAGCAATTCGCCGCGATCACCACCGCCACCCAAGAGCAGAGCAGCACCGCGACCTTGCTCAGCAGCAACTTGCAGAGCATCGCGCTGGCTAACAGCGAGCAGCGTGAGGTGGTGTCGAACCTGGCGATTACTGCCAAGGAACTGGAGACGTTGGCGGCGAGCCTGCGCCATGAGGTGGATCGCTTTCGCTGAGCCACCGTTTTCCAAGATGTGGGAGGCTTGCCCCTCCCACATTTGGCGCTGCGCCAAGCTTAAGTGATCGCCGCCGGGCGGTATTGCAGGGCCTCTTTCAGGTGGTCGCGGGTGATGGTCTCTACCTGATCCAGATCCGCCAGGGTGCGCGCCACCTTGAGCAGTCGATGGGCCGCGCGCAGCGATAGGGTCAGTCGTTCACAGGCCGTTTCCAGCCAGTTTTCATCCACCTTCGTGAGCTTGCAGTGCTCGCGCAGCCCCGGCAGATCAAGAAAGGCATTCGCACAGCCCTGGCGCTTTTGCTGATGCTCGCGAGCCTGGGCGACCCGCGCTGAGGCATGGGCGGTATCCTCGCCCGCCTGTTGGATCGGGTTCAGTGCCGTCGTTTCCCTCGCCACGGTCAGGTGCAAGTCAATCCGGTCCAGCAGCGGCCCCGAGAGCTTGTTGCGATACCGCTGAATCTGCTCCGGCGTACAACGACAGCGCCCGCTGGGTTCGCCCATATAGCCGCAAGGGCAGGGGTTCATCGCCGCCACCAGTTGAAAGCGTGCCGGGAAACTTACGCGGTCGCGGGCGCGGGAAATCACGATATGCCCCGACTCCAGCGGTTCGCGCAAAACCTCCAGCACCTTGCGATCAAACTCCGGCAGCTCATCCAGGAACAGCACGCCATGGTGAGCCAGGGTGATTTCCCCAGGCTGTGGTTTCGAGCCGCCGCCCACCAGCGCCGGCCCTGACGCAGAGTGGTGTGGCTGGCGAAACGGCCGGTGTGGCCAATGGCTCAGCGGCGCGAGGCTGACGACGGACTGGATCGCCGCCACCTCAAGAGCTTCCTGTTCGCTCAAGGGGGGCAACAGGCCGGGCAGGCGACTGGCGAGCAAGGTCTTGCCGGTGCCCGGTGGGCCGCTGAACAACAGGTTATGCGCACCCGCTGCGGCGATCAGCAGGGCGCGCTTTGCCGACAGTTGGCCCTGCACTTCGCTCAAGTCTGGGTAGGGTTTGTTCAGGTACAGCAAACCATCGGACTTGTAGGGCTCAATCGGCACGTGCCCATTGAGGTGCGCCACCACTTGCAACAAGTGGTCTACCGCAATCACCTTCAACCCCGACGCCAGGCACGCCTCCTCGGCATTCGCCCGAGGCACTATCACGGTGCGCCCGGCCTTGCGCGCCGCCAAAGCCGCCGGTAGCACGCCTTTCACCGCACGCACTTCACCGGACAACGCCAACTCACCCAGGCATTCAATGTCATCGAGCATCAACGCTGGCACCTGCACGCTGGCGGCGAGGATCCCCAGGGCAATCGCCAGGTCAAAACGCCCGCCGTCCTTGGGCAGGTCGGCGGGCGCGAGGTTGAGGGTGATGCGGCGCGCGGGGTATTGCAGGGCCGAGTTGAGGATGGCGCTGCGCACGCGGTCTTTGCTTTCCTTGACGGCGGTTTCGGGCAAACCCACCAGTGTGAGGGACGGCAAGCCATTGGCCATATGCACTTCAACGGTGACGGCATGGGCTTCGACGCCGATCTGGGCGCGGCTGTGGACGATGGCGAGGGACATGCTCGTTCCTTGAAATGGGCGGCCGCTTCCTGCGGTTTTTCAAGGGTAGACGAGGTAGGGAAGAGCGAGGCGGGGAGGTTTTACAGAACGTATCCAGAGCAAAAGGTAGAGCGAATGTGGGAGGGGGCTTGCTCCCGATAGCGGGGGGGGCAGTCAGCATTGATACCGGCTGATACACCGCCATCGGGAGCAAGCCCCCTCCCACACTGATCGCATTTATTCGGCTGGAGGGGTCAACCGCGCTTCCAGTTCTGCGACTTTCGCTTCCAGGCTCTCCAGCCGCGCACGGGTGCGGGCGAGCACCACCATCTGGCTATCAAACTCTTCCCGGCTCACCAGGTCGAGCTTGCTGAAACCGCTTTGCAGCAAGGCCTTGAACTGGCTTTCGATTTCATTGCGGGGCAGCGGGGTGTCGCCGCTGAACAGGCGAGAGGCGTGGCCGCTCAGGGCGTCGAGGAGGTCTTTGGGCGCGAGCATGGGAAATATTCCGGAAAACTGTTGGCGGGCAGTGTATCACGCAGCGTCTATAGTCTTTTTCACGGCCTGGGTCGCACGCTTTTCGCGCATCAGGCTGGGCGGCTATGCACCGTTTTCGTGCGCATTGCAGGCGCCGGATGGCCCCGTTGGTGGGCCTAGGTGAGCAAAGGACTGATTTCAGTGATTTTTACGGAGCTGGCAAGGTTTCTGCTTAGACGATCATGACCCATGCACTGATGCAGTCGCTGTGACGAATGCAGTGCGCCGACGGATCAGGGGTACAGGTTTCGTCACCAGTGGTTCGCTGGCGTCGCAATGGCAACTGCCCTTGCGACGATGCGTTACAAAGCCAGGCACTGCGCTTAGACTTGAGACGGGTTTGTTTTCCTGGGGCAAGTCCACCAATTCGGGAGAGAGTTTTCATGAAGCTAGTCACTGCCATCATCAAGCCGTTCAAGTTGGACGATGTACGCGAGTCGTTGTCCGAGATCGGCGTGCAGGGCATTACCGTTACTGAGGTCAAGGGCTTCGGTCGGCAGAAGGGTCACACCGAGCTGTATCGCGGCGCGGAATATGTAGTGGATTTCCTGCCGAAGGTGAAGATTGATGTCGCCATTGACGACAAGGATCTTGACCGGGTTATCGAGGCGATAACCAAGGCCGCCAACACCGGCAAGATCGGTGACGGCAAGATCTTCGTGGTCAATCTGGAACAGGCTATTCGCATCCGTACCGGCGAAACCGATACCGACGCAATCTAAGCCGCCAAACCCCAACGCCCCAGGAGAAAACAATATGACTCTGCGTAAATTCGCAGGGCTCGGAGCCCTGTTGTCCATCGTAATGCCAAGCCTGGCCATGGCGGCAGACGAAGTGGCTGCTCCAGTCCTCAACTCCGGTGACACCGCCTGGATGCTCACATCCACCGCGCTGGTGCTGTTCATGACCATTCCAGGCCTGGCGCTGTTCTACGGCGGCATGGTGCGCTCCAAAAATATTCTGTCGGTGATGATGCAGTGCTTCGCCATCACCGGCCTGATCAGCATCCTGTGGGTTGTCTACGGCTACAGCATCGCGTTCGATACCACCGGTATGGAACAGGGTGTGGTCAACTTCAACTCCTTCTTCGGCGGCATGGGCAAGGCGTTCCTGGCGGGTGTGACCCCGGCCAGCATCACCGGGCCGGCTGCGCTGTTCCCGGAAGCCGTGTTCATCACCTTCCAGATGACCTTCGCCATCATCACCCCGGCGCTGATCGTCGGTGCGTTCGCCGAACGCATGAAGTTCTCCGCCATGCTGATCTTCATGGCTATCTGGTTCACTCTGGTCTATGCGCCAATCGCCCACATGGTGTGGAGCGGCAACGGTGGCCTGCTGTGGGACTGGGGCGTGCTGGACTTCGCCGGCGGCACCGTGGTGCACATCAATGCCGGTGTCGCTGGCCTGGTGGCGTGCATCGTGCTCGGCAAGCGTAAAGGCTTCCCGACCACTCCAATGGCGCCTCACAACCTGGGTTACACCCTGGTGGGTGCGGCCATGCTGTGGGTCGGCTGGTTCGGCTTCAACGCCGGCTCTGCGGCTGCGGCCAACGGCACCGCCGGCATGGCGATGCTGGTGACTCAGATTGCTACCGCTGCTGCAGCCCTGGGCTGGATGTTCGCCGAGTGGATTACTCACGGTAAGCCAAGCGCACTGGGCATCGCCTCGGGTGTAGTGGCTGGCCTGGTCGCCGTTACACCGGCCGCCGGCACTGTTGGTCCGATGGGCGCCCTGGTGATCGGCCTGGTGGCCGGTGTGATCTGCTTCTTCTGCGCCACCAGCCTCAAGCGCAAGCTGGGCTACGACGACTCCCTGGACGCATTCGGCGTGCACGGTATCGGCGGTATCGTCGGTGCGATCCTCACCGGTGTGTTTGCAGCCCCTGCATTGGGCGGCTTCGGCACCGTGACTGACATCGCAGCTCAAGTCTGGATCCAGTGCAAAGGTGTCGGCTTCACCGTGATCTATACCGCCATCGTCACCTTCATCATCCTCAAGGTGCTGGACGCGGTCATGGGCCTGCGGGTTACCGAAGAGGAAGAGGCTGTCGGCCTCGACCTGGCGCAACACAACGAACGCGGCTACAACCTGTAAGTACGCGAAAAAAAGATGCCCGGCTTGCCGGGCATTTTTTTGCCTGGCGTTTGTCAGTCATAACAAGCTGTGCCGGTTTTTGCGCAGAGTTTGTCATGCACTTTCCAGCGTGCGAATGTCTTACAGGCACGTAGGCGTATTCGGCACTTTGTTTTTTCCCAGAGCGCGCTAGAATGCGCGCCGATGGGCGGAGAACTGTATGTGGCAACAGACCCTGATTACCCTGCGGGCCAAGCCCCGGGGCTTTCACCTGGTGACTGACGAGTTGCTTGCCGGCTTGCCTGAGCTGAAGGCCTGCCGCGTGGGCCTGTTGCACCTGTGGCTGCAGCACACCTCGGCCTCGTTGACGGTCAACGAGAATGCCGATCCGGCGGTTCGTCGTGACTTCGAGCGTTTTTTCAACTCGCTGGTGCCGCAAGGTTACGCCGGGTTCGAACACAACGACGAAGGTCCGGATGATCTGCCGGCGCACTTCAAGGCCAGTCTCCTGGGCTGCCAGCTGAGTTTGCCGGTCAAGGCCGGCCGCTTGGCGATGGGGACCTGGCAAGGTGTTTATCTGGGCGAGCACCGTGATCATGGCGGTGCTCGTAAAGTCCTCGCCACCTTGCACGGTGATGGGGCATAAGCCACTGGTTATCCGGTGGATGTGATTTTTTTCCGGCAACCTCGACAGAGGGCGAAGCTGGGCTATAACTAATCTGCTTTTCGCAAGTCATGAGGTAGAACATGAGCGACGATGATCTGGAAAACGACGAACTCGAAGTAGGTGACGAAGACGACACCGAAGAAGGTCTTGAAGCGGCGGCGGAAGACGTTGCTGAGGACGACGGTGGTGATGACGCTCCTGTTCCAGCTGCCAAGGGCAAAGCCAAGGCTGCTGTTTCGGTAGATGAATTGCCGAGCGTTGAGGCCAAGAACAAAGAGCGCGATGCCCTGGCCCGTGCGATGGAAGAGTTTCTTGCCAAAGGCGGCAAAGTGGTCGAAGTCGAGCCCAATGTGGTTGCTGACCCGCCCAAGAAGCCGGATAACAAGTACGGCAGCCGACCTATCTAAGGTCAGCCACCTGCTTGTAAGAAAAAGCCCGCCGTCGCTGCGGGTTTTTTCATGCCTGTAATAACCGGCTACAGGTTACCCCCAATCAAGTGTGGGAGGGGGCTTGCTCCCGATTACAGTAGGTCAGTCAATACATCTGGAGACTGGTACACCGCTATCGGGAGCAAGCCCCCTCCCACATTTTTCTCACCCGTGTTACTGCCAGCTGCGAAGTAACTCCGGCAACTCCGTCAGGCTGCGAATCTGTGCATCCGGGAGTTTATCCCCTTCCCACAACTTGCCCGACGGGTTGAACCACACGGCCCGCAGCCCCGCCTGCTGAGCCCCGGCAATGTCGTCCCCGGGGTGGTCGCCAACATGCACCGCCGCACTGGCATCTACTCCGCCGCGCTGCAGCGCTTCCTGGAACAGCCGCGCATCCGGCTTGGCGATGCCAATATCTTCAGCGCGTAGCGCAAAGTGAAAGTAGTCCGCCAGGCCAACACGCTGCACATCGGCATTGCCATTGGTGATCACACCCAGCAGAAAGTGCTGGCGCAGCGCTTGCAGCATCGGCTCGGCCTCAGGGAAAGGCGTGAGCTGATGGCGGGCGTGAATGAACGCTTCGAAACACACATCGGCCATTTCCGTGGCCTCAGGCTGTGGATAACCGGCCTCTTCAAACGCATGTATCAACACCCGATGGCGCAGGATACTGATGCGGTGTTTGAGTTCGGGATGCCGTTGCAGCACCTGTTGGCGCAGGCTGGCGAAATGCTCCAGGGGCAGGTCGCCCACCTTGGCGGCATGGGTGGCCAGCCATTCGCGCATCGACGCTTCGGCGCTGATGATGACGGGTACGTTGTCCCAGAGCGTGTCGTCCAGGTCGAAGGTGATCAGCTTGATGTTCATGAGTCGCCGTCCTTGATGCGTTTGGCCCGTGGATGGGCGCTGTCGTAGACCGTTGCCAGGTGCTGGAAGTCCAGATGGGTATAGATCTGCGTGGTCTTGATGTCGGAATGGCCAAGCAGTTCCTGCACGGCGCGCAGGTCCTGGGACGATTCCAGCATATGGCTGGCAAAGGAGTGCCGCAGCATATGTGGATGCAGGTTCTGCCCCAGCTCGCGCTCGCCGGCAGCCTTGACCCGTACCTGGATGGCGCGCGGCCCCAGGCGCCGCCCTTGCTGGCTGATAAACACCGCGTCGTCCACCGGGTTGGCCAGGGCGCGCAGCGGCAGCCACAGTTGCAGGGCTTCGCGGGCTTTCCTGCCTACCGGCAGCACCCGAGTCTTGCTGCCTTTGCCGAGCACTTGCACCAGGCCGTCGGCCAGGTCCAGTTGATCGAGGTTCAGGCCCGTCAGCTCCGATAGGCGCAGGCCTGAAGAGTAGAACAGTTCGAGGATCGCCTGGTCGCGATGGGCGAGGAAATCGTCCTCCACGGCGCCATCGAGCAATTGCAGGGCACGGTCGGTGTCCAGGGTCTTGGGCAGGCGTCGTTCGCCTTTCGGCGGGGACAGGCCGCTGGCCGGGTCGTGGTCGCAGAGGCCTTCGCGATTGAGGTAGTGATACAGGCCGCGCACCGCCGACAGCAGGCGCGACAGACTGCGCGAGGACTGGCCCGCCTGGTGCAGCCGTGCGATCAGGCTGCGCAGGCCCTGGATATCCAGGGTCTTCCAGCTGGTGACCTGCTGTTTTTCGCAATACGCCAGGACCTTGTTCAAGTCCCGTCGGTAAGCCTCCAGGGTATGGGGTGACACCTGGCGCTCGTTACGCAGGTGAGCGCAGTAAGCGTCCAGTTGCCGTTCCATGGCTAGCGCACCGCGCGCAGGGCGGTGGTGTGGCGCGGAAGGACGCGGCCCAGTACTTCGGCGATATAGGTGAGGAACAAAGTGCCCACCGAGCTCTTGTAGTGCGCGGGATCGCGGCTGGCGATGGCCAGGACGCCGTGCAGGCCTTGATGGCTGAGAGCGACGACGGCGGTAGAGCCGATCTGCTTGCGCTGTTCGGCGCCGAACAGGAAGTCCAGCTCGTGCTCGCGCAGGGTGCCGCTGATGGTCTTGCCTTCGGAAAGCAGGCCGCCGATCGCGGTTTGCGCGTCGCCGCCACTGACCCAGCGACCCACCGGCATCGGGTTGTCGCTGAACAGGATCAGGCTGACAAACGGCACCTGGAAGTCCTGGCGCAGGCTGTCTTCCACGGCAATCACCGTTTCTTCCAGGCTGCCGGCGTCCATCAGGGTAAGAATCAGGCGGCGGGTTTTCTCGAACAGACGGTCGTTGTCGCGGGCGACATCCATCAGGTGCGAGAGCTTGTGGCGCATTTCGATATTGCGCTCGCGCAGGATCTTCATCTGTCGCTCCACCAACGACACGGTGTCGCCGCGCTGGTGGGGGATGCGCAGGGCCGGGAGCAGTTCTTCGTGTTCGACGAAGAAGTCCGGATTAGCCTCAAGGTACGCCGCGACGGCAGCGGCCTCCAGACTTTCGCTCGGGGTAGTTGCTTGTGCGGGTACTTGAGGCTTATCGGTCATTGGCTTGGCTCACTCATAGACGGACCTGTCCTTCGTATACGCGCGAGGCCGGCCCGGTCATCATCACCGGGTGGCCAGGGCCTGCCCACTCGATGGACAGGCGTCCACCGGGCAGGTCGATCAACAGGGGCGAATCCATCCACCCCTGGCTGATCGCGGCCACGGCAGCGGCGCAAGCACCGGTACCGCAGGCCTGGGTTTCGCCGGCGCCGCGTTCCCACACGCGCAATTGCGCGCGGGAACGGTCGATCACCTGCAGGAAACCCACATTGACCCGCGCCGGAAAGCGCGGGTGGTGTTCGATCTTCGGCCCCAGTTCATGCACGGGGGCAGTGTTGATGTCGTTGACCCGTAGCACCGCATGGGGGTTGCCCATGGACACGGCAGCGATGTCGACGGTCTGGCCGTCAACGTCCAGCGGGTAGCTGGCGGCCTGCTCGGTCGCCTGGAACGGAATATCCGCCGGCACCAGGCGCGGCGCGCCCATGTTGACGCTGATCTGGCCGTCGCTGCGGATATCCAGCTCGATCACGCCGCTCTTGGTCTCGACGCGAATCTGCCGCTTGGCGGTCAGGCGCTTGTCCAGCACAAAGCGTGCAAAGCAGCGCGCACCGTTGCCGCACTGTTCCACTTCGGAGCCGTCGGAGTTGAAGATCCGATAACGGAAATCCACCTCCGGGTTGCTTGGCGCCTCGACGATCAGCAATTGGTCGAAGCCAATCCCGGTATGCCGGTCGCCCCACTGTTTAGCGTGCTTGGGCAGGATGTGCGCGTGCTGGCTGACCAGGTCGAGGACCATGAAATCATTGCCCAGCCCGTGCATCTTGGTAAAACGCAGCAGCATGGCTTACTCCGGCAGCAGGCTTTCGCCAGCATACAACTCGGCTACCGTCTCGCGGCGACGCACTTCCAACGCTTGATCACCGTCCACCAACACCTCGGCGGTACGTCCGCGGGTGTTGTAGTTGGAACTCATGACAAACCCGTAGGCACCGGCCGAATGCACGGCCAGCAGGTCGCCTTCTTCCAGGGCCAGTTGACGATCCTTGGCCAGGAAGTCGCCGGTCTCGCAGATCGGGCCGACGATGTCATAGGCGCGTGCTTCGCTGTTGCGAGGCGTCACCGCGGTGACATTCATCCAGGCCTGGTACAGCGCCGGGCGGATCAGGTCGTTCATCGCTGCATCGACGATGGCGAAGTCCTTGTGCTCGGTGTGCTTGAGGTACTCGACCTGGGTCAGCAGCACGCCGGCATTGGCGACGATATAGCGGCCCGGCTCGAACATCAGCGTCAGGTCGCGGCCTTCGATGCGCTCGCGCACGGCCTGGATATAGTCGGCGATCGCCGGTGGCTCTTCATCGCGATAACGCACGCCCACGCCACCACCGAGGTCGATGTGGTGCAGGTAGATGCCGCATTCGCCCAGGCGGTCGATCAATGCCAGCAGGCGGTCGAGGGCATCCAGGAACGGCGGCAGTGTGGTCAGTTGCGAGCCGATATGGCAGTCGACACCCAGCACTTCCAGGTTCGGCAGCTGGGCGGCACGGATGTACACGTCTTCGGCGTCGGCAATGGCGATGCCGAACTTGTTCTCTTTGAGACCGGTGGAAATGTACGGGTGGGTGCCGGCATCGACGTCCGGGTTGACGCGCAGTGAGATCGGCGCACGAACACCCATCTCGGCGGCGACGACTTGCAGGCGTTCCAGCTCGTCGGTGGACTCTACGTTGAAGCAATGTACGCCGACTTCCAGGGCTCGGCGCATGTCTTCGCGGCTCTTGCCTACGCCGGAGAACACGATCTTGTCAGCCTGGCCGCCGGCGGCCAGGACCCGTTCCAGCTCGCCACGGGAGACGATGTCGAAACCGGCGCCCAGACGCGCCAGGACATTCAGTACACCCAGGTTGGAGTTGGCCTTGACGGCGTAGCACACCAGGTGCGGTACGCCATCGAGAGGGTCGGTGAACGAGCGGTATTGGGCTTCGATATGCGCACGGGAGTACACGTAGGTCGGGGTACCAAAGCGCTGGGCAATCGCGGACAACGCCACGCCTTCCGCGAACAGCTCGCCGTCCCGGTAGTTAAAAGCGTCCATGGAGCTCCCTTATTCGTAGGTGTCGTGCTTATGCGCTTTGGAGGGCTTTTGCGACGATTGCGCCTGTTCATTCGGGTCTTTGCTGTCATCGGGCAGGTACAGCGGGCCTTTTTGACCACAGGCACTAACGAGGCAAGCGACCGCGACGAGCGCAGCAAGGGAAGAGATCAGGCGCTTCATGGCGAAATCCTTGAATATGCATTAATTGCGCCCGAGTATACCGACCACCCGCCAGCTTGCCTATGCGCTGAAATACCCGTCCGGCGGGGGTTTGCCGAGATGGTCGGGAAGCGGACTACGCTGGTTGAGGATATTTCACACCGTCAATCGTGTTGAAATCGGTATCCTTTGCAATCGGCGGGGCTCGCCCGTATCGTGCGGCGCTTGAGCAAAACCAGACACTTTCGAGGTTGCCACAATGAGTTTGACCGAAGCCCGTTTTCACGACCTGGTGGATGCCACCCAAGAGAAGCTGGAAGATATTTTCGACGACAGCGACCTGGATGTGGATCTGGAAAACTCGGCCGGTGTGCTGACCGTCAAGTTCGAGAGTGGCCAGCAACTGATCTTCAGCCGCCAGGAGCCGCTGCGTCAGCTGTGGCTGGCGGCGCGCTCCGGTGGCGTCCACTTCGACTACGACGAAGAAAGCGGCAAATGGCAGTGTGACAAGAGTGAAGAGTTGCTGGGCGAGATGCTCGCGCGCCTGGTCCACGAATATACCGGCGCCGAGCTGGATTTCGACGAGATCTGACCGTGACCCAGCCTGCGCCTGTACGCCCGCCCAAGCCGCTGTTCAGTAATGTCAGCCCGGCGGTGCCGTCACCTTGTATCAGTTTGTGTCGCCTGGACGAGCAAAAAGTCTGCCTCGGCTGCTTCCGCCATGTGGAAGACATCCGTGAATGGCGCTCCGCCGATGATCAGCGGCGCCGAGTGATCGTGGCCCAGGCCGAGCAACGCAAGGCCGCGCCTTGAGCCCGTCTTGTTTATTTACGGTGCTGTGGTAGTGTCCGGATACGCCTCAACTCATCGAGGCCCGTGAGAACCCCGCCTTTTCCTGGCGGGGTTTTGCTTTTTTGTGCAGAAAAAAGGAGTCTGCCTGAATCATGACCGCACCTTCCATCATCCTCACCCGTCTTGATGTGCAGCGTCTTGAGCAATTGATCGACCGTATGGACGAGACGCAGCCGGGCGTTATTGCACTGCAAGCCGAACTCGACCGCGCCGAAGAAGTGGTTGGCCACGATGAAGTGCCTGCAACGGTCGTGACCATGAACTCCAGTGTGCATTGCCGTGAGCAAGGCAGCGGCAAGGACTACCACCTGACCCTGGTCTACCCGAAAGATGCGAATGCCGATGAAGGCAAGATTTCGGTCCTGGCCCCGGTGGGCAGTGCCTTGCTTGGCCTGCAGGTAGGGCAGCACATCGATTGGCCGGCACCGGGCGGCAAGACCCTCAAGCTTGAGCTGCTCAGTGTTGAGGGTCAGCCCAAGGATGGCGGCGCCTTCCCTCTCTAGACCTGGCTCAGCGCCTCATTCAGCGCGAGCTCCAGCTCGGCCTTGTAGCGCAGGTACAAATTGCTTGGGCTTTGCACATCACCGAGCAGCCCCGACAGGTCGAGGTCGGTGATGTAGCAGCGGTAGCGCTCGGTTTCCCGGCGTTGCCCGACGATTTCCTGGGCGACCACTGCAAACAGTTGGTCGCCAAACTCCAGCTCGGAAAACTCCCGCTGATTGCAGTACAGGGTTATGCCCACCTGGCCCGGCGCCGCCTTGCCGATAATCGCCTGCACGTCATAAAACGGTTTGTTCGCGGGGTTCTGTGGGGCTGGCCGCGGCTCCACCCCACGCGCGCGCGTGCTGCCTGACGGCAGCAGTTGGTAGTACAAGATTTGCACCTCACCCAACGGTTGTTGCGTGTCCAGGGGCGACAGTGCTTCCCGGCGATAGATGATCGACTGCAAAAAGCGCTGCAACGGCGCCAACAGGCTCTGCTCATCATGAAACGGCAAGCGTTGCTGCCAGAGCGCGTTGAATTCATCCAGCACATACAGCTCGGCGAAGCCTTCGTTGACCCGGTAGAACACTTGCACGCAATCGGCCATGCCCATGGGCAGCAACAGCGCCAGGTCGTGGTCTTCCAGGGCCATGGCATCCAGGTGCAGCGGGCTGTAGCTGGCCAATTCTTCGCTGAGGTAGGCGACCAGCGCATCCTGGGTCGCCAGTGATACGTGGGAGGCCTGGCCGGGCATCAACTCCATCACGTGATAGTGCTGCTGTACCTGGAGCAAGTAGCGGTGATTGCCCTGACCCAGCAGCAGGTTCTGTGCGGTGTCGAAGATTTCTTCCACTCGCTGGGCAATGAACTGCGCGCGGTTGTGACAGAAGCAGCGCACCCGCAGCCGAGGCAGATGATCCGACGGCAGTTGATTGAGGTAGTCGCGCAGGCAATCGAGCAGGGCGTGGGGGCCGTCGTAGCGGCTGACCATCACCTCGTTCCAGCTGTTGAGCGTGACCTGATCGAGGGTCAGTACCAGGTTGTCTCGCACACCGGCATAGCTAAGGGAGTCGGTGCGCTCGGTGGTCATCAGGATATTCAGGTCGCGATGATGCTTGAGCGGGTCGACGCCGACGTTGATCAGCAGCAACACTTCCTCGGGCACCGCCGAGCGCAGCAGGCGCGCTTCATCAACGCTGGCCAGGGGTAGGGCGATAGCCTGCTGCAGGCTGCCCAGCAGGTTGAACAGCTCGAATTCGGTCATGTCGCTGGTGCCGGGGTGCAGCGCCAGGCGCGTGCTGCTGTCGATGACGCCGTTGCGGTGGCACCAGGTGAGCATTTCCAACAGGTCGCGGCTGCGCTTGATCGGCGCGAAGTGCTCCCATTCCAGGGCTGTGAGATTACCGTTGTACAGGCCCCAGTGGTGCTGGCCGGGCTCCTTGCGGTTGGGCGATTGCACCAGGGTCAGGGTGTCTTCGGCCAGGTCCGGGGCGATGCCGGGGTTGATGAATTCAACCTTGCCGGCCTTGCGTTCAAAGGCGGCATACAGGCGCCGTCCCAGCACATTGAGGTCGCGCTTGTTGATCAGGCTGACCGTCTGTTCGGTCCGGGCGAACTGGGTCAGGAAGCGATAGCTGTAGTTCAGCTCGCTGACCAGGGCACGGCGCTCGGAGGCCACCTGGCGTACTTTCCACTGGCTGCGGCTGTCCAGCAGCGCCAGTTGGCGTTGGTCCCAGCCCCACTCGTGGGCCAGGCGCTCCAGCAACAGCCGCTGCCAACTGGTGCTGCGCTGACCGGCGCTGAGCTTGCGGTTGACCTTCAGGTACAGGGCGCGACGCACCAGCTCCAGGCGCTCCGGCTCGTTGCGTGCCTTGAGATATTCCTCGATACGGCGGTACACCACGATGTACGGGTCCAGCTCATCCAGGTCCATCTGGTTGGCGAACACCGCGCGCTTGAAGCGCAGGCTCAGGCAGTGCACGTTCGGGTGCTCGCTGGCGTAGACCTCGGTCAATAGCAGCTTGAGCACCGACTTGTAGGGCGACTCGATGCCCTTGAACAGTTGCCACAGCCCGGCACCGATGAATTCACCGGGAGGGATACGCGCCAGGTGGCCGAGGTCGAGGGTTTCATCGGCGCGGATAAAACGCTTGGAGATCAGTGTGTGGGTGAATTCCGCATAGCGGGTCTCTTCATACACCGGCACCAGCCACCAGATCGGCGTACGCCCGGCCAGCCAGATGGCTGTGCGGTAAAACTCGTCCAGCAACAGGTAATGCTGGGTCGTGCCGCAGTCGTCGGAGCTGAGTTGGGTGTCGCGCTCGCCGAGTACAAAGCGCGTCGGCTCAATCAGGAAGAAGTGCGCTTCTGCGCCCATGCCCAGGGCCCAGGCTTCCAGCAGTTGGCATTTTTTACGCAGCTCCGCGAGCTCGTTTTCGCCCAGGTCGGGTGCGTGGCACACCCACACATCCATGTCGCTCTGGTCGGCCTGGGCGAGGGTGCCGAGGCTGCCCATCAGGAACAGACCGTGGATCGGTTTGGGTTGATTGACTGGACGCGGCTTATAAGAGAACGAGCGGGTCAGGCGCTGGGCTTCCGTGAGTGCCTGGGCGTCGGGCTCGAAGTTCGACAGCCCGGCCGGCGTACTGCCCGATACATACCCCGGCAACAGTGGGTGATTGACGTGAAAAAACAGCGGCAGCAGGGTCAGCACGCTTTGCTGGCGCGGCGTCAGCCCTTCGACGGCACGAGCCATGCGACCTTCATTGAGGGCCATGAAGCGCGCACGCAATTGGGCCAGCACCTTGCGGTCGATGCCTTCGTCCAGGTCAGGGCGGATTTCATGGGTGCGGGTCATGTCGAACTCGGTGGCTCGCAGGGCCCGACGCGGGCGGCCATGTAGGAGTTTACAGCCAGTCGCGTAGGAGGTTTAGAGGGAAATGGTTTTTGACGTCAAAAAGCGGGCCGTTGCACAACAGTGCCCTCGGAGTCCGCAAGAGCCGGACTCCATGGGCGGTATACGGATCAGGCGGCTTCTTTGGTGTTGGCGGTGCTCAGGATGGTCAGCAGGGTTTGGGCCTGCTCTGCAGCGTCCCGGCCAAGGCTGGTCAGGTAGCCTCCGTCCGGTTGATCGATAAGTCCTTTCGCATGGAGGCGCTTGGCAGCGGCGATGGCAGAGGGAGCGGCGGTCTGATGGACTTTCAGACCTTCCTTGGTGCTGTCCAAGGGGAAGAGTACAAGGATTTCCAGTTCGGCAACCAACTCAGGGGTATACGACATAAGGACTCCAGACTTTCTAAAATTTATTAGAGGCTAGCAGGCCATAAGGTGAACGCACTTTGCCGAACTGTCCAGCGTGTTGCGGTGTGCCGGGATTATTCCTTTTCGGGCGGCAGCTCAGGCAGTGCCCGCAGCGCTGTTTCATACCATTCGGTATTGAATGCGCGGTCATCATCCAGCATCGCGTCGATCTCGAAAGCCAACACATGAGCCATGAGATTCAGGATCTCTTCACGTTCATAGCCCACCAGGGTCAGTTTATTGAAAGTGGCCTTGGCTGCGGGCGGATTGTCGCTTTCGATCTGGTTTTCGATCGCTTCGATCAAGGTGTTTTCGGTGAACGCTTCTTCGTCGCTGTCGATATCGGTCGGCTCGCTCATGGCAGGCTCCTCAAGGAAAGGGCGCCAGTCTACCCCCATTCAGGCAGGTGATGCTGCTGGTCAGGACCGGCCCTGGGATCTATAACTCCTGCAGCCAACCCCGCACACGGCCTGGAGGCTTTGCGATGCTCAAGCTTTACGGATTCTCGGTCAGCAACTACTACAACATGGTGAAACTGGCACTGCTGGAGAAAGGCCTGGCTTTTGAGGAGGTGCCCTTTTATGCCGGGCAAACCCCTGAAGCCCTGGCGGTCAGCCCGCGTGGCAAGGTGCCGGTGCTGGGCGTGAAGCAGGGGTTTATCAACGAAACCAGTGTGATCCTCGAATACATCGAGCACTCCCAGGAAGGCCCGTCGCTGTTGCCGGCCGACCCGTTCCAGCGTGCCCAAGTGCTGGCGTTGTGCAGGGAAATCGAGCTGTACATCGAATTGCCCGCCCGCGCGTGTTTTGCCGAGGCGTTTTTCGGTATGCCGGTGCCGGAGGCGATCAAGGCGAAATCCAGGGCTGAGTTGCTGCTGGGGATCGGCTCTTTAGGCCGTCACGGCAAGTTCGCGCCTTATGTGGCGGGGGAGGGCTTTACGATTGCGGATCTGTATTTCATGTACAGCGTGAACCTCGCCTGTGCGGTGAGCGAGAAGCTGTTTGGCCTGGACCTGTTGGCTGAATTGCCGGCGGCCAGAGCGTTGCTGGAGCGACTGCATGCCATGCCTAATGCGCAGAAGGTGGCGGCGGACAGGGAGGCCGCGATGCCGGCGTTCATGGCGATGGTTGCGGCCAAAAAATGATCAAATGTGGGAGGGGGTTGCCCCCTCCCACCTTTTTCAGCGGCTGGCGAGCAGGGCCTGGCCGCGAGCGACTGCAGCCTTCACCTGTGCCGGCGCGGTACCGCCCACGTGGTTACGGGCATTCACCGAGCCTTCCAGGGTCAACACGGCAAACACGTCCTGTTCGATCTGGTCACTGAACTGGCGCAGCTCTTCCAGGCTCATTTCCGCCAGGTCCTTGCCGGTGTCGACGCCGTATTTCACCGCATGGCCAACGATCTCGTGACAGTCGCGGAACGGCAGGCCACGGCGTACCAGGTAGTCCGCCAGGTCAGTCGCCGTGGAGAAACCGCGCAGGGCCGCTTCACGCATGATCGCGTGCTTGGGCTTGATCGCCGGGATCATGTCGGCAAACGCGCGCAGCGAGTCGCGCAGGGTGTCGGCGGCATCGAACAGCGGTTCCTTGTCTTCCTGGTTGTCCTTGTTGTAGGCCAAAGGCTGGCCTTTCATCAGGGTCAGCAGGCCCATCAGTGCGCCGAATACACGGCCGCTCTTGCCACGCACCAGTTCGGGCACGTCGGGGTTTTTCTTTTGCGGCATGATCGAGCTGCCGGTGCAGAAGCGATCCGGCAGGTCGATGAACTGGAATTGCGCACTGGTCCACAGCACCAGCTCTTCGGAGAACCGCGACAGGTGCATCATCGCGATGCTGGCGGCGGCGCAGAATTCGATGGCGAAGTCGCGGTCGGACACGCCGTCCAGGGAATTGCCGCCGACGGCGTCGAAACCCAGCAGTTGTGCGGTGTACTCACGGTCGATCGGGTAGGTGGTGCCGGCCAGGGCTGCGCTGCCGAGCGGCATGCGGTTGGCGCGCTTGCGGCAATCCACCAGGCGCTCGTAGTCGCGGCTGAGCATCTCGAACCAGGCCAGCAGGTGGTGGCCGAAGGTCACGGGTTGTGCGGTTTGCAGGTGGGTGAAGCCAGGCATGATGGTGTCCGCCTCACGCTCGGCCTGCTCCAGCAAGCCTTTCTGCAAGCGGGTGATTTCGGCCAGGATCAGGTCGATTTCATCGCGCAGCCACAGGCGGATGTCGGTGGCCACCTGGTCGTTACGGCTACGACCGGTGTGCAGTTTCTTGCCGGTCACACCGATACGGTCGGTGAGACGGGCCTCGATGTTCATGTGCACGTCTTCCAGGTCGACACGCCAGTCGAACGTACCGGCTTCGATCTCACCACGGATGGTGGTCAGGCCATCGATGATGCTGTCGCGCTCGGCGTCGGTCAGCACGCCGACCTTGGCCAGCATTGTCGCGTGGGCTATGGAGCCCATGATGTCGTGGCGGTACAGGCGCTGGTCAAAGGTGACGGAGGCGGTGAAGCGGGCGACGAAGGCGTCGACGGGTTCACTGAAGCGGCCGCCCCAGGACTGGTTGGTCTTGTCGGTGCTCATGGGTTCGCTCGTGGTCTGCTTATTAAGAGGCATGAAAGTGTGCCGGCGATAATAACAGGGTTGCCCTTGGAGGCGGTGCCGCGGGTCGTCGGCATTTTTATTTGTGCAAAGGATGGCTAAGTGCCTTGCCGCCGACCGCGTCCGGGACGAGACTGGAGACAGGTGCTTATTGATACGATATTTGACGATTGAGCAATATCGTCTCGGCGAGCGTCTACAGTGGACTGATAGTGTGTGAATGCACCAAAGTCGGGTAATGCGGTCAGAGCCTGACTATCCATTTAAAAGGGGGGTATTCGGATTGTGTATCAGCAAACCCTACGACGATGCCCGAAGGCAGCAGGTCTTGGGCGCTATTGAACAGGTCCGGGTAAATATGGGTGCCGCTGTCAGGGCACTTTTTGCCGCTCGCGCTAGTCTTAGCGTGGATCGCTGTGACGCAAGTCACCGCACCTGTCTACGCTATCCTTGTGCGAGACTCACGCAGGAATCCAGCGCTATATGAATGTCCTGATCGTTGATGACGAACCCCAAGCCCGCGAGCGACTGAGCCGTTTGGTCAGTGAACTCGAGGGTTATACAGTCCTTGAACCGAGTGCCACCAGCGGCGAGGAGGCGTTGACGTTGATCGACAGCCTCAAGCCGGACGTGGTGTTGCTCGATATCCGCATGCCGGGCCTCGATGGCCTGCAAGTTGCTGCCCGCCTGAGTGAGCGCGAATCGCCACCTGCCGTGGTGTTGTGTGCCGCGCAAGAAGAGTTTGCCGCGCAGACACTGGAAGCCAGTGGTGTCAGCTTCGTAGTCAAGCCAGTGACTGCCGAGGCCTTGCTCAGGGCCCTGAAGAAAGCCGAACGTCCCAACCGCGCCCAACTCGCTGCCCTGACCCAGCCAGCCGCCCAAAGCGGCAACGGGCCGCGCAGCCATATCAGCGCCCGCACACGCAAAGGCATCGAGTTGATCCCCTTGGACCAGGTGGTCTACTTCATTGCCGATCACAAGTACGTGACCCTGCGGCATGAGGCTGGCGAAGTGTTGCTCGATGAGCCGCTCAAGGCCCTTGAGGATGAGTTCGGTGACCGCTTCGTGCGAATCCACCGGAACGCGCTGGTGGCCCGTGAGCGAATCGAGCGCCTGCAGCGCACGCCCCTCGGGCACTTTCAGTTATTCCTCAAAGGGCTTAACGGGGATGCGTTGATCGTCAGCCGGCGCCATGTCGCCGGCGTGCGCAAGATGATGCAGCAGCTTTAGCCCGAGGGTTTTGGCAAGCCTGCATTCATTATCCCGGTGCGACGTGGCCAGGGAGGCCCCGCACTTGCTGATTCAAATCAAAGCGTATTTGCCTGAGCTGTTATTATCTGCCGTATCTATTCAGTACGGATTGATCCATGTCCTCTCGCGAAATCCGCATCGCCACCCGTAAAAGCGCCCTGGCCTTGTGGCAGGCCGAATACGTCAAAGCACGCCTTGAACAGGCCCATCCCGGCCTCAAGGTGACCCTGGTGCCCATGGTCAGTCGCGGCGACAAGCTGCTCGACTCGCCGCTGTCGAAGATCGGCGGCAAGGGCCTGTTCGTCAAGGAACTGGAAACCGCGCTGCTGGAAAACGAAGCCGACATCGCTGTGCACTCAATGAAAGACGTGCCCATGGACTTCCCCGAAGGCCTGGGCCTGTTTTGCATCTGTGAGCGTGAAGACCCGCGTGACGCCTTCGTTTCCAATACCTTTGCGTCTTTGGATGACCTGCCCCTGGGCAGCATTGTCGGTACCTCCAGCCTGCGTCGCCAGGCACAGCTGTTGACCCGTCGTCCGGACCTGCAGATTCGCTTCCTGCGCGGCAACGTCAACACCCGCCTGGCCAAGCTCGATGCCGGTGAGTATGACGCGATCATCCTCGCCGCCGCCGGCCTGATCCGTTTGGGCTTCGAAGACCGCATCACCTCGGCCATCAGCGTCGAAGACAGCCTGCCTGCTGGCGGGCAAGGCGCCGTGGGCATCGAATGCCGCACTGCCGACCGTGAAATCCACGCGTTGCTCAACCCCCTGGATCACTACGAGACCGAAGTGCGTGTCACGGCCGAACGCGCCCTGAACAAGCACCTCAACGGTGGCTGCCAGGTGCCGATCGCCTGCTACGCCGTGCTCGAAGGTGAAAACCTGTGGCTGCGTGGCCTGGTTGGGGATCCGGATGGGGGCACTCTGCTGACTGCTGAAATCCGTGGTCCGCAGCGTGACGCCATCGCCCTGGGTGTCCAGGTGGCTGAAGAGCTGCTGGACAAGGGCGCTGGCGCCATTCTGCAAAAAGTCTACGGCGAGGCCGGCCCGCAGTGACCGGTTGGCGCGTGCTGCTGACACGGCCTGCCGAGGAGTCGGCGGCCCTGGCGGCGGCGTTGTCCGAAGCCGGTATCTTCAGCAGCAGCTTGCCTTTGCTGGACATCGAACCGTTACCCGTTACCCCCGAACAACAGGCCGTCTTCGGTGATCTTGGCCGCTACTGTGCAGTGATCGTGGTGAGCAAACCGGCCGCGCGGCTTGCCGTGCAGCAGTTGGATCAAGCCTGGCCGCAACTGCCGTGGTTCAGCGTCGGTGCGGCCACCGCGCAGGTCCTGGCTGATCACGGCCTTCCCGTTCACTATCCCCAAACCGGCGACGACAGCGAGGCCTTGCTTCAATTGCCTGCGTTGCGCGAGGCTATCGCACGGCCCGGTGCGCGGGTGTTGATCCTGCGCGGCGAGGGGGGGCGGGAGCTGCTGGCTGAGCGTTTGCGCGAGCAAGGTGCTAGTGTCGACTACTTGGAGTTGTATCGTCGTTTCCTTCCGGCCTACGACACCGGTGTACTGACCCGGCGCATCCAGTTGGAACGCTTGAACGGCCTGGTGGTCAGCAGTGGGCAGGGTTTTTTGCACCTGCAGGTCCTGGCCGGATCCGATTGGCCACAGGTGGCGCAGCTGCCGTTGTTCGTGCCCAGCCCGCGAGTCGCCGAGATGGCGCGGGCCGCTGGCGCAGAAAAAGTTGTGGATTGTCGCGGCGCGAGTGCCGCGGCTTTGTTAGTGGCGTTACGGAGTCATGCCGTTCCCACTCTCTGATACGCAAAGGACGGATACGTGAGCGAAACAGCCTTGCCTAAAGATGAAACCCAACCCGCACTTGATGCGCCGGTTGAGTCACCGGTCACCGCGCCGCGCCGCGGCAATGGCCTGGCAGTTGTCGCCCTGCTGCTTGGCGCTGCGGGTGTTGCCGCCGGCGGTTGGGGTCTCTGGCAGGTTCGTGCCCTGCAAGCCAGCAGCCAGCACCAACTGGGTCAAGTGCAGACCCTGGATGACCAATCCCAGGCCCTCAAGCAAAGCCAGCAACAACTGGCTGCACGCCTGGCGCAACTGCCGGGTGCGGATGAGCTTGAGGAGCGCCGTCGGCTGGTGGCCCAGTTGCAGGGTGACCAGCAGCGCTTGAGCCAGCGCCTGGAAACCGTGCTGGGTGCCAGCCGCAAGGATTGGCGCCTGGCTGAGGCCGAGCACCTGATTCGCCTGGCGAGTTTGCGCTTGTCTGCCTTGCAAGACATCAACAGCGCCCAGGCCCTCGTCCAGGGCGCCGACGAGATTCTTCGCGAGCAAAGCGATCCGGGCTCCTACGCTGCCCGCGAGCAGCTGGCCAAGAGCCTTGCCGCGTTGCGCAGTACTGAGCAGCCGGATCGCACCGGGCTGTATCTGCAATTGGCGGCCTTGCGTGATCAGGTCGTGCAACTGGCGGCCATTGCCCCTGAGTATCAACTGACCGAGCCCGCATCCCAGGGGCGTCCGAGCACCGATACGGACAGCCGTTGGAGCCAGTGGTGGGAGCAGATTTCCCGTTACTTCCGCATCGACTTCAACCCCGACGACAACATTCGTCCACTGCTCGCCGGTCAAGGCCTGAACCAGGTACGCCTGGCCCTCAGCCTGGCCCTGGAGCAAGCACAATGGGCGGCGCTCAATGGTGAATCGGCGGTGTACAGCCGCTCCCTGGGTGAGGCTCGCAGCGTGTTGCAGGACAACTTCAACCAGGACAACCCGCAGAGCAAGGCGATGCTGGCGCGTATCGCCGAGCTTGAGCCCAAGGCTGTCTCGGTGGTGACCCCGGACCTGGCGGCGAGCCTGGCTGCGGTGCAGGCGTACCTCGAACGTCGTCATCTGTCTGCTGACGAAGCCAAGGCGGCATCCACGCCGGCGGCCACGTCGGCGAAGCAGGAGTAGAGCCGATGAAGCGTTTCTATGTGATCCTGGTGCTGGCGATTGCAATCGCCCTGGCACTGGCCGTGGGCATTTCGAAACACACCGGCTACGTGCTGATTACCTATCCTCATGTGCTGCACTACGAGTCGAGCCTATGGGCTACCGTGGTGGCGGTGTTTGTCTTCGCCCTGGCTATCTACTTGATCCGCGTATTGCTGAGCCTGGTCACCACCTCGGGTGGCGTGGTCAACCCGTGGTCACGACGTAACCGCAGTCGCCGCGTGCAGATCGCCATTGAACAGGGCCAGATGGACCTCGCCGAAGGCCGTTGGGCCAGTGCCGAACGTCACCTGCACCGTGCCGCCGAAGCCGAGCGCCAGCCATTGCTGTACTACCTGGGCGCGGCCCGGGCGGCGAATGAGCAGGGCCGTTATGAAGAGTCGGACGGTTTGCTCGAGCGCGCCCTGGAGCGTCAGCCCCAGGCCGAGCTGGCGGTTGCCTTGAGCCATGCGCAGTTGCAATTGGACCGTGGCGATACTGACGGCGCGCTCACCACCTTGCAGGCCATGCACGAGCGTCATCCCCACAACGGCCAAGTGTTGCGCCAATTGCAGCGTCTGCACCAGCAGCGTGGCGACTGGTCGTCGGTAATCCGCCTGTTGCCGGAGCTGCGCAAGGATAAGGTACTGCCCGCCGGCGAATTGGCCGAATTGGAGCGGCGTGCCTGGGGGGAGAACCTGAGCCTGGCGGCCCAGCGCGAAGAGCAGGGCGAAGCCGGCCTGCAGTCTCTTGAGCGGGCCTGGCAACAGCTCACTTCCGCCCAGCGCCAGGAGCCGCAACTGGTCCTGGCCTATGCCGAGCAACTGCGTCAATTGGGCGCCGATGCCAAGGCGGAGGAGGCGTTGCGCGGTGCCATCAAGCGCGGCTACGACAGCCACCTGATTCGTCTCTACGGCCTGCTGCGCGGCAGTGATCCTGCCCGGCAATTGAAGTTTGCCGAGGGCTGGCTAAAGGACCACCCGGGCGATGCCAGCCTGTTGTTGACATTGGGTCGTCTGTGCCTGCAAAACAGCCTGTGGGGCAAGGCGCGTGATTACCTGGAAAGCAGCCTGCAGGTGCAACGTAATCCCGAGGCCTGTGCCGAACTGGCGCGGCTGTTGGCGCAGTTGGGCGACACCGAGCGCAGCAACCAGTTGTTCCAGGAAGGCCTGGGCTTATTGGATAACCGCTTGCTGGCGTCTCCGCTGCCAGTTCCTGCCCGAGTTTGATGCAGGAAGAAGTCTAGGGTTGGCTCAGATATTTCTGATGACCAGCCCTTCAATGCTGCGCATATGCCGGCCCTGAGGGGCTTTGAAGCAAACTCCTACGTTCATGCGCTTCAAGTCTTCCATTCTCTGACGGGATGTCCCTACGTTCTCACGGAATCGTCTGCTCTGGCGCGTATTGAAAGGGGTCAGGCCTTTCCTCTAACGTAACGACCTATCTCTCGCGATGCGGATAAAGCATGTCTTTGGCCCCTTCACGCTCCTTGTTTTTCCTTGCGTTCATGGCGGGTGCGCTGACGTTGGGTGCGTCCTTCTATCTTGAGTTCGGTGCCTCGTTACGCCCTTGTTTCCTGTGCCAGATGCAACGGGCCTTTCTGGCTGCCTTCACGCTGATCAATCTGGTCGCCGCTATCCACAACCCCAGGCGTTCCACTTTTTACTTGTACGGGTTTACGAGCATGGTCTGTGCGTTGCTGGGTGCCATCACCGCCGTACGCCAGGTGCTGCTGCAAAATGCCGCAGCGGATCAGGCCGCCGATTGCTGGCCCAGTCTCAGTCACATGCTCGAGAACCTGTCGCTGTGGCAGGCGTTGCAATTGACGGTCGAAGGCACGGTCGATTGTATGGAAATAAGCTGGACGCTATTTGACCTGAGCCTTCCCGAGTGGAGCCTGTTGTTCTTCCTGGGCATGTTGATCCTCGGTGTCATGCAGTTTTCCCGACTGTTCTTGAGCCGTCCGTTGCGCTCAGCGGGCCACTGATCGGAGGCCGCAGTTTGTAGGACGGGATTAAACACTTGTATGAACTTTCTCTCCTGCGTACCTTGAAGCCATAGTCATGGGGGCATAATCTGGCCCGCACGCGTTATTGAAACCGTTTGTCAGACGCGGCCTTGTCCCGCTGCTGTTTTATCCTTGAAGTGTTGCGCGGGCATCAGGCGGCAGCGCCCCTATAGGGAAGAGAGATCATCATGCTGGAAAGTTGTCAGAATGCTCAGGAACGCTGGGGTGGGGTGCACAAGCTGATCGACAGCTGGTTGAAGGCACGTCACGAACTGGTTCGCGCCTTTGATGCTCTCGGCGCCAAGCCCGAGGCCCTGGCTGAGAATCGCAAGCCGTTGCAGGAGTTCTGTGAAGTGTTGGTGGACTATGTGTCTGCTGGCCATTTCGGTGTCTACGAGCAGTTGACCAAAGAGGCGGAAGCCTTCGATGATAAGCGTGGTCTGGAACTGGCCGAGACCCTTTACCCGCGTATCGATGTCATCACTGAGAAACTGCTGGCGTTCACCGACCTGTGTGATGCCGGCCAGTGCGTTGCTGAGAAATTCAAGGAGTTGGGTGGCCTGCTCCATGAGCGTTTCGAACTGGAAGATTGCCTGATCGAAGTGCTCCACAACGCCCATAAGGAAGAAGCTGTCCCCCAGGCCTGACCTTTGCGGGCGAGATAAGAACGGTGCGCATGGCGCACCGTTTTTTATTGGCTCAATGACGGGTGCCGAGTAATTCGATCTCGAATACCAGTGGCGTATACGGCGGGATCAGCTCGCCGGCACCGTCGCCTCCATAGGCTTGGGCCGATGGGATCACGAGGCGCCATTTGGCCCCGACCGGCATCTGCTGCAACGCGCTGCTCCAGCCGCTGATCACACTGTCCAGGCGAAACCACTGGGGTTGTGTGCTCTGATCGAAGACCGTGCCATCGGGCAATCGTCCAACGTAGTTCACCTGGACCTGATCATTCGCGCCAGGCTTGTTACCAGTGCCGGGTGTCAGTTCCGTGAGCAGGATGCCATCGGCCAACTCGCGCACCCCTTTCACGGCTTTTTCCCTGGTTAAAAACTGCTGCTCGGCGGCGAGCGCCTTTTCGCTTTTAGGCGCTTGGGCGTCGGCTTCGGCCTGCGCTTCGTGCTCGGCAAGAATCTGTTCGATGCGCGTGTTATCCAACGCCAGCGGCTTGCCTTGATAGGCTTGCTTGAGGCCGTCGATCAAGGCCTGGATCTGCAGGTCCGGGACTTCCTGGCGCAGGCGCTCACCGAGGCTGGCGCCCAGGCTGTAGGCGAGGTCGTGCTGGTCTTGGGGCGTGGTTTTTGACGGTGATTGCTCGCTCGCATTGGCCGTGGAAATCGCCAGGCCCAGCACAAGGAAAAGGTAACGCGACATGGGCATTCTCCTGCCGAAAGTGCGACGGATTATGCCAGTGCGAGTGCGTAAAAAGTGCCGCGTGTTTTCGTTATATCGATAAGAATTTTCGCACGTTGCAACGCAACGCAAACGATACTGTCAACATGCCCTAGCGGCGGTAAGAGCAGAGGGCTAGTATGAGCCGCACCCACGTCAGCCAGGAGGTAAACCATGTCGGCCAAACAGAAGCCTGTAAATACCCCGTTGCATTTACTCCAACAATTGTCGGGCAGCTTGCTCGAACATCTGGAAAGCGCATGTTCCCAAGCGTTGGCCGATGCAGAAAAACTGCTCGCCAAGCTGGAAAAACAACGCGGTAAAGCGCAAGAAAAGCTGCACAAATCCCGCACCAAACTGCAAGACGCCGCCACTGCCGGCAAGGCCAAGGCACAAGCCAAAGCCAAAGACGCGGTAAAAGAACTCGAAGACCTGCTGGATGCTCTCAAGGATCGTCAAGCTGAAACCCGCACCTACATTTCCCAACTCAAAAAAGATGCTCAAGAAAGCCTGAAACTGGCCCAGGGCGTTGGTCGTGTGAAGGAAGCCGTAGCTAAAGTGCTGGGTGCCCGTGCTCCGGCTAAAGCGCCAGCCAAGCCAGCGGCTAAAACCGCTGTTGCAAAACCAGCCGTGAAGCCAGCGACCAAAACTGCTGCTGCAAAGCCAGCCGTGAAGCCAGCGACCAAAACTGCTGCTGCAAAGCCAGCCGCGAAGCCAGTTGCTAAAACCGCTGCTGCGAAACCAGCCGCGAAGCCAGTTGCTAAAACCGCTGCTGCGAAACCAGCCGCGAAGCCAGTTGCTAAAACCGCTGCTGCGAAACCAGCCGCGAAGCCAGCGGCTAAAACCGCTGCTGCGAAACCAGCCGCGAAGCCAGTTGCTAAAACCGCTGCTGCGAAACCAGCCGCGAAGCCAGCGGCTAAAACCGCTACTGCGAAACCAGCCGCGAAGCCAGTTGCTAAAACCACTGCCGCCAAACCAGCCGCCAAACCTACTGCTGCAAAACCGGCTGCAAAGCCAGCCGCCAAGCCAGTTGCAAAGCCTGCTGCTGCGAAACCAGCACCGGCCAAGCCAGCAGCACCTGCTGCCACCCCGGCAGCGACCACCGCTCCAACCGCATCGGCCAGCAGCACCCCTGCACCGGTAGCGCCAAGCACCACCCCAACCAGCGCTTCCTAAGTGCCGGTGATCATGACGCGCAGCTGCTGCAGCGCGTCATGGTCAAGGTTGGCGGCATCCTCAGCCGCCAGTCCTTCCAACCACCGCGGTTGAGTCATCTCCCCTTTCGGCCATGCCTGCGTCAACGCTTCCAGGCGCGTCAGCAATTGCCGTTCGGCATCCAGTTCCAGGGCTTTGACCCGCTCGCGCAGCGCCGCCAGTTGCTCATCCTGCTGCACCTTGGCACGCCATTGCACACGCAACTGCCGCAAGGGTTCGATCACCTGCGCCTGCCACGGCCGGGCCAGCTGTTGCAGGGTGCGCATACGCTCCGGCTCAAGTGCCACGCCCCGCTGTTCCAGCCACGCGCCGCAGAGCAACAGGCACACGTCCGCCCCTTGCTCCTGCAAGCGCAGGCAGGCGGCTTCGACGCCCGGACGGGCGTAAGTCGAGAGAGCAAAGCTCCACAGGTCAGCGTTCATATTCACACCCAAGCCAGCGGCCAACGAAGCTGGTAGACTCCGCCGCCATTATGATCCGACTTCAAAGCCTAACATTACAGCGTGGCCCGCAACGTCTTCTCGAAGACGCCGAGCTGACCCTGCACGCCGGTCACAAAGCCGGCCTGATCGGTGCCAACGGCGCCGGCAAATCCACGTTGTTCGCCCTGTTGCTGGGTGAGCTGACCCCGGATTCCGGGGACTGCTTGCTGCCGGCCGACTGGCGCATCGCCCATATGCGCCAGGAGATCGACACCCTGGACCGCATCGCGATCGACTACGTGCTCGATGGCGACCTGCGCCTGCGCCAGGTGCAGCACGACCTGGCCGAGGCCGAGAAAGCCCAGGACGGCGCCGCCCAGGCCCGCCTGCACGCGGAACTCGACAGCGCCGACGGCTACACCGCCGACGCCCGCGCCCGCAAGATGCTTGCCGGTCTTGGCTTCACCAACGAACAGATGGATCGTCCGGTCGCCGACTTCTCCGGTGGCTGGCGCATGCGCCTTAATCTGGCCCAGGCGCTGATGTGCCCCTCGGACCTGCTGCTGCTCGACGAACCGACCAACCACTTGGACCTCGATGCGATCCTGTGGCTGGAGGACTTCCTCAAGAGCTATCAGGGCACCTTGCTGCTGATTTCCCACGACCGGGACTTCCTCGACGCCGTGGTCGACAACATTGCCCACGTCGAACAGAAGAAGATCACGCTCTACCGTGGCGGCTACACCGCGTTCGAACGGGCGCGTGCCGAGCGCCTGGCCCAGCAGCAGCAGGCGTTCGAGAAGCAGCAGGCGCAGCGCGCGCACATGGAAAGCTACATCGCCCGGTTCAAGGCCCAGGCCACCAAGGCCCGCCAGGCCCAGAGCCGGATCAAGGCCCTGGAGCGCATGGAAGAACTGTCGGCGGCCCACGTCGATTCGCCGTTCGACTTTGTGTTCCGCGAATCGGTGAAAATCTCCAGCCCGTTGCTGGACCTCTCGGATGCCCGCCTGGGGTATGGCGAGAAAACCATCCTGGAGAAGGTCAAGCTGCAGCTCACCCCAGGTGCGCGCATCGGTTTGCTCGGCCCGAACGGCGCGGGCAAGTCGACGCTGATCAAGAACCTGTCGGGCGAGCTGCAACCCCTGGCCGGTCGTTTGACCCGTGGCGAGAACCTGGTGGTGGGCTACTTCGCCCAGCATCAGTTGGACTCCCTCGACGCCAAGGCCAGCCCGTTGCTGCACCTGCAACGCCTGGCGCCGACCGAGCGCGAGCAAACCCTGCGCGACTTCCTCGGTGGCTTTGACTTCCGTGGCGCGCGCATCGATGAGCCGGTGCTGAACTTCTCCGGCGGCGAAAAAGCCCGCCTGGCCCTGGCGTTGATTGCCTGGGACCGCCCGAACCTGCTGCTGCTCGACGAACCGACCAACCACCTCGACCTGGAAATGCGCCTGGCGCTGACCATGGCCTTGCAGGAGTTCAGCGGTGCGGTCCTGGTGGTGTCTCACGATCGCCACTTGCTCAAGAGCACCACCGACAACTTCCTGCTGGTAGCGGATGGCAAGGTCGAAGAGTTCGACGGCGACCTGGACGACTACGCCCGCTGGCTCACGGACTACCGCCTGCGCAATGCGCCGGTCAGCAACACCCCGGTCAACCCGGACAAGACCGATAAGAAAGCCCAGCGCCAGGCCGCTGCCGCACTGCGCCAGCAGTTGGCGCCGCACAAGCGCGAAGCCGACAAGCTTGAGGCCGAGTTGGGCAAAGTGCACGAGCGCCTGGCCAAGATCGAAGCCAGCCTGGGCGACAGCGCCGTGTACGAGGCTGCGCGCAAGGATGAGCTGCGCGACCTGCTGGCCGAACAGGCCAGGCTCAAGGTGCGCGAAGGGCAATTGGAGGAAACCTGGATGGAAGCCCTCGAACTGCTGGAAACCCTGCAAGCGGAGCTGGAGGCGCTGTCCTGATGGAAGCCTTGCAACTGCCGTTGCCTGCGCAATGGATCGAGCCTGTATGGATCGGCGTGCAAATCCTGCTGATCCTGCTGGCCGGCTACCTCGCCCAGCGGTTTGTCGCCAAGGGCCTGACGCGCCTGGGTGAGCGCTACCCGTTTCCGCCACAACTGCTGATGCCCCTGCGTGGCGGATTGCGCTGGTTGATCATGGGCAGTGCGTTGATCTTTGTGCTGGGCCGGCTGGGTGTGTCCGCCACGGTGTTGTGGACCGCGCTGTCGGGGTTTGTCGCAGTGGCGGCAGTGGCGTTCTTCGCCATGTGGTCGGTGTTGTCCAACCTGCTGTGTGCGATCCTGATCTTTACCGTCGGACCGTTTCGCCTCGGTGACATCGTCGAGTTGGTGGATACCGTCGACAAGCCCGGCGTGAAGGGCAGGGTAGTGGCGATCAACTTGCTCTACACCACACTGATCGAAGTGGAAGCGGCAGGCACCGACAGCGCCATCGTACAGGTGCCTAACAGCCTGTTCTTCCAGCGCTCGGTGCGGCGTTGGCCCGGCACCCATGTGTTCCCTGGCGACCGCTAGCATTTACCGCGTGTAAAAATCTATAGCCAGCCTCTGCTCGGCGGAGTTAGCTTAAGGCCCGACAATCGCTGACTCTTCCCCGAGGTGTGCTATGGCACTCGACACGTGGCTGGCCTTTTTCCTGGCCAGTTGGATCATCTCCCTTTCCCCTGGCGCCGGCGCCATCGCTTCGATGTCCAGCGGCCTGCAATACGGCTTCCTGCGCGGTTACTGGAACGCCATTGGCCTGCAACTGGGCCTGGCCATGCAGATTGCCGTGGTAGCGGGCGGTTTGGGTGCCATTCTGGCGGCGTCGTCGACCGCGTTCTATGCGATCAAGTGGTTTGGCGTGGCGTACCTGGTGTACCTGGCCGTCAAGCAATGGCGTGCCTTGCCCATGGACATGGCCGATGACGCGGCGATACGCCCGCTCGGCAAGCCAATGGCGATGATGTTCCGTGGTTTCCTGGTCAACGCCAGCAACCCCAAGGCCCTGGTGTTCATGCTGGCGGTGCTGCCGCAGTTCGTGAATCCCCAGGCGCCGTTGCTGGTCCAGTACCTGATCATCGGTGCGACGATGATCAGCGTCGATATGATCGTGATGGCGGGGTATACGGGGTTGGCGTCCAAAGTCCTGCGGCTGTTGCGCACGCCCAAGCAGCAGAAGCGCGTAAACCGTACGTTTGCCGGGTTGTTCGTGGGGGCTGCGGGTTTCCTGGCCAGCTTGCATCGCGCAACGGCGTAAACCTCGGTACCTCTGAAGAAACCGAGTTAAAAGTGTGGGAGGGGGCTTGCTCCCGATGGCGGTGTCTCAGTTACAGCTAAGCTGACTGACACCCTGCTATCGGGAGCAAGCCCCCTCCCACATGGGTTGTGTGTTTCCAAAGGATTACCCTTCAGCGCAGGATCTTCGGCGCTTCATCCCTTGGCAGGTTATTGCGCAACACCGGCTGGCCAGGCTCTTGATAGCCGCCGCCTAACTGTTCCGCCAGTTGCCGTGCCACGTCCTCACCCAGCGCCTTCGACACTTCCTTCACCACCCGCGGCCGGTTCAGGCTCACGCGTATGTCGCGGCTGTTCACCAGCTTGGTGTCCTGGCCTTCGCCCATGGCGGTAAACGCCGAGGTGATTTCGTAGGTGCGGGTGTTGATCAGGCTGAAATCCGCCACCAGCGTCAGGCCCAGCACCGCCGAGTAGCTGTTGGTGTGGTCCAGGGCGTTGATGTCCTGGGTGAAGTCGATGTCTGACAGCGTACCGAACAGCACATAGTCCGCGCCCTTGAAGTGACCGGCCTTTATGCGCTTGATCACGTCATAGACGTCACCCTTGGCATCGGCGGTGTAGGGCGTGCCCTGCACCAGCTGGAACTGGCGGGACTTGAGAATCTCCCCCTTGATATCACCGCTGAACTTGCGCAGCTCGGTTTGTTCGATGTAGCTGCTACGGCTCTCGTACTCGCTGTAGTTCGATGCACCGCTGGCGTTGTAGCTGCTTGCCTGGAAGTTGTTGCTGGCCGAAACCTGGTGGATGTACTCCTCGACCTGCGCCTGGTAGGCCAGGTCGGTCACCGCAATCTTGGGTGCAGCCGAGGCGCCAAAGGCGCACAACAGGCCGATCAAACCGATCCATGCACGCATTGCCTAGCGCTCCGTGGTCTTGCGGATTTCTTTTTCGTCCATCCATTCGGCCAGGCCGCTCTCGACGTCGATCAGCTGCAGGCTGAACTTGTAGAACACGTCCTTGTAGTCCGAGCTGCGCTTGACGATGGAACTGATGGAGCCTTCCAGGCGGTACTTGGCGGCGACCATGTTGCCGGTCTTGCTGACGCTGGACTTCTTGTACAAGCCGCTCTGGTTCTGCAGCTTGAGCTGGTCGACCTGGCTTTGCATGTCGGTGTTGTCACTGGCGAAGCGTGCGGTGCCGGTCTTCATCAGCTGGGTCTTGATCGACGTGGTGATCTCACGGGTGTCGATGTACTCGCTGGTCTTGTTCTTCACGTCATACACCTGCACCACCGGGCGGCCTTGCAGGATGCCGGACTGGGCGAGGGAGCGGGTCATGCTTTCGGCGATCATCTGCAGGTCGGTGGAGCCGAACTCGTTGGTCACCAGTTCCACGGCCTTGGTGTCGCCGTAGCTGATGTTTTTACCACCCAGTACCGGGGAGGTATTCGCGCAGCCGCTGGCCAGGACGGCAACCACGGCGAGAATCGAGAAGCGTGCAAGCATGGGGAAATCTCTCAGCAGCAAAAAGAATGAACGGCTCAAGGGGTTTTGACTTCAAGGCGGAAGTCCGCGGCCTGGGGCACATTGGCAATGGCGGGCAGGAAGGTCGCCTGGTTGGCGTACAGGTTCAGCACTTTCCAGGTCTCTTCATCGCCCACCGGGAAACCATCGGCGCCCAGCCAGGCGAAGCGGTAATACATCATCTGGTTACTGCTGGTGATATTGCTCAGTTGCACCTTGGCGGTGAGGAAGCCGTTCTCGCGGGCCACACGAATGGCGCCGACCGCGATGCCCTTGAACTTGCCCATCACCACGATCTTGCTCGCGGCGCTGCCAGGCTCCGGTGGTGGCGGGGTGGCGCAGCCGGCAAGCAGGACCAGCGCCAGTGCGCCGAGGATAAAGTGACGCATAGGGTGCTCCTTAAGGTTGTTTGAGGGCGATGGCCTGGGTTGTCGTGCCGGGCAGCACATGGGCGGCGAGGCCACCGGCGAACACTTGGTTGCCGACCACGCGCAGGGTGATCACCTGGTAGCGCTGGTCGGCCTTGATCGTTACCAGCGTGCCACCCAGGGCGTTGGGCAGGCTGACCTGGTGTTCACCACGCTTGAGGCGCAGACGCGTGACTTGGGTCATGTCCGGCAGGGTGCGCCAGGTGCGGGTGTCGGCGCCTTCGGTCACGGCCGAGGCGATACCCAGTACCAGGCCTGCCATGGGGTTGGTCTTGTTCAGGTTGTTCTGCGCCACACCACGGCTTACCGCACGCACGGTAGTGCGCAGGATGATGCCTGGCATGTCGTCACGCAGGGCGCGGCGGGACATGGCCGTGGTGCTGTTGAGCGCCGTGAGGTTCTGTTGCTGGCCGTCGACACCGATCTGGGCAAAGGTCGCTGTGGAGGTGTCGGCCTTGATCACCGGGAACGACAGCGGGGTGATCACCAGATTGCCATTGATCGGGATCGGCAGCGGCAGGCGTATCGAGTCGCGGGCGGGTGCGAGGCCGCTCTGCACTACGATCAGCACGTCGGTTTCGTCACTGCCGACCTTGGATTTATCCAGGTCGAGCAGCGCTTTTTCCAGCAGTGGTGTGTTAGGGCGCAGCTCGACGGCCTTGCGATAACCGGGGGCTGCCAGGTCTTTTTCGCCCAGGGCTTCGTAGACGAAGCCGGCCAGGTAATGGCTGAACGCACTCTGGTAGCTGTTCTTCAGGCCGACCACCTCCGGCGCGTCGAGGGCCTGCACCGGGTAGCCGTGCAGGTCCTTGATCTGGGTGGTCACGCCCTGTTGCTCGGCTTCGTCTTCGCGCTTGAGGTATTCCTTGTCGCGCAGGTCGGCGATCACCGCTTCGCGTTCGTGGGTCTTCTTGATTTCGGTGCGTGCACCGTCGAAGTCGTTCAAGGCCAGCAGGTTCAGGGCCATCTGCGTGGTCAGCATGACTTTTTCGTAGTCATAGCCTTCGTAGCGACGCACCTTGTCATTGGCCAGGAAGCTGCCGAACTGGGAAAGGTATTTTGCGCTGTCGAACTTGACCGACTCTTCCCACTTGTAGACTTGCAGGTCGGCGCTGCGCCAGGCGGTCTGGCTGCCGGTCAGGTCGCCCTTGGCCCGCAGCAACTCGCCCTTTTCGAAGAAATACAGCAGGTCTTTGTCTTCGCCGGTGTTGTTCTTTTCCAGCAGGGTCAGGGCGGCGTCGACATTGCCGGTGGCGAGTTGCTGGTTGGTGGCTTGCAGCTCGGCGTCGTAGCTGCGGAACATTGAACAGCCGCTGAGCAAAGTGACTGCCGCGAGCGCGAGCGGAGGTAAGGCGCGAAAAACCATGTCACTTCTTCCCTGAAAGTAGTCAACCAATATGGTTATTCCTCATAAAACCGAGGAACGAAATTCCCTTTCGCACTAACAGGGCGCGGCATTATAAGCATCGTTACTGGCAAAACAATGGCTTTTTGCCTCGATTGAGCTGACAGCGATGCCAGTAACCCATCTCCAAAATGCCCCGTCCGCCCACACGACAAATCACTAACGCCTTGAGTCAAACCCTTTAACGCTTAACAATGTGTTACTTCGTATTTCCACTTGAGATTCATTCATGACTGGCCCCTTCCGTTTTCTCGCCTGGCTGCTGTTGCCGGCATTGATGTCGTGCAGCTTCAACCTGCTGGCCGCGACTGCCGAGGGCGCTCCACAAGCCCTGCATCTGCTGGACTACATTGGCGCCGACTACCCACCGACGGTAGAGGCGGGCAAGGTGGTGGATGATTCGGAATACCGCGAGCAGGTGGAGTTTCTTGGGGTCTTGCAGGGGTTGGTGGCGGATTTGCCGCAAAAGCCTGAGCGCGCGGAACTGGTGAAGGGGGTCGAGGAACTGCTGGCGGCTGTCACCGCTCATGCAGACGGCGCGACCGTCGCTCGCCAGGCCCGCCAGTTGGGCGCCAAGCTGGCAGTCGCGTATGAAGTCAGCCAAGCCCCGGCCATCACGCCCGACCCGACGCGCGGCGCACCGCTCTACGCCCAGCACTGTTCGGTGTGCCACGGCACTGCCGGTGCCGGCGATGGTCCGGCCGGCGTGGGGATGACGCCGCCTCCGGCCAACTTGACGGATGCTGCGCGCCTGGATCGCCTGAGCCTTTACGCGATCTACAACACCCTGGGCCTGGGTGTCGAAGGCACTGACATGCCGTCCTTTGCTGACCAACTGGACGACCGCCAGCGTTGGGACCTGGCCACCTACATCGCCGGCTTCACCGCCGACCCGGCTGCGGCGAAAAGCGAGCAGCCCTTCAACCTCGCCGACCTGGCCCGCCAGACGCCTAATGAAGTGCTGGCCGCAAACGGCCCAACCGCTGCCGCGACCTTCCGCGCCCAGCGTGCGCAACCGCCGCAGGTCAAGCGTGGCCCGGCGCAGTTGCTCGATTACACCGCCAGCACCCTGGACAAGAGCCTCGCAGCGTTCCGTAACGGTGACCACGAGCAAGCCTATGATTTGTCGGTGGCGGCGTACCTGGAAGGCTTTGAGCTGGTGGAAAGCTCACTGGATAACGTCGATGCCAACGTGCGTAAGGACACCGAGAAGGCCCTGATGGCTTACCGGCAGTCGTTACAGGATGGTCTGCCGATCGAGCAGGTGCAGCAGCGCCTGGACGTGGCCAAGGGCAAGCTCACCGAGTCCGCAGGCTTGCTGGGCAGCGATGGCTTGAGCTGGTCGTTGAGCTACATTTCCGGTCTGCTGATCCTGCTGCGTGAAGGCCTGGAAGCCATCCTGGTGCTGGCGGCGATCCTGGCGTTCCTGCGCAACACCGGCCAGCAATCGGCGGTGCGCAGCGTCAACATCGGCTGGGGCCTGGCACTATTGGCCGGCTTGGCCACCTGGGCATTGGCGGCGTATGTGATTGATGTCAGCGGCGCCCAGCGCGAATTGCTCGAAGGCTGCACGGCGCTGTTCGCCAGTGTGATGGTGCTGTGGCTTGGCGTGTGGATGCACGACCGCCGCCATGCCGCGGCGTGGCAGGACTACATCAAGAGCAGCCTGGTGGGCGGCGGTGGGCGTTTCGGTTTTGCGATATTGGCGTTCTTCTCGGTCTACCGCGAGCTGTTCGAAGTGATCCTGTTCTACGAAACCCTGTGGCTGCAAGCGGGCCCGGCCGGGCACAACGCGGTGCTGGCGGGTGGTGCCACGGCGTTGGTGCTGCTGGTGGGCCTGGCCTGGGTGATCCTGCGCGGTTCGGCGAAACTGCCGCTGGCGCTGTTTTTCGGCATCAATGCGGGGCTGCTGTGCGCGTTGTCGGTGGTGTTCGCCGGGCATGGCGTCAAGGCGTTGCAGGAAGCCGGCATCTTCGGCACGCGGCCAGTGGCGTTCTTTGACTTCGACTGGCTGGGCATCCACGCCGATGCGTACTCGTTGAGCGCACAGGCCGTGGCGATCCTGGCCATTGTGGTGCTCTATGGCCGCAGCCGGCTGGCAGAAAAGCAGCGAGTGGCGGCATAACATGCGCGTATGGATCGATGCAGACGCCTGCCCCCGGGCCGCCAAGGAGCAGGTGGTGAAGTTCGCCCTCAAGCGCCAGTTCGAGGTCGTCCTGGTGGCCGGCCAAAGCCAGATCAAGCCGAGCTTCTCGTGCGTGAAGTTGATCGTGGTGCCCAGCGGCCCGGACGCAGCAGATGACTATCTGGTGGAGCACGCAGTGCCCGGCGAACTGGTGATCTGCAGCGATGTGCCCCTGGCCGACCGCCTGGTGAAGAAGGGCGTCACGGCCCTCGACCCTCGGGGCAAGGAGTTCAGCCCGGCGAACATGAGTGAGCGATTGGCGGTGCGCAACCTGTTTACCGACCTGCGCGAGCAGGGCCAGATGGGCGGTGGACCACCGCCCCATGGGGAGAAGGACAAGCAGGCATTTGCCAACTCACTCGACAGGATACTGACGCGGTTAATGCGCCAGTCCTGATCCGTTGGAGAGGGAGCCCGGCATCCCCACTAATCGTTCTCGTGGGTCAGCTCCAGCACCCGGTCCACCAGCTTGTTGATGCCTGAGGCCACTTCACTGATGCTCTTGCCGAGCATATAGGCGGGCGTACTGACCAACTTGCGTGCGGTGTCCTCGACAATGTCTTCCACGCTGCATTCCTGGTGGGTGGCGCCCATCTTGTCCAGGGCCGCGGCAGTGTCGGTGTCGTTGCCGATGGTGCAGGTCACGCCCGGGCCGTAGATCTTCGCGGCCAGGGCCGGCGAGATGCAGATCAGCCCCACCGGCTTGCCCGCTTCGGCAAAGGCTTCGGCCAGTTCCAGCACGTGCGGGTTGACGCTGCAACCCGCGCCCTCGACGGCAAAGTTGGACAAGTTCTTCGCCGCACCGAACCCACCGGGTACGATCAGCGCATCGAACTCGTCGGCGTTGGCGTCTCGAATATCCTTGATCTCGCCCCGGGCAATGCGGGCCGACTCCACGAGCACGTTGCGCGACTCGGGCATTTCCTCGCCGGTCAGATGGTTGATCACATGCAACTGGGCGATATCGGGTGCAAAACACTGGACCTGAGCACCGCGCTGATCCAGGCGCAGCAGGGTGATCACGCTTTCGTGGATCTCTGCGCCGTCGTACACGCCGCAGCCGGAAAGGATCACTGCAATCTTTTTGCTCATGGGCATTTCTCCTGGAGTCTTGGCGTTAAATGTCTACTAATTTGTCACCTGTTGCCAATGGGATCTCGCGCTGCTGCACCTAATCTTGATGTAACAAAAATAGACCGGACCAGACCATGGACTTCGTGCCTTACGCGGTACCGTTTTTCATTGCCTTGATTGTGGTGGAGCTGCTCGCCGACCGTTGGCGTGGCCAGCGCAACTACCGGGTGGCGGACGCCATCAACAGCCTCAGCACCGGCGTGCTGTCCACCACCACCGGGCTGTTGACCAAGGGTATGGGGCTGCTGACCTACGCGTTCGCCCTCAAGCACCTGGCGTTGATCGAACTGCCTGCCCACAGCGTCTGGACCTGGGTATTCGCCTTTGTGTTCTACGACTTCTGCTACTACTGGCTGCACCGGATGGGGCACGAGCGCAATATCCTGTGGGCCGCGCACTCGGTGCATCACCAGAGCGAGGACTACAACCTCAGCACCGCCCTGCGCCAGACCAGCACCGGCTTCCTGCTGAGCTGGATCTTCTACCTGCCCCTGGCCGTGCTTGGCGTGCCGCTGGTGGTGTTTATCAGCGTGGCGTCCCTCAACCTGTTGTATCAATTCTGGGTGCATACCCGGCACGTGCCCAAGCTTGGCTGGTTCGAGTGGTTTTTCGTCACGCCCTCCAATCATCGGGCCCACCATGCACAGAACGCTCTCTACATGGATCGCAACTACGGCGGTGTGTTCATTCTTTGGGACCGGCTGTTCGGCACCTTCCAGGAAGAGGACGACAACGAGCCGGTGATTTTCGGCGTGACCACACCCTTGGCCAGCTGGAATCCGTTATGGGCCAACCTGCAGTTTTATGCACAGCTTTGGCGTGATGCACGGCGTACCGAAAGTAAGTGGGACAAGCTGCGCATCTGGTTCATGCGCACCGGTTGGCGCCCGGCGGACGTGAAGGCCAAATACCCCGTGGCCAAGCCGGATTTGAGCCAGTTCCGCAAATTCGACGTGCCGCTGGGCGCGCGCCAACAGGTCTACATCGCCCTGCAGTTCGCGGCGTATGTGGGGTTTGGCAGCTATTTGATGAATGTCGGCGAGGGTCTGCCCAGCGCAGCGCTGATTGTCGGCTGGGGGGCGATGGCGCTTGGATTGTTCACCCTGGGGGTAGCCCTGGAGAATCGCCCGTGGGCGTTAAAGGCAGAGCTGATACGCCTGGCGCTGAATGTGCCGTTGGTGTGGCTGGCGCCGGTGGTCGGGCTGTGGCCGGCCAGCAACCTGGGCTGGCTGGGCCTGGTGAGCTACAGCCTGCTCAGCGTGATTGGCCTCTACTGTTGCAGGGGCCGGCTTACTCGACTGGTGTCTTAGGCGCTTCTACCGGGACGGGCTCGGTGGCGGCGAGCCGCGCCTTGGCATCGGCACAGGCCTGGCGGGCGATACGGGCGTTCTTGAAGCGGCGGCGCAGCCACAGGCCAAAGCCCAGCAGCAGCAAGGCGCCCAGTACCCATAGCTCGTATTTCTTGACGCTGCCCAGCATGCCTTCCAGTACCGCGCCGAAATGATAAGCCGCAGCGCCCAGGGCCGCCGCCCAGATTGCAGCACCTATACCGTTGAGGATCAGGTAGCGCAGTGGCGGGTAGCCTGACAGACCGATCGCAACAGGCATTACCGTGCGTAAGCCGTAGACAAAGCGGAAGCTCAGCACCCAGATATCCGGGTGCTTACGGATATGTTCCAGGGCCTTGTCGCCCATCAATTGCCAGCGCGGCTTGCGCGCCAACAGTTTGCGGCCGTGCTTGCGCCCCATGTAATACCAAAGCTGGTCGCCGGCGTAGCTGCCGAAGAAGGCAACGACCACCACCAGGTTGATATCCATGTACCCACGGAACGCCAGGAAGCCTGCGAGAACCAGGATGGTTTCGCCTTCGAAGAACGTGCCTAGGAAGAGGGCAAAGTAGCCGAAGTCATGCAGAAATTGTTGAAGCATGGTCTGGGTGCTGGCGAAATGAACGCGCAGCCTACGCCTTCGTGAACATTCATGAAAGTATCGAGATGTGTCACGAAGTGAACAATTCCTACATTAACCGACGAATGCGACTACAGGTCGCATCGTTAAGCACAACTGTCATACCTTCGTCATAATGCCCGCTTATAACTGCAACGCTCGCCCGTGAACCCGGGCTCAGGAGTCTGTCGTGAGCTTTACCCCTGCCAATCGCCTGTTCCCTGCTACCCGCCTGCGCCGTAATCGCCGTGATGATTTTTCTCGCCGCCTGGTTCGTGAAAACGTACTGACGACGGATGATCTGATCCTGCCGGTGTTTGTACTCGACGGTGAAAATCGCCGGGAATCGGTAGCGTCGATGCCGGGTGTAGAGCGTCTGACCATTGATCTGCTGCTTGAAGAGGCGGCGGGCTGGGTCGACCTGGGGATTCCGGCGTTGGCGTTGTTTCCGGTCACGCCGTCTGAACTCAAGTCCCTTGATGCTGCCGAAGCCTGGAACCCGGACGGTATCGCCCAGCGCGCCACCCGCGCCCTGCGCGAGCGTTTCCCGGAGCTGGGGGTGATCACCGACGTGGCGTTGGACCCGTTCACCACCCACGGGCAGGATGGCATTCTTGACGAAGACGGCTATGTTCAGAACGACATTACCGTCGACGCGCTGGTCAAGCAGGCCTTGTCCCATGCGGCAGCAGGCGCCCAGGTGGTTGCGCCGTCGGACATGATGGATGGCCGCATCCAGGCGATTCGCGAAGCCCTGGAACTGGCCGGCCACGTCAATGTGCGGATCATGGCCTACTCGGCCAAGTACGCCAGCGCCTACTACGGCCCGTTTCGCGATGCGGTGGGCTCGGCGCTGAACCTGGGCAAGGCCAACAAGGCTTCGTACCAGATGGACCCGGCCAACAGCCATGAAGCCTTGCACGAAGTGGCGGCGGATTTGGCCGAAGGTGCCGACATGGTGATGGTCAAGCCGGGGATGCCGTACCTGGACATCCTTTACCGAGTCAAAGAGGAATTCAAAGTGCCGACCTTTGTGTATCAGGTCAGTGGCGAATACGCCATGCACATGGCTGCAATCCAAAATGGCTGGTTGAGTGAAGGGGTAATCCTAGAATCCTTGACGGCCTTTAAACGTGCCGGGGCTGATGGCATCCTGACCTATTTCGCCGCCCGCGCCGCCCAATTGCTTAGAGAGCAACAATAGCCCTCACAGGAACATTCGATGAATACCGAAGGACTCTCCGAAGTTGCCGTAAAAGACGCTCACCCGGTGGTGGAACAAGTCACCGAGACCCCGCCGGAGCACGAGCCGGCCGCGCCTGTGGTGGTAGCCGAAGCGCCAGCCCCGGCCCCGGTGGCCGCCGTAGTGACCAATCTGGATGACAGCAGCCTGTACATCCACCGCGAGCTGTCACAACTGCAATTCAACATCCGCGTGCTTGAACAGGCACTGGATGAGTCCTACCCGTTGCTGGAACGCCTGAAGTTCCTGCTGATTTTCTCCAGCAACCTGGATGAATTCTTCGAGATCCGCGTCGCCGGCCTCAAGAAACAGATCACCTTCGCCCGTGAACAAGCTGGCGCGGACGGCCTGCAGCCGCACCAGGCGCTGGCGCGCATCAGCGAGCTGGTGCACGGTCATGTGGATCGCCAGTACGCGATCCTCAATGACATCCTGTTGCCGGAACTGGAAAAGCATCAGGTTCGCTTCATCCGTCGCCGCCACTGGACTACCAAGATCAAGACCTGGGTGCGTCGCTACTTCCGCGACGAAATCGCGCCGATCATCACCCCGATCGGCCTGGACCCGACGCACCCGTTCCCACTGCTGGTGAACAAGAGCCTGAACTTTATCGTCGAGCTGGAAGGTATCGACGCTTTCGGTCGCGATTCGGGCCTGGCGATCATCCCGGCGCCGCGCTTGCTGCCACGGATCATCAAGGTACCCGAAGAGGTGGGGGGCGCTGGCGACAACTATGTATTCCTGTCGTCGATGATCCATGCCCACGCCGATGACCTGTTCCAAGGCATGAAGGTCAAGGGCTGCTACCAGTTCCGCCTGACCCGTAACGCCGATCTGGCGCTGGATTCCGAAGACGTCGAAGACTTGGCCCGCGCCCTGCGCGGCGAGCTGTTCTCGCGGCGCTACGGTGATGCGGTGCGCCTGGAAGTGGCCGACACCTGCCCGAAACACCTGTCGGACTACCTGCTCAAGCAGTTCAACCTGGGCGAGACCGAGCTGTACCAGGTCAATGGCCCGGTGAACCTCACGCGCCTGTTCAGCATCACTGGCCTGGACAGCCATCCGGAGCTGCAATACACCCCGTTCACCCCGCAGATCCCGAAACTGCTGCAAAACAGCGAGAACATCTTCAGCGTCGTGAGCAAGCAGGACATCCTGCTGCTGCACCCGTTCGAGTCCTTCACCCCGGTGGTCGACCTGCTGCGCCAGGCTGCCAAGGACCCGCACGTATTGGCCGTGCGCCAGACCCTGTACCGTTCCGGTGCCAACTCGGAAATCGTCGACGCGCTGGTAGACGCCGCGCGCAACGGCAAGGAAGTCACTGCGGTGATCGAGTTGCGCGCGCGCTTTGACGAAGAGTCGAACCTGCAATTGGCCAGCCGCCTGCAAGCGGCCGGCGCGGTAGTGATCTACGGCGTGGTGGGCTTCAAGACCCACGCCAAGATGATGCTGATCCTGCGCCGTGAAGCCGGTGAAATCGTGCGTTACGCCCACCTGGGCACCGGCAACTACCACGCCGGCAACGCCAAGCTCTATACCGACTACAGCCTGCTGACTTCCGACGACGCCTTGTGTGAAGACGTCGGCAAGTTGTTCAGCCAGTTGATCGGCATGGGCAAGACGTTGCGCATGAAGAAGCTGCTGCACGCGCCGTTCACCCTCAAGAAGGGCATGCTCGACATGATTGCCCGCGAGACCCAGTTCGCCCTCGAGGGCAAACCGGCGCACATCATCGCCAAGTTCAACTCGCTGACCGATCCGAAGATCATCCGCGCGCTGTACAAGGCCAGCCAGTCCGGGGTGCGTATCGACCTGGTGGTGCGTGGCATGTGCTGCCTGCGTCCGGGCATTGTCGGCGTGTCGCATAACATCCATGTGCGCTCGATCATCGGCCGCTTCCTGGAACACACGCGGGTGTTCTACTTCCTTAACGGCGGCGAGGAGCAGATGTTCCTCTCCAGTGCCGACTGGATGGAGCGCAACCTCGACAAGCGTGTGGAGACCTGCTTCCCGGTCGAGGGCAAGAAGCTGATCATGCGGGTCAAGAAGGAGCTGGAAAGCTACCTCACCGATAACACCCACAGCTGGAGCCTGCAGTCGGATGGCCGTTACGTGCGTAACACGCCGACTGGCAACCAGAATCCGCGCAGCGCCCAGGCGACGTTGCTGGAAAAGTTGGGTAGCCCGATTCTGTCGGTGAACTAACAGACAACACGCTCTGAAAATGTGGGAGGGGCGGTGCGACGACTCGACTTGCTCCCGATTGCGGTGGTTCAGTCAAAGTATTCGCGACTGACACACCGTAATCGGGAGCAAGTCGAGTCGTCGCACCGCCCCTCCCACATTTGTTTTTGCAGTGTTCATGAGATCGGGTTAGCGCAGGTTCAGGCTGAACCCCACCCGCGTCAGCCACTCCGCTTCCTGGGCGAAGTCCGCCTGGGTCAGCTGGTTCTCATCCAGCCAGCCTTTGGGGAATACGACATCCAGGCTGTCGCCATTGGCACGCAGGGTTACCTGGGGCATCTGCTGGGTGCCACGAATGTGGTGGAACAGGATCGCGAAGCGCAGCAGCACGCACAGGCGGATCAGCTTGATGCCTTCATCGCCGAACTCGGCAAACTTGTCCTTGGGAATATTGCGACGATGGCCGCGCACCAGCAGCGCGAGCATCTGCTGGTCTTCCCGGGAGAAACCCGCCAGGTCGGAGTGCTCGATCAGGTAGGCGCCGTGCTTGTGGTAGTGGTAGTGGGCGATATCCAGGCCCACTTCATGCACCTTGGCCGCCCAGCCGAGCAGTTCGCGCCATACGCCGTCTTCCAGGTCCCAGTCTTCGGCGACCTGATCGAACGCATGCAGGGCTTTACGCTCCACGCGGGCTGCCTGCTCCTGATCGACGTGATAGCGCTCCATCAGCGAAGTGAGCGTGCGCTCTCGTACGTCTTCATGATGATGGCGGCCCAGCAGGTCATACAGCACGCCTTCGCGCAGGGCGCCGTCACAGTGGTCCATGCGTTGCAGTTCGAGGGCGTCGAAGATCGCCTCGAGAATCGCCAGGCCGGCCGGGAAGATGGTGCGACGGTCGGGCTTGATGCCGTCGAAGTCGATCTTCTCGGCATCCCCCAGCTTGAACAGCTTGCGCTTGAGCCAGGCCAGGCCTTCGGCGTTGACCTCGCCGGTGCCATGGCCGCCGGCCTTGAGCGCCAGGCCGATGGCACGGATGGTGCCGGACGAGCCGATGGCTTCATCCCAGGTCAGGCGGTGCAAGGCGTGCTCGATGCTCATGATCTCCAAACGCGCTGCCGTATAGGCCTGGGCGTAGCGCGCCGGGGTGATCTTGCCATCCTTGAAATAGCGTTGGGTATAACTGACACAGCCCATCTGCAGGCTTTCGCGCAGCAGCGGTTCGAAGCGCTGGCCGATGATGAACTCGGTACTGCCGCCGCCGATGTCCGCCACCAGGCGCTTGCCGGGGGTATCTGCGAGTGTATGGGACACGCCGAGGTAGATCAGGCGCGCTTCTTCGCGGCCGGAGATGACTTCTACGGGGTGGCCGAGGATTTCCTCGGCGCGACGGATGAATTCGCCCCGGTTACGGGCTTCGCGCAGGGCGTTGGTGCCGACGATTCGCACGGCGCCCAGGGGCATGCCGTTGATCAGCTGTGCAAAACGCTTGAGGCAGTCGAGCCCGCGTTGCATGGATTCTTCATTGAGCTGGCGCTCATCGTCGATCCCGGCAGCCAGTTGCACTTTCTCTCCGAGCCGCTCAAGGATGCGGATTTCGCCGTTCTGGGCCTTGGCCACGACCATGTGAAAGCTGTTGGAGCCCAGGTCGATGGCGGCGATCAGGGACAGATTCTTGGCTTGGGATTGCGGCATGGTTTGGGGGTCTCGGTCGATAACCTTGCCATCGTGCCACGATCGATCGCTGGAGCCAACGCGTAGTAACAGAGGATTTTTCCTCGTATACCTATAAGTGCTTTCTGCGTGGCACGTAGGACCGGCCCACAAATGATGTATTACAAAGCCAGAAAGCACTGGATTTTGTACTGGCTATTCTTGGTTTTATTGAGTGTGTCGATAAGTCTTACGCCGTTTTATGTTTGTCCTAACTTGCTGTGTCCCTGTTCGTATACATGGGGTTGTTTTTTAGAGTGGAGATAGGGATCACTCTTACATGAGGTGTCATTTTTTCCGGTTTTATTATTCTCTTGGAATATGAATACTCACGTTCGGCACCTGTCCCGGGTGGTGTTTATAGGTCGGAGCTTCAAGGACGAGATATTCATATGCGCACCAGGCGTGACGCAGGGGAGGTGTTCTGATCATTCAATAACTGGCCAGCCTATGGTCATTGCTATGGATGGAAGTTAGATGAAGAAGAATTACCCAGTAGTGGCGGGCCTATGCCTCGTCGTTGCGAGCCTGACTGTCCAGGCTGCCGATGTACGTGTAAAAGGCGCGATCGCTCCAGCCAGTTGCAGTTTTACACTCACCCGCTCGGTCATTGACTATGGAACTATTCACCCGAGCAGCCTGAGTCCGACAAGTTATACCAAGCTGGATAAGAAGAGTGTTCCCTATACGGTGAGGTGCAGTGGTCAGTCTAAAATAAAAGTGGGTATCAAGAGCGTTGATAATCGAGCTGGCTCGAGAATACCAGGCATGATGCTGGGGCAGTTTGGCGGGAACTATAAGGATCTCTACAATTTTGGTCTGGGGGCCACTTCCAGGGGGCAGAAAATCGGAGGTTATGTAGTGCATCTTCGAAATTCTGTAGCTGACGGCAAGTCGGTAGGGATTGTTAGCTCGGAAAATAACGGCGTACGATGGGAACCAAACAGTACCCAAGCAGTAGGCCACACTGCCAATATAGCCAGTTGGCGTGCGGGGAATGTGTATGCGCCGATATTGGTTAATGCTGTTTCCGGCAATGTTGAAGTTCAAGCCGTCATAAACAAGACGTCCGAACTTGATATGAGCAACCAGATCAACCTGGACGGCCATTTCACCCTGGAGTTGCGCTACCTCTAGGCTTCTCCACACAGGTATCCATGGCGTGCTGACTATGAAGTGTCAATCAGCACGTGTCTCTTTGGCTATTGTCGATGATTGCTATGAAGAAGATTATTTCGTTATCAGGTATGTTTCTCGCTATGCTGGGTTTGAGTGCGCAAGCTGCGGACTTACGAGTGAGAGGCTCCATTGCGCCTGCCAGTTGCAGTTTTACTATTGTTAATTCAACGATAGATTACGGTCGGATTGATCCTAGGTCACTGAGTGCTACTAACTACACCAAACTGGCCAAAAAGGGGACGCCTTACACCGTCAGGTGTGCATCGCCCACGTTTGTTGGTATTAAGGCACAGGATAACCGCGCGTCCAGCAAGGTGCGCGGCATGATGGTGAGTCAGTACAATATTACTTATAACGATGATTTCAATTATGGTCTTGGGTTTACCTCGAAGAATGAAAAAATCGGCGGCTACGTGGTTTTCATGGAAAACAACATTGCCGATGGTAAAACTGTACGGGCTGCGCGGTCTAATAATAATGGCGCGAGTTGGGGGATCACCGATCCTGTCTTGGGGCAGTCAGCCAACGTTGGAAGTTGGCGTACGAGCGCCAGCTATTCGCCGATTAAAATAACCGTCGTCTCGGGGAATTTGAATGTTCAACCAGTGATCAATAAAACCTCTGCGCTGAGCATGAATAACGAAATAAAACTTGATGGCCATACAACCCTGGAATTGGTCTATCTCTAAAAGCTTCCAGGCGATTCAGGTCGGCTTGCAGTCTCTTTGGCGGCAGCCCACCTGATTCGGCGTGTTTCGTTATTGCTGTGAAGGAAGTGTTGATGCTTGTTTCTACAAGAAAAAAATCTATTCTGGCCGGTTGTTTGTGTCTCGGTTTTGTTTTCTGCCGTGCCGCGTATGCAGACGGCATGGAACCGGAAACAACAGTTGTCATTCTCAATGAGGCGGATGGTGAAGTCAGCATCAATGTCACCAATACGGACCCAAGTCCTGCCCTGCTTCATTCAGTTATCGAAGATATACCGGAAGACCCGGAGCCTTTAGCCGTCATTACTCAGCCCGTTGCGCGTGTCGATAGCGGTGAGCGGCAAATGGTCAGGGTTATGGCAATCAATAAGGAGCCTCTCAAAACCCAACGTTTGAAGCGCATTACGTTTGAAGGTATTCCCCAGGCACAACCCGGCTCGGGCGCGACAATTGGTATCAGCCTACGGCAAAACCTGCCGCTCATTCTCCACCCCAAAGGTTTACCCCAACATCATGCACCGTGGGAACTGCTGACCTGGAGCCTTCACGGCAATACCTTGAGCGCACGCAACAACAGCCCCTATGTGGTGCGCCTGGCGGCTGAGGTGGTCTTGAACCCGCAGAAGGTGAATGCGCTTTTGCCGCGTACCTATATCTTGCCGGGCGAAACCCTCAGCGTTGCCGTGGAAAAACGTTCTGCAGCCACGTCGGTCACCCTTATGCCGGCCACGCTCTATGGGTTTTCCGTCGATAGCTACGAGGCTTTGCTCGTAGCGAATCAGCCGTGACCTGCCATGGGAAAAAAAGCCAGCAGGTTTTGTAGCGCCGTACGTGGGCAGCCATCCCGGGCGCCAATAAAACCTGAGGAGGCTTTCAGGCGAAGCGGAATCAGCCTTTCGGTTTGGGCGGTGGTGGTGTCGGGAATGGCCGCTGACGTTTACGCCGCGCCGGCGGCGGTGCTCGGATTTGACCTTGCCACCTTGCAGGCGCGTGGTATCGACCCTTCAGTTGCGCGCTACTTTCAGCAAGCCCCTCGGTTCAGCGAGGGCACGCGCGTCGTCGATTTGACGGTCAACGGTAATCCCATCGGGTTGACTGACGCGCGGTTTAACCATGAAGGCGCGCTGTGTTTCAACCGTGGGCTATTGGATCGGGCGGGGCTGCAGATTCCCTCCACGGTGATCGATAAGCAAGTCTCTGCCGCCCAGGCCTGTCATGACTTTATTGCCGAGTATCCGAAAACGGTAGTGACCTTGCGCCCAGGGCGTGAGGAGGTTGTGCTGGTCGTCCCGACCCAGGCGCTGCGCGACATGCAACAAAGCACTGGTCATTACGCCCGGGGAGGTGCAGCGGCGCTGGTCAACTACGATGTCCAAGGCGTCAATGCCCACTCGCGGGGGGATCGAGGGCGCTTTTTATCCGCTTCAACGGAAATGGGTTTCAATGTGGGCAATTGGATCGTCCGCAGTCGTCAGCTCTATCTCTCCAACGATGAGCGTTCGGCGACTGAGCATCTGTATGCATACGCGCAGCGCGATATCGCTCCCTTGGCTTCGACATTTCAGGCAGGCCAGATATCGGCTGATAGCCCCGTGTTCGGTGGTGTTCAACTGATCGGTGCACAGCTGTTTCCTGACGGAATGGAAAACCGCACCAGCAGCAATGGCGTTTTGGTTGAAGGGCGGGCGCGGAGTCAGTCGCGGGTGGAGGTCCGGCAGTCCGGCGCATTGATTTATACCACTCTCGTCCCGGAAGGGCCTTTCACCTTGCGCAATTTGCCACTGCTCAATGGCACCAGCGACCTCGACGTCAGGGTTATCGAAATCAAGGGGGGGCAACACAGTTTTATCGTGCCGGCCGCCTCGTTCCGTGGATCGGTTCCGATTAAATCGGGATATACCGCTGCAATAGGAAAGGTGCGTGATGTGGATCGAAGGGGCGCCGCCGAACCTCTGTTGGCCATGGCCAGCGGAACGTGGGCGTTAGGGGAGGATACGGCCCTCAGTTCGGGAGTTCAGGGCACGGACAACTACCACTCGGTGGGCCTGGCGTTGGACAGTAGCTTTGACCAGCGGTTTTCACTGGGATTGCGCAATAACCTTTCCCATGACCGTAAGCAAAAGGCACGCGGTTCGCGTAGCGGCGTTTCGTTTGGCAGTACGCTGCCGGGCAACGTCCAGATGAACTTGAGCGCCACTCGCCAGACGTCGGGTTACCGGGATGTGCTCGAAGCTGTTGGCGGCGAGCCCGGCGAGGTACAGGGTGCGCGCGCCAGGCACCAGTACACGGCAGGCTTCAGTTGGTCAGACCCTCAATTGGGTGGCTTCGCTGTCGGTTATTCCCGTTCGACTCATTTCGACAATCGTACTTCCCAGCATATCTACGGCGCGTGGAACAAAAACTTCAGGCACGCCAATGTTGCGGTGAGCATTGACTCCCAGGTAGGTGCGTCAGGCGACTCCAGAGACAAAAATGATGGCTTGGGCATGCGCTTGCAGATCACTGTTCCACTGGGCAGTGACCGCTCCGTGACCTCGACGGTTCGACGCCAAGGGCGTCATGCCGGTATCGGTACAGCCTACAGCGAGCGCGTGAATGACACCCTGAACTACGAGTTAAGGGGCGAACGCGACCTGAGAGGTACCAGCGATCAGTCGGTGGGTGGAACGCTCAACGCGACGTCTCGTTATACCCAGCTCGGCCTGGGGCTCAATCGAGACTCGTCCAGCACGATCTATAGCGTGCAGCTACAAGGCGCCGTGGTTGCTCACGAGCGAGGCCTGACACTGTCTCCCTACCGTGTCGAGGACACTTTCGGTGTGGCGTCGGTGGGGAATATTCCGGGGGCTCGCATCAGTACCCCTCAGGGGCCCGTCTGGACCGACCGCTGGGGAATGGCCGTGATTCCCGGCTTACCCGCTTATCAGGGCAGCCTTGTCGAGGTGGACGGTAAAAGCTTGCCACGCCAGGTTGATCTCAATAATGGCACGAAGATGCTGGAGGTCGGGCGAGGCTCGTTCAGTACGGTCGAGTTTGAGGTCTCGAAGGTTCGCCGGATGCTGGTGCGTGTCAGCGACCCAAGCGGGCAGCCGTTGCCCAAGGGGACGTCGGTGCTTGCCGCCGATAACACGTTCCTGACCACGGTGGTGGGGGACGGAATGATCTTCCTCAACAATATTGAGCATTCCCAGGTACTGACCTTGTCGTCGCCGAATGCGACTCCCTGCAAACTGCAACTCGATCTGGCGGAGCCCAGCTATGACGGCCAACTGTATGAAACCTCCTCGGCAGTCTGTCGTTAAGGCTGCCCTTGCCTCGGGACGCTTTCCAGGCGGGGTGGGATTACTGGCGGGTCTCTTGATGATTGCTGACGTTTCGGCGTCGGAATGCCACCTGTCATTGAGCCGGCCGCAGATCGACTACGGGCCGTTGCGCGTCGACACACAGCCCGGACCCCACGGTGTTTCCATCGGTAGACGCACGGTGCACCTCAGCGTGGTTTGCCCTGAGGCGGCGGTGATTGCGCTGCGTTTCCGCGGTGCGCCAGCCGATGCGCAGGGTTTCAGTTTTGGCCATCACGGGCGCTTTGATCTGAGCCTTCGGCAGGCATTGCTGGATGGCCAGGCCGTCGAACTGGTGTCGATGCACAACCGCACTGAACGAGACGGGCAGCTGCGCCCCGGCGGTGTGCTGGTGCCACTGAGGGCCGGGCAGCCAATCGCCGGTCGAGTCTTTTCGGCTCAGGTGCAGGTCGATACCTATCTAGCGGGCACCCACCCCGCCGTGCGCGATAAAACCCTGCTGGAGGGGGGAGGCCGTTTCGAAATGGTGCCCGATGGCTGGGCGATCAGGCGTGCGCTTCGGTAGTGCCGATGAAGTTCGCCAACTCAGCAGTCTGCGGGTTGGCAAACAATACCTTCGGATCGCCGACTTCATGCACCTTGCCCTGGTGCATGAACACCAGCTTGTCGCCGACTTCCCGGGCGAAGCGCATTTCGTGCGTCACCATGATCAAGGTCATGCCGTCCTTGGCCAGTTGGCGCACCACGCTGAGTACTTCATTGACCAGCTCCGGGTCCAGGGCCGAGGTGATTTCATCGCACAGCAGCACCTTGGGCGACATGGCCAGGGCGCGGGCGATGGCAACGCGTTGCTGCTGGCCGCCGGACAGGCGATCGGGGAACGCGTCGAATTTCTCACCCAACCCCACGCGTTCCAGCATTTGCCTGGCCAGTTGTGCTGCCTTGGCCTTAGGCACTTTCTGCACCACTTGCGGTGCGAGCATGACGTTTTCGCCCACGGTCAGGTGCGGGAACAGGTTGAACTGCTGGAACACCATGCCGACTTTCTGCCGCAGGCTGCGCAGGTCGGCGCGGGCGGCGTCGAGGTATTCGCCATCCACCTCGATCACGCCGTCGTTGATCGATTCCAGGCCATTGAGGGTCCGTAGCAAGGTGGACTTGCCCGAGCCGCTGCGGCCGATGATTGCCACGACCTGGCCTTCTTCAACGGTCAGGTCGATGCCCTTGAGGACGTGGTGATCGCCGTAATACTTATGCAGGGCGGAAATTCTAAGCAGAGGCATGCAATCTCCTTTCCAGGTAGCGCGCACTGAGGGACAAGGGGTAGCAGAGCAGGAAGTAACCGAGGGCCACCAGGCCGTAGACCATGAAGGGCTCGAAGGTGGCGTTGGCGAGCATGCCGCCGGTCTTGGTCAGTTCGGTAAAGCCGATGATTGAAGTGACGGCGGTGCCTTTGACCACCTGCACCGAGAAGCCCACGGTAGGCGCCACGGCGATCCGCAGGGCCTGGGGCAGGATCACGTAGCGCAGTTGTTCAAGCGGGTTCAACGCCAGGCTGGCCGATGCTTCCCACTGGCCATGGGCGATGGAGTCGACGCAGCCGCGCCAGATTTCGGCGAGGTAGGCGCTGGTAAACAGCGTCAAGGCGATCGCGGCCGCCAGCCAGGGCGAAATATCCACGCCGAGCAGGGCAATGCCGAAAAAAACCAGGAACAGCTGCATCAACAACGGGGTGCCCTGGAACAGTTCGATATAGGTGCGCGCAACATTGCGCGCGAATGCCTTGCGGCTGATGCGCATGGTCATCACCAGCAAACCGATCAGGCCGCCGCCGATAAACGCCACGATCGACAGCAACAGCGTCCACTGCAGGCCCGTAAGCAGGTTGCGCACGATGTCCCAGAAGGAAAAATCACTCATCGGCTATTCCTCATCACAAAGCGGCGGCCGATCCAGTTGAGCAACTGGCGAATCATCAACGCCATGCACAGGTACACCAGGGTGGTCAGGGCATAGGTTTCGAACGCGCGGAAATTGCGCGACTGGATAAAGTTGGCGGCAAAGCTCAGCTCCTCGGTGGCGATCTGCGAACACACCGCCGAACCGAGCATCACGATGATGATCTGGCTGCTCAGGGCAGGCCACACCTTGCCCAGCGCCGGCAGCAGCACCACATGGCGAAACGCTTCGAAACGCGTCATCGCCAGCGCGGCGGCGGCTTCCAGTTGCCCGCGCGGGATGGCCTGGATGCCGGCGCGGATGATCTCCGTGGAGTAGGCCCCCAGGTTGATCACCATCGCCAATACGGCTGCTTGCCACTCGGTGATTTTCAATCCCAGGGAGGGCAGGCCGAAGAAGATGAAGAACAACTGCACCAGGAACGGCGTGTTGCGGATCAACTCGACATACACACCGAAGAACCAGGCAAAGGGCTGGATCTTCCACGCCCGCACCACGGCGCCGACAGTGCCCAGGGCGACGCCCAGGATTGCGCCGATGGCCGTCAGCTCAAGGGTGAACAGCGCGCCGCGCAACAGCAGATCGGTATTGGCCAGCACCGGCACAAAGTCGAATTGATAGGCCATCAATCAGCTCCGCTTCAGAGATCAGCAGGCAATGGCTCTTTGAGCCACTGCATCGCGTTCTTTTCCAGGCTGCCATCGGCCTTGGCCGCCACCAGGATCTGGTTGACCTTCTCCAGAAGCGCCGGCTCGTTCTTGTTCACGCCCACGTACACCGGCGAGTCCTTGAGCTTCACTTTCAGCGCCGGCACGCGTTTCGGGCTGCGTTCGCTGATCGCCACCATGACCACGTTGCCGCTGGCGATCAGGTCGACCTGGCCGGCCAGGTAGGCTGCGATGGTGGAGTTGTTGTCTTCGAAGCGCTTGATGGTGGCTTCCTTCGGCGCTACGGCGGTCAGCTCGATGTCTTCGATGGCGCCACGGGTCACGCTGATGGTCTTGCCCTTGAGGTCGTCGGTGCTGCTGATGGCGGCATCAGGCGGGCCGAATACGGCCAGGTAGAACGGTGCGTAGGCCTTGGAGAAGTCGATGACCTTTTCGCGCTCGGGGTTCTTGCCCAGGCTGGAGATCACCAGGTCGACCTTGCCGGTGGTGAGGAACGGGATGCGGTTGGTGCTGTTGACCGGGGTCAGCTCCAGCTTGACCTTGAGTTGGTCGGCCAGCAGTTTGGCGGTGTCGATGTCCAGGCCACGGGGCTTCATGTCGGGGCCCACCGAGCCGAACGGCGGGAAGTCCTGGGGCACGGCGACCTTGAGGGTGCCACGGGCGACGATATCGTCCAGACCGTTGGCCTGGGCGGGTGCCTGGCTCAGCATCAGGCTGGCAAACAGGGCAGTGAGCAGGGCGCTGCAGCGCTTGGTCATGGCAACTCTCCGAGAAGGGCGAAGGAATTTTCTGGATTTGCTCAGTGCACAGCCCATGCCAGTACGGCGCAGATCGTCTGCGAGGCGCGAGTTTGTTGAGCTTTGGTGGTCTTACTGGTCTGAACAGTTGTGCGCGTTTTCGCACCCTTTTCGAGCGTCGGTAAAACTGCGCGAGCCCCTTTGGGGCGTGGCTTGCCGTGGTCCACGAATAGCTTTACAACTAGCCGTTCTGTTGACAAAAACCTCGAGTTTTTTATGAATTCCATCGCCCAAGCCGTACCGGAAGCGGCCCTGCAGGCCATCCGCAAACTGATCAAGGAGCAAGGCTTCGGGCCTGGCGATGTACTGCCGTCCCAGCGCGACCTGGCGGTGCAGTTGGGCGTCAGCCGGGCGTCGCTGCGCGAGGCGCTGTCGTCCTTGAGCGCCTTGGGTGTGGTCAGTGTGCAGCCGGGCAAAGGTGTGTTCGTGCAGGCGGTGGAGGATGCGCCGGGCTTTGCCTGGCCTTTTGCAGCCCAGGCCACGCCGCTCGATATCTTCCAGTTGCGCTATGCGCTGGAAGGGTTTGCGGCGGGTTTGGCGGCGGTCACGTTGACGATCGATGAGCTGGACAGCCTGGAAGACAACGTCGAGGCCATGCGCAAGGTGCTCAAGGCCGGCGACTTCGAGGCGGCCGCACGGCTGGACTTCGAATTCCACCAGCGCATCCTGCTGGCCAGCGGCAACCAGGCGATGGTGAGCATCCTGAGTGCCAGTGCCGAGGTGTTTCTGGAAAGCCAGAAACTACCGTTCATCCGGCCGGAGCGGGCCATGGAAACCTGGCAGGAACATCGCAAAATCCTGCGCGCCCTGGCCCGGCGGGCCAGTGCGTCGGCGCAGAAAACCATGCAGGAGCACGTACGCAACGCGGCGTTGCGCACGGGGATTGCCTTCGTGACTCCCGTGACGCCCTGAGTTGGGCTATGCGCAAACTCATGCGCCATCATAGGAAGACTCAATCAGAGGCGGCTTCCTGAACGGGGGAAGGGCGGCTATGATGGGCAACGTTTTTTTTGCTTACAATCCGGAGACATCCATGAGCAACGATCTTATCAAGCACGTCACCGACGCGACCTTTGAGGCCGAAGTACTCAAGGCTGCTGGCCCGGTGCTGGTTGACTACTGGGCTGAATGGTGCGGCCCTTGCAAAATGATCGCTCCGGTCCTGGACGACATTGCAACCACCTACGAAGGCAAGCTGACCATTGCCAAGCTGAACATCGACGACAACCAGGAAACCCCGGCCAAGCATGGCGTGCGCGGTATTCCTACGCTGATGCTGTTCAAGAACGGCAACGTCGAGGCCACCAAGGTGGGTGCGCTGTCGAAGTCCCAGCTGCAAGCTTTCCTCGACGCCAACATCTAAGCGTCGTCAAAAAGCCCCGCAAATAGCGGGGCTTTTTCGTGAAACAGGGCTAGACGCTCCGAAACTCAGGTGGTACATTCGGCCCCGCACTGGTTTCTCCACTGCCCCCTGCAAGCCGTCGCCGACGCATTCCTTTTCGATTAGTACGCGATCCTGTCGCCTTCTCCGCGGCGCGGCCTCATTAAGCCAAAAGCTTAATTTCCCCCCCTCCATAAATGATTACGTCATTCCTATATGAATCTGACTGAACTCAAGCAAAAGCCGATTACCGACCTGCTCCAACTGGCCGAAGAAATGGGCATAGAAAATATGGCCCGTTCGCGCAAGCAGGACGTGATTTTCTCCCTGCTGAAAAAGCACGCGAAAAGCGGCGAGGAAATCTCCGGTGATGGCGTGCTGGAGATTCTCCAGGACGGCTTCGGCTTCCTCCGCTCTGCAGACGCCTCCTATCTCGCCGGCCCAGACGACATCTATGTCTCGCCGAGCCAGATCCGTCGCTTCAACTTGCGCACCGGTGACACCATCGTTGGCAAGATCCGCCCACCGAAGGAAGGCGAGCGTTACTTCGCCCTGCTCAAGGTCGACACGATCAACTTCGATCGTCCCGAGAACGCGAAAAACAAGATTCTCTTCGAGAACCTGACGCCGCTGTTCCCGACCGTGCGCATGAAGATGGAAGCCGGTAACGGTTCCACCGAAGACCTGACCGGTCGCGTGATCGACCTGTGCGCCCCGATCGGCAAAGGCCAGCGTGGCCTGATCGTCGCACCGCCGAAAGCCGGTAAGACGATCATGCTGCAGAACATTGCAGCGAACATCGCACGTAACAATCCTGAAGTTCACCTGATCGTATTGCTGATCGATGAGCGTCCGGAAGAAGTCACCGAAATGCAGCGCACCGTGCGCGGCGAAGTGGTTGCCTCGACGTTCGATGAGCCGCCGACCCGCCACGTGCAGGTTGCCGAAATGGTGATCGAGAAGGCCAAGCGCCTGGTCGAACACAAGAAGGATGTGGTGATCCTGCTCGACTCCATCACCCGTCTGGCCCGTGCCTACAACACCGTGATCCCGAGCTCCGGCAAGGTCCTCACCGGTGGTGTCGATGCCCACGCCCTGGAGAAACCGAAGCGTTTCTTCGGCGCCGCGCGGAACATCGAAGAAGGCGGCTCGCTGACCATTATCGCCACCGCACTGGTTGAAACCGGTTCGAAGATGGACGAAGTGATCTACGAAGAGTTCAAGGGTACCGGCAACATGGAACTGCCCCTGGACCGTCGCATCGCGGAAAAACGCGTGTTCCCGGCGATCAACATCAACCGCTCCGGCACCCGCCGCGAAGAGTTGCTGACCGCCGACGACGAACTGCAGCGCATGTGGATCCTGCGCAAGCTGCTGCACCCGATGGACGAAGTGGCAGCCATCGAGTTCCTGATCGACAAGTTGAAAACCACCAAGACCAACGACGAGTTCTTCCTGTCGATGAAACGTAAGTAATAACGACGTTTCAGGTCCGAAAAAATGGCGCCCCCAGGGGCGCCATTTTTTTTGTGTCGGTTTTTCGGTCCCTGCAACGGCCAAATGCATCTCGATAAGCTGCCAGCAGCCCTCAGAGCAGGTAGGATGTACGCCTATTTTACGGGTGGCATGGTTAATGAAATTCAAGGATCTTCGGGATTTCGTGCAGCAACTTGAGCAGCGCGGAGAGTTGAAACGTATCCAGATGCCGATTTCACCGGTGCTGGAAATGACTGAGATTTGCGACCGCACCTTGCGTAACAAGGGCCCGGCGCTGCTGTTCGAGAACCCGACCGGTTTTGACATACCGGTGCTCGGCAACCTGTTCGGTACTCCCGAGCGTGTGGCCTTTGGCATGGGCGCCGAGGCGGTCAGCGAATTGCGCGAGATCGGCAAGCTGCTGGCGTTCCTCAAGGAACCCGAGCCGCCCAAGGGCTTGAAGGATGCCTGGTCGAAGCTGCCGATCTTCCGCAAGATCATTGCCATGGCACCCAAGGTGGTCAAGGACGCGGTGTGCCAGGAAGTGGTCATCGAAGGGGATGACGTCGACCTCGCCATGCTCCCCGTGCAAACCTGCTGGCCCGGCGACGTCGGCCCGCTGATCACCTGGGGCCTGACCGTCACCAAAGGCCCGAACAAAGACCGCCAGAACCTGGGGATCTACCGCCAGCAAGTGATCGGCCGCAACAAGGTGATCATGCGTTGGCTGAGCCACCGTGGCGGTGCCTTGGACTTCCGTGAATGGTGCGAGAAGCACCCCGGCAAGCCGTTCCCGGTGTCTGTGGCCCTGGGCGCCGACCCTGCGACCATCCTCGGCGCCGTGACCCCGGTGCCCGACAGCCTGTCCGAATACGCCTTCGCCGGCCTGTTGCGTGGCAACCGCACCGAACTGGTGAAGTGCCGTGGCAATGACCTGCAAGTGCCGGCCACCGCTGAAATCATCCTCGAAGGCGTGATTCACCCCGGCGAGATGGCCGATGAAGGCCCGTACGGCGACCACACCGGCTATTACAACGAAGTCGACAGCTTCCCGGTGTTCACCGTCGAGCGCATCACCCATCGGATCAAGCCGATCTACCACAGCACCTACACCGGCCGTCCGCCAGATGAGCCGGCGATTCTGGGGGTGGCGCTGAACGAAGTGTTCGTGCCGATCCTGCAGAAGCAATTCCCGGAAATCACCGACTTCTACCTGCCGCCGGAAGGCTGTTCGTATCGCATGGCCATCGTGACCATGAAGAAGTCGTATCCCGGCCATGCCAAGCGGGTCATGCTGGGTGTGTGGTCGTTTTTGCGACAGTTCATGTACACCAAGTTCGTTATCGTCACCGACGACGACATCAATGCCCGGGACTGGAACGATGTGATCTGGGCCATCACCACGCGCATGGACCCCAAGCGCGACACGGTGATGATCGATAACACGCCGATCGACTACCTCGACTTCGCGTCGCCGGTGTCGGGGCTGGGCTCGAAGATGGGCCTGGACGCTACCCACAAATGGCCGGGTGAAACGACCCGCGAGTGGGGCCGGGTGATCGTCAAGGATGAGGCCGTCACGGCACGTGTCGATGCGATTTGGAAAGAATTGGGAATAGATTGATGCGTGTAACCCTGCAACCTTCCGGCGCCGTGCTGGAGCTGGTCCCCGGCGAGCGAATCCTCGAAGGCGCGCGCCGCCTGGGCTACGAATGCCCCCAGGCGTGTCGCAATGGCGTGTGCCACGTGTGCGCCGCACTGCTGGTGGAGGGCCGGGTGCAGCAAGCCGGTGAAGTGCGCGACCATGGCGAGTTCTACACCTGCATCGCCGAGCCGCTGGAAGATTGCGTTGTGTTGTGGGATGGCGTGCTGGCGCCGGGAGAGTTGCCGTTGCGCAAGTTGTCGTGCCAATTGAGCGAGTGCGTGGAAGTGGGCGGCGATGTGTGGCGTGTGCGCCTGCGGGCCCCGGCCGGCAAGGCGGTGCGCTACCACGCCGGGCAATACCTGATGATCGAGCGGGAGAATGGCGAGAAGTCGGCATTTTCCCTGGCGTCGGCGCCCCACGCCGGTCGCGAGCTGGAACTGCATGTACTGGCCCGCGAGGACAGCGCGCGCAACTTGCTGGAGCAATTGCAGCGCAACCAGATGGCGCGCATCGAGCTGCCCTTTGGCGACACCCACCTGGCCGAGCTGCCGGACGGGCCATTGGTGCTGATCGCCGCCGGGACCGGCATGGCGCAGATGCACAGCCTGATCGAGCATTGCCGCGCGTCCGGCTTCAAGCACCCGGTGCACCTGTACTGGGGCGTGCGTCGCCCGGAAGATTTCTACGAGATCGAGCACTGGGACCAATGGTTGCAACTGCCCAACCTGTTCCTGCACAAGGTGGTCAGCGACCTGTGTGGCTGGGAAGGGCGCTGCGGCCTGCTGCATGAAGCGGTGTGCGAAGACATTGCCGACCTCAAGGCGGTGCATGTCTACGCCAGCGGTTCACCGGCGATGATCTACGGCACGCTGGATGCACTGGTCGATGCCGGCATGGATGCGCACCAGATGCGCGCCGACGTATTCGCCTACGCCCCGCGGCCCTGACGCAACCGAACTGTGGAGCGGGGCTTGCGCTCGCTCAGAATCGCACTCCGGTCGTGACCATTGCCGCATTGAACCCCAGCAGCACCAGTTCCGCTGCCACCGGCCCGTAATGGGTGCCTACCGACGGGATGATCACCGGCGCCACACCGAAACGGTTGAGGGGGATCTTGTCACGGTATTTGCCGCGATAGCCCTGGATCGCCCCGCCTGTGACCTTCAGGTACACCGCAGAGTCGGTTATCTCATAGCGCTTGCCTGCGTAGACGTAGTAGGAGCGCTGGCTGAAAGAGTTGCGAAACGTCGCCCCGCCATACACCAATCCTGATGCCTCATTGCGCTCCAGGCCGATCAGGTCCTGGTTGTTGTTGTGGTCTTTGTCCGGCGCGAAGTGCCGGGTATAGACGCTGGTCTGCGCGTACCAGAAGCCTTTGTCGTCCTCGGCAGGCGGTGTTTCGCCAGCCAGTGCGGTGGTGGCCTGGGCCAGGAACAGCAGGCCAGGCAGTCGAAATTTCTTCATGGGTGCGACCTCGATAGGCGGTTTGATGGGCGGCTAGGTGGGTCGTGGACGTGCGCGCCAGTTTGACGGCTTGGCGTGCTCCCAGGCTGAACCGGGGCTGAAAGTAGCCGGATTGCCCTGTGCAATCCTGACGAAAGGGCGTCGGGCTTATGCATTCGCTTATGCTTTAAAGGTATTTAATTTGTTACATAAATATCTTTAAGCTATATCTCAACGGACTACCGATTTTCTTCCAATAACCATTAACTGACCGCCACCGCCCGCCAGCCGGATCGATCTTGCGAACTCAGAACACTGACGTTCTGATTCTTGATTCAAAGGGGAGCGGTATGGGGAGCTACACGCAACACGCGCTGTACACAGCGATTTTGTCGGCTAATTTGCTGGCCGCTGTGGGCTTCAATCCTGTCCTGGCGGCCGAAGCGCCCGCCACCGATGCACCCAAACTCGACACCGTGATCGTCACCGGCACCCGCGCCCAGGAGCGTACCGCCAGTGCTTCGCTGTCTCCGATCGATGTGATTTCCGGCGATAGCCTGCGCAGCACGGGCTCTGATGAGTTGGGGGCGGTGCTGGCGCGCCTGATTCCGTCGATCAACTTCCCGCGCCCAAGCCTGGTGGATGGTGCCGAACTGGTGCGCCCTGCGCAGTTGCGCGGCCTGTCACCCGATCAGGTGCTGGTGCTGGTCAACGGCAAGCGCCGCCACACCAGTGCCTTCGTCAACCTGGGCGGTGCGGTGGGCCGTGGGTCGGCACCGGCGGACCTGAACGCGATCCCGCTGTCGGCGGTGGACCATATCGAAGTGCTGCGTGACGGTGCGTCCGCCCGCTACGGCTCGGATGCGATTGCCGGGGTGATCAACGTGATCCTCAAGCACGCCGACCATGGCGGTTCGATCTCCACCAAGTTCGGCGAATACAAGAAGGGCGATGGTATCCAGCGCAATGTCAGCGGCAATACCGGCCTGGCACTGGGCGACAACGGTTTTATCAACCTGTCGGCCGAAGGGGCCGATAACGATTACACCAACCGTGCCGGTAAAGACTTCCGGCCTGGCAGCGTTGGCTCTACCACTTACGGCCAGCAGGTGTTCCGCCAGGGTGAGCCGGCCACCAATGAAGGCAAGTTCCAGTTCAACTCCGAATATTCCTTCAACGATGCGGCCGAGTTCTACACCTTTGGCGGCTACAGCAAGCGGCGCGGCGAGACGGCGGCGTTCTACCGGGCGAGTAATGCGTCCAACAACATCCCGGCGCTCAACCCCAACGGTTACCTGCCGCTGATCAAGGGCAACCTTGAAGACACCTCATTGGTGGTGGGCCTGCGCGGTTTGCTGGCCTACGACTGGCATTACGACCTGTCGGCCAACTATGGCAAGAACGAGTACGCACTCAGCACCGAAACCATCAACACCTCCCTGGGCCTGGCCACGCCGCGCAAGTTTGACAATGGCACCCTGAGCAACGACCAGAAGCAAGTCAGCCTGGACCTGTCCCGCGAGTTCGACGTGGGCTGGCTGCCTTACCCGGTGTCCGTGGCGTTTGGCGGTGAATACCTGCACCAGGGTTATGAAATCGAGGCGGGCGAGCCGGCCTCCTACTTCCAGACCGGCAGTTCCGGACTGGGTGGTTTCCGTGATGCCGACGCGGGCACCAGCACGCGCCACAACTGGGCCCAGTACCTGGACCTGGAAACCAACTTCACCGAAAAACTCAGTGCCTCGGCGGCGGTGCGCCATGAGGACTACAGCGATTTTGGCTCGAATGTCAGCGGCTCGCTGTCGGCCCGTTATGACTTCACCCCGCAGGTGGCTGTGCGCGGCAGTGTTTCCAACGGTTTCCGCGCGCCGTCCCTGGCCCAGCAGAACTTTGCCTACACCTCATCGCAGTTGATCGGCAGCACCATCCAGGAAGCCGGCACCTTCCCGGCCAACAGCCAGGTGGCGCGTTTACTCGGCGCCGAAGACCTCAAGGCCGAGAAGTCGCGCAACTACAGCCTTGGGCTGGTGCTGGAGCCGGCCGATGACCTGACGGTGACGGTGGATGTGTACCGCATCGACATCCGTGACCGTATCAGCCTGTCGTCCAACCTCGGCATAAACGCGGCGACGCGCGCCTATTTGCAGGCCAACGGTGTCGGCAATATCGACTACACCACCGCCCGCTACTTCACTAACGCCACCGACACCAGCACCGACGGCGTCGACCTGGTCGCCAACTATCGCTATCAGTTCGACAGCGGCATCCGCTGGAACAGCACCGTGGGCTACAACTACAACCACACCAAGGTGACGGATGTGAAGGCCAACCCGGCCATCCTCGACAGCCTGGGCGCGAACCTGGTGCGCGTGGACCGCCGCGAGCGCATCGGTTTGCTGGGGGATACCACGCCGCAGCACAAGCTGAGCCTGGGTAACGACTTCACTTACGGCCATTGGGCCCTGCACAGCAACCTGGTGCGCTATGGTGAATTCACCAGCTACCAGGCGGACAAGGTCAACGACCAGACCTTCAAGGCGGCCTGGGTGCTGGACCTGTCGGCGGACTACAGGCTGAAGAATTGGACCTTCACCCTGGGCGGCGACAACGTCACCGATAAATACCCGGAGAAGGTCAACGCCTTCGCCAGCAGTGGTGGCAATCTGGCCTATAGCACTTTTTCGCCGTACGGTTACAGCGGCGCGTTTTATTACGGTAAAGTTGCTTACAACTGGTAACACACAGGAGGCGTACCGCTTTTCGCCATGACCGCCATTGAATCCGATCTTCTGCAATTGGCTTACCCTCCGCGGCTCGATCTGGGGCCGCAACTCACTCACGAACAGTTAATGAGCTCGATGCAGGCCACCATGGGCCGGCACAAGGGTGGCCCGGTCTGGCTATTTGCGTATGGTTCGCTGATTTGGCGCCCGGAATGTTCGTCGACTGAGCGGGTGCGGGCACGGGTCCACGGTTATCACCGGGGCCTGTACCTGTGGTCCCACGAGCATCGGGGCACGCCGGAGTTGCCGGGCCTGGTCTTTGGCCTGGATCGCGGAGGCTCGTGCAGCGGCTTTGCCTATCGCTTGCCGGAAGATCAACTGGAGGCTTCGCTTTACGCCTTGTGGCAGCGCGAGATGCCTTACCCGTCCTACCGGCCGCACTGGCTCAGTTGCCGCCTTGAAGATGGCAGCCAGGTGCAGGCGTTGGGGTTTGTGTTGGAGCGGCACTTGCCCAGCTACGCCGGCAACCTGCCCGATATCGTGCTGAACCACGTGCTGCAAAGCGCTTGCGGGCGTTACGGCACCACTCGCGATTATGTCGAGCAGACCGTCAACGCCCTGCGTAGCCACGCCATGCCAGATAAAAACCTGGAGGCGCGGCTCAAGCGTTGTGCCAAGGATTGCTCAGGCGATTAACGCGCCGAGCTGACGCTGTTGGTGTGCCACAGCGTTGGGATCAGGAACGCGATGGCCAGCAGGCATGCGCCGATCAGCAGCACGAAACCACCGTCCCAGCCGAAATGGTCCACGGTGTAGCCCATGGCCGCACTGGCTGCCACCGAACCGCCCAGGTAGCCGAACAGACCGGTGAAGCCCGCAGCCGTACCGGCGGCTTTCTTCGGTGCCAGTTCCAGCGCCTGCAGGCCGATCAGCATCACCGGGCCGTAGATCAAAAAGCCGATCGAGAACAGCGCGATCATGTCGACCATCGGGTTGCCCGGCGGGTTGAGCCAGTACACCAGGGTCGCCACGGTCACCAGCGCCATGAACACGATGCCGGTCAGGCCACGGTTGCCACGGAAGATCTTGTCCGACATCCAGCCGCACAACAGCGTGCCCGGAATACCTGCCCACTCGTAGAAGAAGTACGCCCAGGACGATTTATCCACCGTGAAGTGCTTGGCTTCCTTGAGGTAGGTCGGTGCCCAATCCAATACGCCGTAACGCAGCAGGTAGACGAACACGTTGGCGAAGGCGATGTACCAGAGCATTTTGTTGCGCAGCACGTACTTGACGAAGATTTCCTTGGCGCTGAATTCGTCTTCGTGGCTGGCGTCGTAGCCTTCCGGGTAATCATTCTTGTACTGCTCGATCGGCGGCAGGCCCACCGATTGCGGGGTGTCGCGCATGGTGATGAAGGCAAACGCCGCCACCGCCAAGGCCACCGTGGCCGGTACATAGAACGCCGCATGCCAGTCGTTGAACCAGGCCATGCCCAGCAGGAACAACGGGCCGATCAGGCCGCCGCCGACGTTGTGCGCCACGTTCCACACCGACACCACGCCGCCGCGTTCTTTCTGCGACCACCAGTGCACCATGGTCCGGCCGCTGGGCGGCCAGCCCATGCCCTGGGCCCAGCCGTTGATGAACAGCAAAATGAACATCATGGTCACGCTGGACGTCGCCCAAGGCGCGAAACCGAAAATGAACATTACCCCGGCCGATACCAGCAGGCCGAAGGGCAGGAAGTAACGCGGGTTGGAGCGGTCGGACACCAGGCCCATGAGGAACTTGGACAGGCCATAGGCGATCGCAATGGCCGACATCGCCAGGCCCAGCTCACCTCGGGTGTAACCCTCGTCGATCAGGTAGGGCATGGCCAGGGAGAAGTTCTTGCGCAGCAGGTAATACCCGGCATAACCGAAGAAAATACCGGCGAAGATCTGCCAGCGCAGCCGTCGGTAGGTACTGTCGATTTTTTCTTCAGGCAGAGGCGCCTGGTGTGCGGCAGGACGAAAGAAAGCAAACATTCAAGAGCTCCAAATTTCTTGTTTTGACTGCGGATGCGAATGTTACAGTTTCGTTACCGAAAATAGCATTGCCTCTTATGCGCAAACACAGGAAATGAGAGCAATTGCATGTTCTCTTATGAACATGTCGTAAATGGATACGTGTGGGTCGTTATCGATTTTAAGACCGCAGGAGAACAAATGTGGGAGGGGGCTTGCCCCCTCCCACATTTGATTGCATTTCAGATCGGTTAGCGGGTCTGGACGACGACCTTGCCGACGGCCTTGCGCTGGCCGAGGTCATTGATCGCCTGGGCAGCCTGCTCCAGCGGATACACCTGCGACACCAACGGCTTGAGCTTGCCCTCACCGAACCAAGTGAACAGTTGCTGGAAGTTCGCCGCATTGTCCTGGGGCTGGCGCTGGGCGAACGAGCCCCAGAACACCCCGACCACCGCCGCACCCTTGAGCAGCGCCAGGTTCACCGGCAGCTCCGGGATGCGCCCGCTGGCAAAACCCACCACCAGCAGGCGGCCGTTCCAGGCAATCGCGCGAATGGCTTGGTCAAACAGGTCGCCGCCCACCGGGTCGTAGATCACATCGGCGCCGTTGCCGTCGGTCAGGCGCTTGATCTCGTCCTTGAGGTTGGCTTCGTTGTAGTTGATCAACTCATCGGCGCCGGCGGCCTTGGCCACGGCGAGTTTGTCGGCGCTGCTCGCGGCGGCGATCACCCGCGCGCCCATGGCCTTGGCGATTTCCACGGCGGCCAGGCCCACGCCGCCGGAAGCGCCGAGGACCAGCAGGGTTTCGCCGGGTTGCAGGTTGGCGCGTTGTTTGAGCGCGTGCATCGAGGTGCCGTAGGTCATGCTGAAGGCGGCGGCGGTGTTGAAGTCCATGCTCGGCGGGATCGGCAGCACGTTGTAGCCTGGCACCGCGACCTGTTCGGCGAAGCTGCCCCAGCCAGTGAGCGCCATGACCCGGTCACCGACTTTCAGGTGGCTGACCTTTTCCCCCACTTCGCTGACCACCCCCGACGCCTCGCCACCCGGCGAGAACGGGAAGGGCGGCTTGAACTGGTATTTGCCCTCGATGATCAGGGTATCGGGGAAGTTGACCCCGGCGGCATGCACGTCGAGCAGGATTTCGTTCTTCTTGATCGTGGGGCTCGCGACGTCTTCCAGCACCAGGGTTTCGGCGGGGCCGAAGGCTTTGCACAGCACAGCTTTCATCGGGCTATTCCTTTTGGTGTCGTGGCCGATAAGTGTAGGAGGGTAGGCCTGCGGGTCAACGAGCATGCTCGGCCCTGATAAGTCGCCATAAGCTTGTGCTCTGCCTTGCTAGCGTTATGCTACCCGGCAACCGAATGTGAGGAATGAACTGTGAAAGCGTGGATCCTATTGATGCTGGCCCTGACCTTGCCGATGGCAGCCCAGGCCGAAGAAGCCAAAGAAGGCGAGGCGCCGAAGGTCAGTTACATCAGCCTGAGCCCACCGTTCGTGGGTAACTACGGCCTGGATGGCACAGCCAAGCTCAAAGTGTTCAAGGCCGACATCGCCCTGCGCGTGACCGGCGAAGAAGCCGCCAAAGCGGTCAAGGCCAACGACGCATTGATCCGTAACCAGTTGGTCGCGCTGTTCACCCAGCAGACCAACGAGGCCATGAGCACGGTCGACGGTAAGGAGAAGCTGCGCCAGGAAGCCCTCAAGCAAACCCAGCAAGTGATGAACGACGAGACGGGCAAGCCCATGGTGGAAGATCTGCTGTTCAATAACCTGATCATTCAGTAACGCGCTGCCCCGTAGCAGCTGCCGAACGCAAGCGAGGCTGCGTAGGGCGCGACTCGGTCCTGAATCGGCAGCGCGGCCGACGTAGCCTCGCTTGCGCTCGGCAGCTGCTACGGGGGCTTCGTCAGGAAGCCAGGCTCTTCCTGAACCGCGCCAACGCCACCGCAAAAAACAACAGCCCGATCCCCGCCAGCGCCAGCAAGTCCGGCCACACCACACTCACCCCCGCGTCGCGAAACAAAATCGCTGCGCTCAGGCTCACAAAGTGCGTCGACGGCGAGCCCTGCATCACCCACTGCAACCACTCGGGCATGCTGTCCAGCGGCGTGCTGCCGCCTGACAACAGCAGCATCGGGATAATCACCGGAATCGCCAGCAAGCCGAACTGCGGCGTCGAGCGGGCGAGGGTGGCGAGGAAGATCCCCAGTGCCGTACTGGCAAACAGATACAGGGCAGTCACAAACAGGAACAACCCCAGCGACCCGGCCAGCGGCACGCCGAGCAGCCCTTTGACCACCACCTCCAGCGATAGCCAGGTGCACAGCACCACCACCAGCATATTGCTCCAGATTTTCGCCAGCATGATTTCCAGTGCGGTCAGCGGCAGTACCAGCAGGTGGTCGAGGGTGCCGTGCTCGCGCTCGCGCAACAGCGCGGTGCCGGTGAGCACGATGGCCAGGATGGTGATGTTGTTGACGATCTGGATCACGGCCAGGAACCAGCCGCCCTCCAGATTGGTGTTGAACAGTGCTCGGGTCGTGAGCAGCGCGGGCGCCTGGCGGGTGGCGTCGGTTTGCCCGCTGTAGTTGAGCAATTCGCGCTGGAAGATCCGCCCGATATAGCCCGCGCCCATGAACGCCTGGCTCATCGCCGTGGCATCGACGTTCACCTGCACGCCAGGCTGGCGACCGGCCAACAGGTCGGCCTGGAAGTTGGCCGGTACGTTGATCACGAAGGTGTACTGGCCGCTGTCCATCACCTTGTCCAACTGGTCATAGGCCAACGGTGCCGGTGCTTGGAACTCGGGCGGTTGCAGCGCCTCGGCCATCTGCCGTGAGAGCGCGCTGTGGTCTTCATCGACAAACGCTACGCTGGCGTTGTGCACGCCGATCACCGAGCCGGCGGCGGGCATGTAGATGGCGACGGTGAAGGCGTAGAACAGAAACAGCAGCAAGACGCTGTCGTGGCGCAGGCTGGTGAGTTCCTTGATGCCCAGCCGGAAGATGTGTGCGAGCTTGTGCATCAGGCCTCCTGCTTCTTGAGCATGACCAGGCTCAACCCGGTGAACCCGATAAAGAAGCCGAACAGCGCCAGGCATTGCGGCCACAACTGGCGCAGGTCCAAGGCCTTGGTGAAGGTACCCACGGCAATATCCAAAAAGTGCCCGGCCGGAAACAGTGCGCCCATCAAGGCGGCGGCGCCTTCCAGGGACGAGCGCGGCACGATCAGCCCGGAAAACTGGATGGTTGGCAGGCTGGTGATGATCATGGTGCCGAGGATCGCCGCGATCTGGGTACGGGTGAACGCGGAAATCAGCAGGCCCATGCTGGTGGTGGCCAGCACATACAGCAGCCCGCCAAACGCCAGCGTCAGGCCGCTGCCCTTGAACGGCACACCGAACAGCCAGCGATTCATCGCCACCAGCAGCGCCAGGTTGACCAGGCTCACGGCCAGGTAAGGCGCCTGTTTACCGAGCAGGAATTCCAGGCGCGTCAGGGGTGTGGCGTAGAAGTTGGTGATCGAACCCAGTTCTTTCTCGCGCACGATGCCCAGGGCGGTGAGCATCGCCGGGATAAACGCCAGGATCAGTGCCATCACGCCGGGGCCGATGGCATTCACGCTGACCACGTCCTGGTTATAGCGAAAACGGGTTTCCAGTTTGGCGACTGCCTGGGTGCTGCGCGGCAGGCTGCTCAGTTCGGCCAGTTGCTGCAGGTTGCCTTGGTGCACGGCTTCGACATAGTTGCGGCTGGTTTCCGCACGAAACGGCATGCCGCCATCGAGCCACGCGGCCACGGTGGGTTGGCGCCCGGCATAGAGATCGCGACCAAAGCCGGGTGGGATCTCCAGGGCCAGTTTGATTTCCGAGCGTTGCAGGCGTCGGTGTAATTCATTGGCATCCTGGATCGGCGCCTGCTCGGCGAAGTAGCGCGAGCTGCGGAAGGCTTCCAGATAGGCGCGGCTTTGTGGCGTCTGGTCCTGGTCGTAGACGGCGAAGGCGAGGTTTTCCACGTCCAGGGAAATGCCGTAGCCGAAGATCACCATCATGAACATCGCACCGAGCAGGGCGAAGGCCATGCGCACTTTGTCGCGCAGCAGTTCCTTGCCTTCGCGGCTGGCCACGGCCAGCAGGCGAGACAGGCTGAAACCACGCTTGCTGATGGGCGGCGCATGGGTTTCGCTGACGGTTTTGGCCGACGTGGCGGGTTCGGCATCGCCTTGGGCTTGCTCAAGGCAGGTGACGAACGCGGCTTCCAGGGTGTCGCCGTTGAACTGCCGTTGCAGTGCATCCGGTGTGTCGCAGGCCAGTACCTTGCCGGCATGCATCAAGGAGATGCGGTCGCAGCGCTGGGCTTCATTCATGAAGTGGGTAGACAGGAAGATCGTTACCCCTTGTTCACGGGACAACTCGATCAACAGTCGCCAGAAATCATCCCGGGCTGCCGGGTCGACGCCCGAGGTGGGCTCATCGAGGATCAACACTTCCGGCCGATGCAGCACCGCCACGGCCAATGACAAGCGTTGGCGCAGGCCGAGGGGCAGCTCCCCGGAGGGCTGCTCGGCCACCTCACCGAGGTCGAAACGCTTGATCAGCTCATCGATGCGCGGGCCGCTGTCGGCCTTGGGCAAATCGAACAGTTGCGCGTGCAACACCAGGTTCTGGCGCACGCTCAGCTCGCCATACAGCGAGAAGCTTTGCGACATGAACCCTACGCGCTTGCGGGTGGCCAGGTCCTTGGCGTTCACCGGGTGGCCCAGCAGCGTGGCGCTGCCTTCGGTGGCCGGCATCAGCCCGGTGAGGACTTTCATGGTGGTGGTCTTGCCGCAGCCGTTGGAGCCGAGGAAGCCGAAGATCTCGCCACGGCCGATGGCAAAGCTGACCTTGTTCACCGCCGTGAAGTCGCCGAAGCGCAGGGTCAGGTCGTGGGCTTCGATGGCGATATCGGTGTTGGCGTTTTCCCTGGGCGGGATCACCAGCGGTTGGTTGTCATGGGCGCTGTCGCCCTGGAAGTGGGTGAAGGCCTCATCCAGTTTGCCGCTGGGGGTCGCTGCCGCCAGTTCGCTGCTGAGCCCGTCGGCGATCAGCTTGCCACGGTCGAGCATCATGCAATGTTCGAATTGCTCGGCCTCCTCCATATAGGCCGTGGCCACCAGCAGCGTCAGTTGCGGACGCTCGCTGCGTACGGTCTCGACCAGTTCCCAGAAGCGCCGCCGCGACAGCGGGTCGACGCCGGTGGTGGGTTCGTCGAGGATCAACAAGTCCGGGTCGTGGATCAGCGCGCAGCACAGGCCGAGCTTCTGCTTCATGCCGCCGGAGAGCTTGCCGGCCGGGCGCTCGGCAAAGCGTGCAAGGTCGGTGGCCAACAGCAGGTTGTGCATGCGCTGGTCGCAGTCGGCTTTGGACAGGCCGAACAGCGTGGCGAAGAAGCGGATGTTTTCGCGGATGGACAGTTCGGGGTACAGGTTGCCGCCCAGGCCCTGGGGCATGAAGGCGATGCGTGGGTACAGGCTGTTGCGGTGACGACGGTTGGCGATTGAGCCGCCGAGCACCTCCAGTTGGCCGTCCTGGAGCTTTTTAACCCCGGCGATCAATCCCAACAGGCTCGACTTGCCGGCCCCATCCGGGCCGATCAGACCGCAGCGCGTGCCGGTGGGCAGGCTGAAGGCGATGTCGATCAAGGCCTGCTGCTTGCCGTAACGGTGGTTGATGGCGGTGGCGTGCAGCGCCAGGCCGGTCATTGCAGGTTGGCCGGCCAGTCGATGTCAGCCATGCGCACGTAGCCGGCGCCGGGCATGCCCGGTTTGGCCTGGGGCACGGCGCTGGGTTGGGTCAGGCGCAGCTTGACGCGAAACACCAGTTTCTGGCGTTCGTCGCGGGTTTCGACTTCCTTGGGGGTGAACTGCGATTTGGCCGCGACAAAGCTGATCTTGGCCGGCAACGGTTGCTGGGGCAGGGCATCGAGCAGGATGCGTGCGTCGCTGCCAACCGTCAGGCGGCCGGTGACGGAGGCGGGCAGGTAGAGGTTCATGTACTGATCCTCGGGATCGATCAGCAACAGCACGCGTCCGCCGGCACCGAGGACCTCGCCGGGCTCGGCCAGGCGCAGCTGGATAATGCCGTCGATGGGCGCGCGCAGGCTGCTGTCGTCGATTTCGCTGGTCAACTGGGCGACTTGGGCCTGGGCGGCACCAATGGCGGCCTTTACCGAATTGACCTGGGCTTGCGCGGCGATCACGGCGGCGTTGCCGGTGTTCTGGCGGGCCTGTTGCTGGTCGATCAACTGGCTGCTGGCAAAGCCGCGCTTGTACAGTTCCTGGGTACGCTTGAGTTCCTGGTTGGCCAGCAGTTGCTCGCTTTGACGCAGTTGCACATTGGCCTCGGCGGCGGCGAAGTTTTCCCTGGCGCGCAGCACTTCGGCTTCGGCCTGGGCGCGCTGGGCTTCCAGGGTGCGGGTGTCCATGCGCGCCAGCAACTGGCCCTTGAGCACCTTGTCACCTTCATCCACCCGCACCTCGGCCAGGCGACCGGGGATCTTGGCGGCGATCTGCACTTCGGTGGACTCCAGGCGACCGTTGCCCATGCCCAAGCCTTCGGGCAGGCGATCCTGGGTGGACTTCCAGTAACCGAAGCCGCCGGCGGCGAGCAACAAGGCAATCAACAAAGCGGCAAACAGGTGGGAGGAGCGGGGGGTGATCGACATGGGTGCATCCTGCGGCGTTAGCGTCCTAGTTTGACCGAGGCAGCCCGAGGGGCGTTGATGCCGGTCAAATGAAGCGCAAGCCTAACCCGGTTCAGGTGCAGATGCATGCGCCGGGAGCGTGACCGCAGGGTTCTGGTCAGCGCAGTGCCAGCACCGCCGCCCATTGCTCTGCCGTGACCGGCATCACGGACAAGCGACTGCCTTTTTGTACCAGGGGCAATTCGGCGAGGGCGGTTTGCTGTTTCAGGTAGCCCAGGCCCAGCACCTTGGGAAAGGTCTGGACGTGCGCGACATTGATCGCGCTCCACGGGTTTTTCTCCGGGGTGGCCTTGGCGTCGAAGTAGTGGCTGTCCGGCTCCAGTGCGGTAGGGTCCGGATAGGCGGCCGCGATGATCTTGCCGATGCCGGCAATGCCGGGCTCGGGGCAACTGGAGTGGTAGAAGAAAAATTGGTCACCCACTGCCATGGCGCGCAGAAAGTTGCGTGCCTGGTAGTTGCGGACCCCGTCCCAGCGCGCTTCGCCCAGCGTTTCCAGGCCGTTGATGGAGAGTTCTTCGGGCTCGGATTTCATCAGCCAGTAGGCCATTTTTGCGCTCCTGAAAAAGCAGTGGGCAAGTTGTCAGGCAATTTGATGACAAACCGACAGTCGGTTGGCGTCAAGGTTTGCGTGTTGGTTCACGTTATCGCAGAATGCCGGGATTTTAAGCTTGACGCAGCTGCAACGGACTACTTGGAACGTTGTTGTCATCGTGTACGAGATGCCTGAAGGGGGGCAATCGATGCAACGTAAACCGGATTTACTATGGATATTGGTGATTTTGTTTGGTCTGGGCGTCGTGACCACCGGGTATGCGCAAAGCTTGTGGTCGAACAAGACCGATGCGCCAGTTGAACTGACTCAGCAGCAGCCGCAACCCTTCAAGCGCTGACCCTTCTTCAAGGCGCCGTAGCTTCCTGCGGCGTTTCTGCGACATACCACTGCCTGTCGGTAACGGTGCCAGCCAACGGCACATCCCAGCTGGCCTGTGCCAATCGATCGACCTTCTGACATTCATGGGCCAGGCCCAGCAGTGTCGGCTTGCGCCAGCCCTGGCGACGCGCCAGGTAGGCGAGGCTGCGGTCGTAGAAACCGCCGCCCATGCCCAAGCGTCCACCGGCATCATCGAACCCCACCAACGGCAGCAACACCAGATCCAGCGCCCACACCTTGCGCTGGCGCCTGGCATTGACCCGTGGCTCCAGAATGCGAAAGCGATTGGGCAGCAGCGTTTCCCCAGGCTTCACGCGCTGGAACACCATCTTGGTCCGTGGCCAGGCGCTGAGCACCGGCAGGTAAGTGACCTTGCCCCGGCGCTGGGCGGCGCGCAGCAGCAGGCGCGGATCGATTTCACCGTCCGTCGGTAGATACAGGGAAATATGTTTGGCCCGGCGAAACAGCGGGTGCTGTGCCAGTTGCCGATACAGGCCATGGGCGGCCTGGCGCTGCTCGCTCGGCGTGAGGGCGCGGCGGGCTTTGCGCAACATGCGTCGAAGGTGCGGACGGGAAAGCGGCGCAGGTTCGTTCATGGTTTTTCGGCTCATAAAACAATGCCAGTCCGGGGACTGGCATTGAGTTCTGGAATTCAGGCTCCCCGACAGAGCCGCTGTCGACTCAGCCCTTGAACCCGAAAGTTCAAGGTGGAAGAAGCAGTAGGCTTTAAGGCTTTCCGTCTAGCGGACATGCACACCAGCCCAACGTGCAACTTCCAGGGTAGTGCGAATCGGCTCCGGGACATCGCCGACTGGCAAGCACGCCAGGGAGTGGGGCGAGTATACCTTAAACAGTCGCGGCAATCAGCCCTTGGGTTGCTCTGTGTCGCTGGAAAGCACCAGGTCCACGCGTTCGAGCAGGTCGCGCACCTGCTCACGTGTCGAGCCGCTGGCCTGTACGTCAGGGCGTTCCTGCTTATGCAGCAGGTCGTGGGTAATGTTCAGGGCGGCCATTACGGCGATGCGGTCGGCACCAATGACTTTGCCGCTGCTGCGGATTTCGCGCATCTTGCCGTCCAGGTAGCGGGCGGCGCTCACCAGGTTGTTGCGCTCTTCCTGGGGGCAGATGATCGAATATTCTTTGTCGAGGATCTGCACGGTGACGCTATTGCTTGAACTCATGAGTCTTGCTCCAGGGCCTTCAGGCGCGAAATCATCGATTCGACCTTACGCCGGGCGATTTCGTTTTTTTCAATGAGGTGAGCGCGTTCCTCGCGCCAGGTCTTTTCCTGAGCTAATAGGAGTCCGTTTTGACTCTTAAGTTGCTCGACCCGAGTAATTAGCAATTCGAGTCTGGCCATCAGCGCTTGCAGGTCGGTGTCTTCCATTGGGTTCCACTGGATTTGTCTGATGAATGGCAACTGCAGGATAAACGATCTGACGCCCTCGATAGTCTTGGTGCGTCTGCCGGTGCTAGGATACAGCGCTCCATTCTAGACATTGCGCCGTCTGGCGCCTAGCTCACCATGCCCATTCAGAACTCCCCGTACGATGCTTTTTCCAAACTGCTGAGCACCAGCGGCCATCCTTGCTCGCCCGCCGAGCTGCATGGCGTGCTGCTCGGCCGCAGTTGCACCGGTGTTGGCTTTGATGCCGACAACTGGCTGGCCGATGTGGCCGAGCTGCTGGAAACCGAACCGACCGACAACGTGCGTAACGCGCTTATCGGCCTGCAAGAGATGGTCAAGGGCGAGCTGACCGGTGATGACGTCACCGTGGTCCTGCTGCTGCCGACCGACGATGCACCGCTCACTGAGCGCGCCGCCGCACTCGGCCAATGGTGCCAGGGCTTCCTCCACGGTTTCGGCGTGAACGCCAGCGGCCTGGAACTGAGCACCGACGCCAAGGAAGTGCTGCAGGACCTGGCGGCCATCTCCCAGGTGCAAGATGCCCTGGAAGAGTCCGAAGACGGCGAAGGCGACTACATGGAAGTCATGGAATACCTGCGCGTCGCGCCGTTGCTGCTGTTCACCGAGACCAGGAAGTCCGCTGAGCCTGCTGCACCCAAGCCTTCGCTGCACTAAAAGAGAAAGGAAGCCAATCTGCCCATGATCCATATCCCCAAAGCGGAATACACCCGGCGTCGCAAGGCGCTCATGGCGCAGATGGAACCCAACAGCATCGCGATCCTGCCGGCTGCCGCCGTGGCGATCCGCAATCGCGATGTGGAGCACGTCTATCGCCAGGACAGCGACTTCCAGTACCTGAGCGGTTTCCCCGAGCCGGAAGCGGTGATCGTGCTGATGCCCGGTCGCCAGCATGGCGAGTACGTGCTGTTCTGCCGCGAACGCAATGCCGAGCGCGAATTGTGGGACGGCCTGCGTGCCGGTACCGAAGGCGCCATCCGTGACTTTGGCGCCGACGATGCCTTCCCCATCACCGATATCGACGACATCCTGCCCGGCCTGATCGAAGGCCGCGACCGGGTGTATTCGGCCATGGGCAGCAACGCCGAATTCGATCGGCACCTGATGGAGTGGATCAACGTCATCCGCTCCAAAGCGCACCTTGGCGCCCAGCCACCGAACGAGTTTGTTGCCCTGGATCATCTGCTCCACGACATGCGCCTGTATAAATCGGCGGCGGAAGTGAAGGTGATGCGCGAGGCAGCGCGCATTTCCTGCGCGGCCCATGTGAAGGCCATGCAGGCCAGTCGCGCCGGCTTGCATGAGTTCAGCCTGGAAGCCGAGCTGGATTACGAATTCCGCAAGGGCGGCGCGAAGATGCCGGCCTATGGCTCCATCGTCGCCACCGGGCGCAACAGCTGCATCCTGCATTACCAGCAGAATGACGCCGTGCTCAAGGATGGTGACCTGGTGCTGATCGATGCCGGTTGCGAAATCGACTGCTACGCCAGCGACATCACGCGCACCTGGCCGGTCAATGGCAAATTTTCGCCGGAACAGAAGGCGATCTATGAAATCGTGCTGGCTTCCCAGGAGGCCGCCTTTGCCGAGATCGCGCCGAACAAGCATTGGAACCAGGCCCACGAGGCGACGGTGCAGGTCATCACTGCCGGGCTGGTGAGTCTGGGGTTGCTGAAGGGCGACGTCGACGAACTGATCGCCAGTGAAGCCTACAAACCCTTTTATATGCATCGCGCTGGCCATTGGCTGGGGATGGATGTGCATGACGTCGGCGAGTACAAGGTGGGTGGCGAATGGCGAGTGCTGGAAGTCGGCATGGCACTGACCGTGGAGCCAGGCATCTACATCTCGCCGGATAACCAGACCGTAGCGAAGAAATGGCGTGGCATTGGCGTGCGCATCGAGGACGACGTGGTGGTGACCAAGCAAGGCTGTGAAATCCTGACCGGCGGCGCCCCCAAGAGCGTCGTTGAAATCGAAGCCCTGATGGCGGCCGCCCGATGAGCCGGGTCAACCTGGCGATTATCGGCGGCGGCCTGGTGGGCGCGAGCCTGGCGCTTGCGTTGCAGGCCGGTGCCAAGGCGCGTGGCTGGAAGATCGTGCTGATCGAACCCTTCGCGCCCGGCGACAGCTACCAGCCGAGCTACGATGCGCGGTCTTCGGCGCTGTCCTACGGCGCCCGGCAGATTTATCAGCGCCTGGGCCTGTGGCAGCAGATCTCGCGCCGCGCCGAGCCGATCAAGCAGATCCATGTGTCGGACCGTGGGCGCTTCTCCACCGCGCGACTGTCCGCCATGGAGGAGGGCGTGCCAGCCCTCGGTTACGTGGTGGAAAACGCCTGGCTCGGTCAATGCCTGTGGCAAGGCCTGGACAAGGACGTGGTGAGTTGGCGCTGCCCGGCGGAAGTCACACGCATGGAGCCGCTGCCCGATGGCTACCGCCTGACCCTCAACGATGAAACCGTGCTGGAATGCGACCTCGCGGTGCTCGCCGACGGCGGCCGCTCCGGCCTGCGCGAGCAACTGGGCATTGGCGTGAAAACCCGTCCGTACAACCAGAGCGCGCTGATCGCCAACATCACCCCGAGCGAAGCCCACAACGGCGAAGCGTTCGAGCGTTTCACCGATGAAGGCCCGATGGCCCTGCTGCCGCTGCCGGACAACCGTTGCGCACTGGTATGGACCCGTATCGGCATGGACGCACAGCGCCTGGCCAGTCTCGATGAACGCAGCTTCCTGAGCGAGTTGCAGGGCGTGTTCGGCTACCGCCTGGGCACCCTCAAGCAAGTCGGCGCCCGTCATCTGTATCCGTTGACCCTGGTGGAAGCCGAAGAACAAGTGCGCTCGCACCTGGCGATCCTCGGCAATGCCGCCCACAGCCTGCACCCGATTGCCGGGCAGGGGTTCAACCTGTCCCTGCGTGATGCGCACGCCTTGGCCGAGGCCTTGCTGGCCGGGCCGGCGGTGCCGGGCGACCTGGCGACGTTGCAGGCTTATCGCGAGCGTCAGCGCATGGATCAGAAGTTGACCGTGGGTTTCTCCGACCAGGTCACGCGGCTGTTTGGCAGCGCGCAACCGCTGGTCGCCCTGGGCCGCAATATGGGCCTGCTGGGCCTGGACCTGCTGCCACCGGCCAAGCGTTGGTTCGCCCGTCAGGCCATGGGCCTGGGTACCCGTCCCGATGCGTGAGACTTATCAATCCTTTTACGTGCGGTGCAAGCCGCCAGCGAGACAGGCTTAAAGCATGGACATGCGCGCAGATGTGCTGATTGTCGGGGCCGGAATGGTCGGAAGCGCCCTGGCGCTGGCATTGCAAGGCAGCGGCCTGCAAGTGTTGCTGCTCGACGGCAGCCCGCTGAGCGTCAAGCCGTTCGACCGCGCGGCGGCCTTCGAACCCCGTGTGAGTGCCTTGTCGGCGGCCAGCCAGCGCATCCTCGGGCGCCTCGGTGTGTGGGATGGCATCGTTGAACGACGCGCCAGCCCGTACGGCGAGATGCAGGTGTGGGACGGCAGCGGCACCGGGCAGATTCACTTTTCGGCGGCCAGTGTGCATGCCGAAGTGCTCGGGCATATTGTCGAGAACCGTGTGGTCCAGGATGCCTTGCTCGAGCGTCTGCACGACTGCGACCTGGGCCTGCTGGCGAATGCGCGCCTGGAGCAGATGCGCCGTTCCGGCGATGACTGGCTGCTGACCCTGGCCGATGGCCGCACATTGCGCGCGCCGCTGGTGGTGGCCGCCGATGGCGCCAACTCCGCCGTGCGCCGCCTGACCGGCACCGCGACCCGTGAATGGGACTACCTGCATAACGCCATCGTTACCAGCGTGCGCAGCAGCCAGCCGCACCAGCGCACGGCCTGGCAACGCTTTACCGACACCGGCCCGCTGGCGTTTTTGCCGCTGGAGCGGGACGGGCAGCAAGATTGGTGCTCGATCGTCTGGTCGACTACGCCGGTTGAATCCGAACGCCTGATGGCGCTGGATGATGAAAGCTTCTGCCGTGAACTGGAGCGCGCCTTTGAAGGGCGCCTCGGTAGCGTGGTCAGCGCCGATCCGCGTGTGTGCGTACCCTTGCGTCAGCGCCACGCCAAACGCTATGTGGCCGAGGGCCTGGCATTGATCGGCGACGCCGCCCATGTCATCCATCCATTGGCCGGGCAGGGCGTCAACCTGGGTTTCCTCGATGCGGCGGTGCTGGCCGAAGTGTTGTTGTCGGCCACCGAGCGCGGTGAACGTCTGGCCGATGTGAAGGTGCTCAGCCGTTACGAGCGCCGACGAATGCCCCATAACCTGGCCCTGATGGCGGCGATGGAAGGCTTTGAGCGCCTGTTCCAGGCCGATCAACTGCCGCTGCGCTGGTTGCGTAATGCCGGGTTGAAGATGGTCGACCAGATGCCCGATGCCAAGGCCGTGTTTGTGCGCCAGGCCCTCGGGTTGAGCGGGGATCTGCCGGACCTGGCCAAGCCCTGACAGGTTTGTGCAACATTTGGTAACGGCTCCGCCGAGCGTTACCAAATGTGAGTCCCTATCATTTGCGCTTATTTTGCAAATGAGAGACCGCCCCCATGTTGGCACCCAAGCGCCTCCTGACTGCCCTGGCACTCACCCTGATCGGCAGCACCACCGTGCAGGCAGCCGACGAAGTGGTGGTCTACTCCTCGCGTATCGACGAACTGATCAAACCGGTGTTCGACGCCTACACCCAAAAGACCGGTGTCCAGGTGAAGTTCATCACCGACAAGGAAGCCCCGCTGATGCAGCGCATCAAGGCCGAGGGCGAAAACGCCACCGCCGACCTGCTGCTCACCGTGGATGCCGGCAACCTCTGGCAGGCCGAGCAAATGGGCATTCTGCAACCGTTCACCTCGCCGGTAATCGACAAGAACATTCCCCTGCAATACCGCTCTTCGGCGCATGCCTGGACCGGTTTGAGCCTGCGCGCGCGGACCATCGCGTACTCCACCGATCGGGTCAAACCGGGTGACCTGACCACCTACGAGGCTCTGGCCGACAAACAGTGGGAAGGCCGCCTGTGCCTGCGCACGGCGAAAAAGGTCTACAACCAATCGCTGACCGCCACCCTGATCGAAACCCACGGCGCGGCCAAGACCGAAGAAATCGTCAAGGGCTGGGTGAATAACCTGTCCACCGACGTGTTCTCGGATGACATTGCGGTGCTGGAGGCAATCAACGCCGGGCAATGCGATGTGGGTATCGTCAATACCTACTACTACGGCCGTCTGCACAAGCAGAAGCCGGACCTGGCGGTGAAGCTGTTCTGGCCGAACCAGGGCGACCGTGGCGTGCATGTGAACCTGTCGGGCATCGGCTTGACCAAACACGCGCCACACCCGGAAGCCGCCAAGGCATTGGTGGAGTGGATGACCACGCCTGAGGCGCAGAAGATTTTTGCCGACGTGAACCAGGAATTCCCGGCCAATCCGGCGGTACCGCCGTCGGCTGAAGTGGCGACTTGGGGCAAGTTCGTGGCGGATACATTGCCGGTGGAAGTGGCGGGCAAGCGCCAGGCTGAAGCCATTCGCCTGATGGATCGGGCGGGCTGGAACTAAGTACAATTTGTAGGACGCCGCAGATCCAAATGTGGAGGGGCTTGCCCCCGATGTCGGAGTGTCAGTCTACTCATCGTGGACTGACACTCCGACATCGGGGGCAAGCCCCTCCCACATTGGATTGTGGTGATTTGAAGATTTCATTATTGAGAACCCACCCTTGGCCCACCCCGCCCAACGCCGCTGGTACCTGCCGGTCTTCAGCGTCGCCGCCCTGGTGCTGCTGCCCCTGAGCGTGCTGTTGCTGTCCTGGCAAAGCATCGACGCGCAAATCTGGTCCCACCTGTGGGAAACCCAGATGCCGCGGTTGCTGGGCAACACCCTGACCCTGGGGCTGGGGGTCGGCGTCGGTGTAACCCTGTTGGGGGTCAGCCTCGCCTGGCTCACCAGCCTCTGCGAATTCCCCGGCCGGCGTTGGCTCGACTGGGCGTTGATGCTGCCCTTTGCCATTCCCGCCTATGTGCTGGCTTTCGTGTTTGTCGGCCTGCTGGATTTTTCAGGCCCCGTGCAGACCCTGCTGCGCGAAGGGTTCGGCACCGGCTTGCGTCTGCCACGGGTGCGCTCCACCAGCGGCGTGATCATTGTGCTGGTGCTGGTGTTCTATCCCTACGTGTACCTGTTGGCGCGCAGCGCATTCCTCGCCCAGGGCAAGGGCCTGATGGAGGCGGCACGGGTGCTGGGACAGTCGCCCTTGCAGGCATTCTGGCATGTGGCCCTGCCCATGGCGCGGCCGGCGATAGGGGCCGGGGTGGCGTTGGCACTGATGGAGACCCTGGCGGATTTCGGTGCGGTGTCGGTGTTCAACTTCGATACCTTCACCACCGCTATCTACAAGACCTGGTACGGCTTTTTCAGTCTGTCCAGCGCGGCCCAACTGGCCAGCCTGTTGCTGTTGGTGGTGATGCTGGTGCTGTATGGCGAACGGCGTGCCCGGGGCGCCAGTCGGGCTAGCAATGAACGGCCACGGGGCAAGGCGCTGTACCACTTGCGCGGGTTCAAGGCGGCGGCTGCCACTGCCTGGTGTGGATTGGTGTTTGCCTGTGCCTTTGTCATCCCGATGCTGCAATTGGTCGCCTGGTTCTGGCAGCGCGGCCGGTTCGACCTGGATGAGCGCTATTCGGGCCTGATCGTCCATACCCTTTACCTGGGCGGCATTGCCGCGCTGATCACGGTCAGCGTGGCGCTGGTACTGGCCTTCGCCAACCGCCTGGCGCCGACCCGGGCGATTCGCTCCGGTATCAGCCTGGCCAATGTCGGCTATGCCTTGCCGGGCTCGGTGCTGGCGGTGTCGATCATGCTGGCGTTCAGTTACCTGGACCGTGAGCTGGTGGTACCGCTGTCCGGCTGGCTCGGCGGGGCGGGCAAGCCATTGTTGCTGGGCAGTCTGTCGGCGCTGGTGCTGGCGTATCTGGTGCGCTTTCTGGCCGTGGCCTACGGGCCGCTGGAAAACAGCCTGGCGCGCATCCGGCCTTCGTTGCCGGAAGCAGCGCGTAGTTTGGGCGTGAGTGGGCCGCGACTGTTTTGCAAAGTGTATCTGCCGCTGTTGCTGCCCGGCACCCTGAGTGCAGCACTGCTGGTGTTCGTAGACGTGCTCAAGGAAATGCCCGCAACCCTGCTGATGCGCCCGTTCGGCTGGGACACCCTGGCGGTGCGGATCTTTGAAATGACCAGCGAAGGCGAGTGGGCGCGGGCTTCTCTGCCAGCGTTGACGCTGGTGCTGGTGGGGCTGCTGCCGGTCATCGGGCTGATCCGACGCTCCGCCCGACCAATCGGTTAGGTGCCAGTCCTACGGCTTGCGGCTACAATGCGCGGCATTCGGTGCGGTCCGTCCTTCGGATCGAGTCGCTGTACGTGGCTGCAGGCCTTGTCATTCAAGGTGTCCGGCACGGGCAACGACGCTGCGCACCTTCGCCAAGCCCGGAAGGAGAAACCCATGGGACAGCGTACGCCTCTGTATGACCTGCATCTCGCCCTCGGCGCGAAAATGGTCGATTTTGGCGGTTGGGATATGCCTTTGCACTACGGCTCGCAAGTTGAGGAGCACCATCAGGTGCGGCGCGACTGCGGGGTGTTCGATGTATCTCATATGACCGTGATCGATGTCACCGGCCCCCAGGCCAAGGAATGGCTCCAGCACCTGCTGGCCAATGATGTCGAGCGTTTGCATGGCTGTGGCCGTGCGTTGTACAGCGCCATGCTCAATGAGCAGGGTGGCGTGGTGGACGACATGATCGTCTACCGCACCGAGATCGGATACCGGCTGGTGGTCAACGCCGCCACCCGTGACCAGGACATGGCCTGGATCCAGGCACAACTTGGCAGCTATCAGGTGCACCTGCATGAGCGGCCCGAGTTGGCCATGCTCGCCATTCAAGGTCCCCATGCCCGGCAGAAGATTGCCGAGCTGGTCACCCAGTCTCGCGGCACCCTGATCCACCAGCTCAAGCCCTTTGAAGGGCATGCCGACGGCGATTGGTTTATCGCACGCACGGGTTACACCGGTGAAGACGGCCTGGAAATTGTCCTGCCTGCCGATCAGGCGCCGGGTTTTTTCAACGATCTGGTCGGTGCGGGGATTTCCCCCATAGGCCTCGGCGCGCGGGACACCCTGCGGCTGGAAGCCGGCATGAACCTGTACGGCCAGGACATCCATCAGAACGTTTCGCCCCTGGCGGCCAACATGGCCTGGAGCATCGCCTGGGAACCTGCCGAGCGCAATTTCATCGGGCGAGCGGCGCTGGAAGCAGAGTTGGCCGCGGGTGTGCAGTTCAAACTGGTCGGGCTGGTACTGGAAGAACGTGGGGTTTTACGTGCTCACCAGGTGGTTCGCATCGCCAATGTTGGCGAAGGGGAGATCACCAGTGGTAGTTTCTCACCTACGCTGAGCAAATCCATTGCCCTGGCGCGTGTACCGACGGCGACTGCCGATCGGGCCGAAGTGGAAATCCGCGGCAAGTGGTACCCGGTTCGAGTGGTCAAACCGACCTTCGTGCGCCATGGCAAAACCTTGATCTAACTATTTCCGGCAGGCCAATGGCTGCTGACATTTCTTCTTGAGGACACAGACTATGAGCGATATCCCTGCCGACCTGCGTTTTGCCGAAAGTCACGAATGGGCCCGTCTGGAAGCTGACGGTACGGTGACCGTCGGGATCTCCGACCATGCTCAGGAAGCTTTGGGTGATGTGGTGTTTGTTGAGTTGGCCGAAGTCGGCGCTACGTTTGAAGCCGAAGGCCAGGCGGGTGTGGTTGAGTCGGTGAAGGCTGCTTCGGATATCTACGCCCCGGTTGCCGGTGAAGTGATTGCCGTCAACGAGGAGCTGGGTGGCAGCCCTGAGCTGCTGAACTCCGACCCTTACGGCGCGTGGATCTTCAAGCTCAAGCCAAGCAACCCGGCTGATCTGGAAAAACTGCTGGATGCGGCTGGCTACAAAGCCGCCATCGGCGAGTAACCGCAAGACCCATGTGGGAGGGAGCAAGCTCCCTCCCACATTCAATCGTCGTGAGCCGTGAGTGTTCAGTTCGCTTTCAGGACTGCCTTTACCGCCGCCACCGACCGCTCCACATCTGCCTCTGTCATCGCCGTGAACATCGGCAACGACACGATCAAACGTCCAACCTTTTCCGCTACCGGGAACATCCCTTCCTTGAACCCCTGTGCCCGATAAAGGCTCAGCAGGTGAATCGGCGGGTAGTGATAGCCAATGCCAACACCCTGTGCCTGCATTTTCTCCATGAAGGTTGCGCGGGCCGGCAGGCCATCGTGACGCTCCGGCAGCACCAACTGGAACAGGTGCCAGTTGCTGTTTTCGAAGTCAGCCGGCGGCAGTTGCGCGCCGTACTTTTCTTCGAAATCACTGCCGAAACATTTGAAGTAGTGCTGTGCCAGGTGCTGGCGATGGGCGGTGATCTTCTCGATGTGGGCAAACTGCCCCAGGCCGATGGCCGCAGCGATGTCGGTCATGTTGAACTTGCCGCCCAGTACATCCACGTCCAGGCCGTCGAAGCCGGTGCGGGTGACGCCCTGCAGGCGGTATTTTTCCGCCAGGCGGGCTTCTTCGGCATTGTTCAACACCAGGCAACCGCCCTCGGAAGAGGTGATGTTCTTGTTGGCCTGGAAGCTGAACGATACAAAGTCCCCGGTGGAGCCGATGCGCTCGCCATCCCAGCTGGAGCCCAGGGCCTGGGCGGCGTCTTCGACGATGCGCAGGTTGTACTTGTTGGCCAGTGCGTACAGCATCGGCATGTCCAAGGGCAGGCCGGCCAGGTACACCGGGATGATCGCCTTGGTGCGCGGGGTGATTGCGGCTTCCACCTGGGCCAGGTCGATATTGCGGGTGACCGGGTCGATGTCGGCGAATACCGGCGTGGCACCTACTTCCAGGATCACGTTGGCTGTTGCGACCCAGGAGATTGGTGTGGTGATGACTTCATCGCCGGGCCCGATACCGGCGATACGCAAGGCGATCTCCATGGTGCAAGTGCCCGAGTTGAAGGTGCGCACCGGCCGGCCGCCAAAGTATTCCGACAGCTGTGCTTCGAACGCCTGCACTTTCGGCCCGCTGGTGATCCAGCCCGAGCGCAGTACATCGCCGACCGCCGAGATGGTGGCTTCATCGATGGTAGGTTTGGAGAACGGCAGAAAGGGCTGTTGGCTCATGACGACGAAGGCATCCGTTTCAGATTGGCGATGAGTAAGCGAGGGTTCAGTCCCGGCATGGTGGCACGGTTAGACTGAATATAGCCTGTCGCCTGTGAATGAATCGTCATGCCACGGACACGGAAGTGCCGCTTGAACGGCGGCATTTCCTGTTGCCGGTCAGAAGTACACACGGGTTTCAAAGAACACACTCTGCTCCTTGAGCTTGCCCTTGAGCTGTTCATCACGAGCGTTTATCCGGTTGGTGAAGGTGTTGTAGCCGGTCTCGATACGGCCCATGTCCACGTAGCGCCAACCTGTGCCAAAGGAAATGCGGTCGTTGACCTTGGCATCCAGGCCCAAGCCTACGCTGTAGGCAAAATTATATTGGCGGTGGCTGGCAAAGCGACGGGTGTCATTGCTCTGAAAACCCTCGGCATCAATTTGTGCGACGCCCATCCCCGCCATGCCGTAGAACGACAGCCAATGGGTGAGCGGTATGTTTTTATAGCCGTTGACCATCACGCGCTGACTGTCCGCTTCAAGACGGTTGACGTTGGCATTGAAGGGCGACCAGAAGGAGTCGAAGGTCGAGCTGCCGGAGAGGGTGTATTCCCCTTCCGCGCGCCAGCCATTGGCGAAGGCATAACCTACTGCGTAGGATCCGGTGAATGTTTTAGTGCTATCAGGCGCTTCCACTCGTTCGGTGACGCGCGGGCTGGTCAACAGTGCACTGGATAGATTCTGGCGTGCACTGTTAAATTTTGCCGCGCCGTACCAGGCCTCTGCCTGTGCATAAGGCGTTGCAATAGCAGTGAGGAACAGAAAGGAAGATAGTTTTCGCATGGTTATCGATTCACTGAGGGGAAGGGTGGAATCGATAGCTTGTCGCCGGGTGAGCGCAGTGATCGAGAGGACTTCTCCTGTTCAATCGTCAACTCATCAGTCTTTGCTGTAGGAAGAAAAGCGGCACAAAAAAGCCGCTCCCAGGGAGCGGCTGTTTTAACCGGCGGTTTTACTCGGCGGCGATAGCGTTTTTCGCCAGGATAGCGTTGGCCAGCTCCATATCCGTGGCCTGCAGGCCAGGGTTATCGGCGCGGACTTTTTGCATGGCGGCTTCCAGGTACGGGCCGCGGATACCGCCGTCGCTGGCAACGAAGCTGCCTGCGTCGTCTTGTGCGGCAACCACCAGCTTGTGGTCCTTGAAGGTCAGGTAGGTCGAGCCGGTAGTGGCGCCCGACGAGATGACATTGCGCCAGAAACTGTCGGCCATGGCTGAACCGACAGGAAGGGAAAGCACAGCGAGGGTAGCGACAGCATATTTAAGACGCATGATGGGTGACTCCGGGTGGGTGATCTGTACCGTTTGATTGCAGTTAGCCCAGCCGAGTTCCATCACAGACTAAACAGTTTCTACCTTCAAGATCACGCCATCGAGGCCCACCACACGCACTTGAGCGCCTACTGGGCTGTCAGGCCCGGTCACCATCCAGACGCCATCACCGACTTTTACCTTGCCCCGACCCTCCACAATCGCCTGATGCACCACGAACACGCGGCCGATCAGCTCCGAGCCACGCTCGTTGAGCCCCGGCTGGTCACTGGCTTTGGCACTGCTGCGCTGGCGTTTCCACCAGTACACCGCCGTCAATATCGACAGCACAGCGAACAGCAACAGTTGCCACTCCAGCCCGAGCGGCGGCACCAGAAACTTGATCACGCCCACGGCTGCCGCAGCTATGCCCATCCACAGCAGGTAGCCACCGGCGCCGAATACTTCAAGAATCAATAGCACTGTACCCAGTGCGAGCCAATCCCAGAACGAAAGATGCTGCAGGAAATCCCACATGGCGATCGCCTCAGGCTTTCTTGTTGTCGAAGGTTGCCTTGACGATTTCGCCGATGCCGCCGACAGCGCCGATCACCTGGCTGGCTTCCAGCGGCATCAGGATCACTTTGCTGTTATTGGCCGACGCCAATTTGCCAAGGGCATCGATGTATTTCTGCGCGACGAAGTAGTTGATGGCCTGTACGTTGCCGGTGGCAATCGCTTCGGAAACCACCTGGGTCGCGCGGGCCTCAGCCTCTGCCTGACGCTCACGGGCTTCAGACTCCAGGAACGCGGCCTGGCGTCCACCTTCGGCTTCAAGAATCTGTGCCTGCTTCTTGCCTTCGGCCGTCAGGATCGCCGACGCCCGCAGGCCTTCGGCTTCCAGGATCTGTGCGCGCTTGATCCGCTCGGCTTTCATCTGGCCGGACATGGCGGCCATCAGGTCGGCGGGCGGGCTGATGTCCTTGATTTCGATCCGGGTGATCTTGATGCCCCACGGCGCCGTGGCTTCATCGACGGTGCGCAGCAGTTTTTCGTTGATGCCGTCGCGCTGGCTGAGCATGGCATCCAGCTCCATGGAGCCGAGCACGGTACGGATATTGGTTTGCAGCAGGTTGCGGATAGCGTGTTCGAGGTTGTTGACCTCGTAGGCGGCCTGGGCGGTATTGACCACCTGGAAGAAGCACACGGCGTCGATCTGCACGGTGGCGTTGTCGGCGGTGATGACTTCCTGGGGCGGGATATCCAGCACGCTTTCCATCACGTTGATCTTGCGGCCGATGCGGTCCATGACCGGGATGATGATGTTCAGACCCGGCTTGAGGGTGTTGGTGTACCGGCCGAAGCGCTCGACGGTCCACTGATAGCCCTGGGGTACCACCTTGAAGCCCATGAACAGGATGGCGATGGCCAGGCCCACGAAAAGAAGCAGTACGGTTCCGATCTGCATAGCGATTCCCTATCTGTTGGTGTCAGTTAAACGACGTTCGGCGGATTGTAACGGTCTTGTCACCGATAAGGACGGTTTCAGCACGGGGTAATCAACGCATTTGTTACCGAATCCCCAGGCGTCACTCGCAATACCTCGGCCATTGTGGTCAGCCCCGCCTTGACTTTACCCACGCCGGCCATGCGCAGGCCGCACATGCCTTGCGCCACCGCCTCCCTGCGCAGGGACTGCGCGTCGGCGCCTGGCGTGATCAGCGCCTTGAGCGAGTCATTCAGCACCATGATCTCGTAGACCCCGGCGCGCCCGCGAAACCCGCTGTTTCGGCATTCTGCACACCCTACCGCTTCGTGAGCATCGCCCGCCACCCGCTTGCAATGAGGGCACAGCAAGCGCACCAAGCGCTGCGCCATTACGCCCAATAACGTCGCCTTGATCAAATAATGAGGAATGCCCAGTTCCTGCAAGCGGCTGATGGCGCTGGGCGCATCGTTGGTGTGCAGCGTCGAGAGCACCAAATGCCCGGTCAATGCGGCCTGGATCGCCATCTCGGCGGTTTCCTGGTCGCGGATCTCGCCGATCATGATGATGTCCGGGTCCTGGCGAAGCAGGGCTCGGATGCCGTTGGCGAACGTCAGGTCGATATTGGGCTGTACCTGCATTTGATTAAACGCCGGCTCGACCATCTCGATCGGGTCTTCCACGGTGCAAAGATTGACCTCCTGGGTCGCCAAGTGTTTGAGCGTGGTGTAGAGGGTGCTGGTCTTGCCTGAACCGGTAGGCCCCGTGACCAGGATGATGCCGTTGGTGTGGCGCGTCATGTCGTGCCATCGCTGCTGGTCCTCGGCCGACAAGCCCAGCTCGTCAAAGTCCTTGAGCAGCACCTGCGGGTCGAAAATCCGCATCACCAGTTTCTCGCCAAAGGCGGTGGGCAAGGTCGACAGCCGCAACTCGACTTCTGTGCCGGCAGGGCTTTTGGTCTTGACCCGACCGTCCTGGGGTTTGCGTTTTTCCGCCACGTTCATCCGCCCGAGGCTTTTCAGGCGGCTGACCACCGCCATCGTCACTTGGGGTGGAAATTGATAGACGTCGTGCAGCAGCCCATCAATGCGAAAGCGCACGCGTCCTTGCTCACGGCACGGCTCGATATGAATATCACTGGCCCGCTGGGCGAACGCGTATTGCAACAGCCAGTCGACGATATTGACGATATGCGCGTCGTTGGCGTCCGGCTCCTGGTCGCTGGCGCCGAGGTTGAGCAACTCGACGTTGCCAGGCCCCGCCACCTTTTGATCCGCACCGCTGACGGACTTCGCCAGCCGGTAGAATTCGCTGATACAACGCTGAATGTCCTGGGGGTTGGCAACCACGCGCCTGATCGAGCGCTGGAGCACTTGTGCCAGTCCCGATTCCCAACTGGTGACATGGGGCTGGGCGCTGGCAACGGTGACGGTCTGCGCGTCCACGGCCACCGCAAGAATGGCGTGGCGTTGGGCAAATGCGTGGGACATCAGCGGCACGACCGTGGCGACATCGATCTTCAGCGGGTCGATGCGCCAATAAGGTTGCCCCACATGTTGGGCAAGCCACTGGGTCAGCGTTTCCAGGGAAGGCCCATGGGCGGCGATGCACTCCAACGGATGCTGGGCGTTGCCGGCGGGCAGCGCTGATAAGCGCTTCGCGATGTCGGGAGCAATCACCCCTCCCTCGACCAGCGCCGGGAGCAACTGATGCAGTTCCAATCGGTGATCAGCAGGCATGAAGGTGTTCCTGGGTAGCCTCGGACGAAATTTCAGGCTAGCCAGCCGCCGAATATCTTCCTCCCCGCGTATGTTGCAGGCCTTTACCGAGCTGCTGCCGCCACGGCCGCAGGCCCCACGGAATCAGCGCGCCACACGTGCAGCGTGCACACGCTGATCAGGTTTCGAATCTTTTCGGCGATCACTTGGGCGCGATGCCAGCTCAGGCTATCCATCACGATATCGATGTTCAGCAGGTCTTCCTGGCGGCTCACGTTGACCTGGCTCGGTGTCAGGAACTGCAACGCAAAATAATTGAGTACCCGACACAACACATCGGGCTCCGCCTCGGCGACGATCCGGTAATGCGCCTGGCAATGGGCGCTGCTGGCAGCCCACACATCGACACGGGTCAGGGGGTGAGTGGTTTCGACGGCATGCATGCTGATTCTCCAGATTCGACTGGAGAAATTTTTACATTCGCGTCGGGAGATTTCTTATCTAAGATGAGCCTGATTTGCGTTTTATTGAATAAATCAATTCATAAATTCCATACATAAAGGTATTTTTATGCACAGCGAATTGGACGCCTACGACCGCCGCATCCTGGCCCTGCTGCAAGAGGACGCCTCGCTGTCCAGCGCGCAGATCGCCGAACAGGTCGGACTGTCCCAGTCGCCGTGCTGGCGACGCATCCAGCGGCTCAAGGAGGAAGGAGTGATTCGCGGCCAGGTCACTCTGCTGGATCGCAAGAAGATCGGCCTGAATACGCAGATCTTTGCCGAGGTCAAACTCAACGCCCACGGCCGATCCAACTTCACCGAGTTCACCGACGCGATTCGTGGGTTTCCGGAAGTGCTGGAGTGCTATGTGCTGATGGGGGCGGTGGATTTTCTGCTGCGCATCGTGACGTCGGACATTGAGGCGTACGAGCGGTTTTTCTTCGAGAAGTTATCGATGGTGCCGGGGATTCAGGAGGTCAACTCGATCGTGGCGCTGTCCGAGATCAAATCGACCACCAGCCTGCCAGTATTGCGCTGACAGGATCGGCCTCATCGGGGGCTAGGCCCCCGATGGCGATATTACAGGCGCAGCAGGGTCTTCCAGGCACGGTTCTGATACACCGCAATCGCCTGATGCATGCGCGCATCCAGCGACTCGTCGGTGATCGGCTGGTTGGCCAGTTGCGCCAGCTTGTTCAGCTCGCCGTACAAACGATCCAGTTCCGCAATGTCCACCACGTTACGCGCATGGTGCAGCCAGGCCTGGATGCGTTCGATGCGCGGCAGTTGCTCGGCCAGGTCTTCCGGTTGCTGCTGGTAGCGCGGCAGTTGCAGGGCGACGGCATCGTCGGCCAGCAGGCGCGGCAGCCAGTTGGTGATTTGCGCGGCGCCCTGGCGGTTGCCGCGCACGTTGCGGTCGGCAGTCCAGGTGCGGGCCATCAGCCAGCGTGACATGTTCAGCGAGAACAAGCCCCAGCGCACGTCGTCCAATTCTTCGGCAAACTGCTCGGGTGCGGCTTTGCGGATGTCTTCGTCGTCGTCACCGGCCTGGACCAGCGGGCGCCAGTCTTCCAGCAGTGCATCGAGTGCGCTGCGCAGTTCGCTGGTGGATTGACGCGGCGCGGCCTGGCCGAGGCTGCCGATCAGGGCGCGCAGTTCGCCGAGGTTTTCGACCCAGTCCTGCAGCAGACGCCAGTGGCCATTGAAGCGGTATTGCTCGGCCAGGCGCTGGCTGCTGCCGAGCAGGTGCCACATGATTGCGGCGAAGGCGTCGTCCAGCGGCATTTCGGCGTGGATCTGCGGCGCCGGCAGGCTCAGGGAGTAGCTGCTGGCGTCGTACAGGCGGTAGCCGCGCTCGGCCTTGCTGATGTCACACGGCATCAGTGCGAGGGTGGCGGCCAGCTCGGCGGCCAACTCCAGCAGCGCAGCCGGCTCGCCTTCGCGCAGTTCCAGTTCCAGCTCGCAGATTTCTTCTTTCTGCTTACCCACGACCACATGGCCCAGGTCCAGGGCGGCTTCGATCACCACCTTGGCCTTGCCACGGCCCCAGGCGATTTCGGCGCGCTCGCGCACGAAGTCGGTGGTGAAGATCGGCTTGAGGGTCTTTTTGTCCAGCTCGGCCAGTTGCTCGGGCCAGCAGTCGCCGTCGAGTTTCTTCACGTCGAGCTTGGCCTTGGGCAGGTCCCAGTTGTACTCATTGCGTTCCGACAGGCCGGCGACGCTTTGGCCACGGGTCTTGAGGGTCTGGATAATCTCGTCACCGTCCTTGCGCAGGCGCAGGGCGACTTTGGCCTGGGCCAGGTCACGCTCGGGGGTGTCGAAGTACTGGTTCATCAACTCACGGCGTTCCCAGCCACTTTTGTTGCGTTTTTTCAGTAGCGGGTGCTCACGCAGCGCGGCGAGTGTTTCGCGGCTGACGCGGAGCTTGATTTCGGTTTCTTTCTGCATGGCCGGAAAATCCAGGATCGGGAGCGCAGCCGGGGAAAAGAGTGGCTGCCAAGGTCGTGCAGTGTACAGGACTGAGCCCGGCAACGCGCCGCAACGGTTTATTGTCTCGTGCAGATGCCTCTATAGTGGGGCTCATCCGGGAAGTAGGGAGACCGCGTATGCCGTTACCGTCCATGAAAGAGCAGTTCGCCGCGCTGATTGCCGCGCCTTCGGTGAGTTGCACCCAAGTGTCTCTCGACCAGACCAACCGCCCGGTGATCGATTTGCTCGCCGGTTGGTTGGGCGACCTGGGGTTCTCCATTGACATCCAACCGGTCAGCCCCGGCAAATTCAACCTGCTGGCCAGCTTTGGCACAGGCCCCGGCGGCCTGGTATTGGCCGGCCATAGCGACACCGTTCCTTATGACGCTGCGTTGTGGAAGACCGATCCGCTCAAGCTGACGGAAGTCGACGGCCGCTGGGTAGGATTGGGCAGTTGCGACATGAAGGGTTTTTTCGCGCTGGCGATTGAAGCGGTGTTGCCGCTGCTGGACCAACCGTTCAAGCAACCGTTGCTGATCCTCGCCACCTGCGATGAAGAAAGCTCCATGTCCGGTGCCCGGGCATTGGCCGAAGCCGGGCGCCCGTTGGGTCGCGCGGCGGTGATCGGTGAACCGACCGGCCTCAAGCCGATCCGCCTGCACAAAGGCGTGATGATGGAGCGTATCGACATTCTGGGCCAAAGCGGCCATTCGTCGGACCCAAGCCTGGGACACAGCGCCCTGGAAGCCATGCATGACGCCATCGGCGAGCTGCGCGGCCTGCGCCTGGCCTGGCAGCGCGAGTACCGCAACCCACAATTCAGCGTGCCGCAACCGACCATGAACTTCGGCTGTATCCATGGTGGCGACAACCCCAACCGTATCTGCGGCCAGTGCTCCCTGGAATTCGACCTGCGGCCCTTGCCGGGCATGGATCCCGAAGTGCTGCGTGCGGCTATCCGGCAAAAGCTCGAACCCCTGGCCGAGCGCCATAAGGTCAAGATCGACTACGCGCCGTTATTCCCCGCAGTGCCGCCGTTCGAACAGGTCGAAGACGCCGAGTTGGTGCGGGTCGCGGAACGATTGACCGGGCATCGTGCCGAAGCAGTAGCGTTCGGCACCGAAGCGCCTTATCTTCAGCGCCTTGGTTGTGAAACCCTGGTGCTCGGCCCTGGCGACATCGCCTGTGCCCATCAACCGGGCGAGTACCTCGAAATGTCACGCTTGACGCCTACAGTGCGTCTATTGCGGGAACTGATCGAACATTACTGCCTGAAACCTGCGTAAATTAACCCCTGTCCATTCGTACATAAGGAGAGCGAGCGTGTCGCCAAGCCTGTTCCGACGATAACCATCAGCCCGCTGTGCGTTTTCACGACTCATCCTTTTTCGGCTGCTTTTTATTACAGGCCCAGGTTCCATGCCCGACTACGTTAATTGGCTTCGTCACGCTTCGCCCTACATCAACGCCCACCGCGACTGCACCTTTGTGGTCATGTTGCCCGGCGACGGTGTGGATCATCCGAACTTCGGCAATATCGTCCACGACCTGGTGCTGCTCCACAGCCTGGGCGTGCGCCTGGTGCTGGTGCACGGTTCGCGCCCACAGATCGAAGCGCGCCTTGAAGCGCGCGGCCTGGTCCCGACTTACCATGAAGGCATGCGCATCACCGATGCCGCGACGCTGGAGTGTGTGATCGACGCGGTCGGCCACCTGCGTATCGCCATCGAAGCGCGCCTGTCGATGGACATGGCCTCGTCGCCGATGCAGGGCTCGCGCCTGCGGGTGGCCAGCGGCAACCTGGTGACGGCGCGGCCTATCGGTGTGCTTGAAGGCGTGGATTACCACCACACCGGCGAAGTGCGCCGGGTCGATCGCAAGGGCATCAATCGCCTGCTGGATGAGCGCTCCATTGTGCTGCTGTCGCCCCTGGGCTATTCGCCGACGGGGGAGATCTTCAACCTGGCCTGCGAAGACGTCGCCACCCGCGCCGCCATCGACCTGGGGGCGGACAAGCTGCTGCTGTTCGGCGCTGATCTCGGCCTGATCGATGAAAATGGCCGCCTCGTCCGCGAACTGCGGCCGCAACAAGTACCGGCACACCTGCAACGCCTGGGCAGCAGCAACTACCAGTCCGAATTGCTCGATGCGGCGGCCGAGGCCTGTCGTGGCGGGGTAGGGCGCAGCCACATCGTCAGCTACGCCGAAGACGGCGCCTTGCTCACCGAACTGTTCACCCGCGATGGCGGCGGCACGCTGGTAGCCCAGGAGCAATTCGAACGGGTGCGCGAGGCGGCGATTGAAGACGTCGGCGGCTTGCTCGACCTGATCAGCCCCCTGGAAGAACAGGGCATCCTGGTGCGCCGTTCGCGGGAAGTGCTCGAGCGTGAGATCGAGCAGTTCAGCGTGGTGGAGCGCGAAGGCATGATCATCGCGTGTGCGGCGTTGTATCAGATCGCCGATTCGGACGCGGGTGAACTGGCTTGCCTGGCGGTGAACCCGGAGTACCGCCACGGCGGGCGGGGTGACGAGCTGCTGGAGCGTATCGAAACCCGTGCCCGGGCCCAGGGGTTGAAGACGCTGTTCGTACTTACCACGCGGACTGCCCACTGGTTCCGTGAGCGCGGCTTTGTGCCGAGCAGCGTGGATCGCCTGCCCTCGGCGCGGGCTTCGCTGTACAACTACCAGCGTAACTCGAAGATTTTCGAGAAGGCCTTGTAGAACCCTATCCCCAAGTCACCGGGCAGGCTCGTGCAAGAGCCTGCCGTCACGCACGACTAAAGTTTAAGCATTCTTGATCTGACGCCGATAACAGGTGGGCGGCTATGGATAGAGTGTGGACGCTCGCAACACCTGGACCTTCGAATGGGCGGCTTGGACAGCAAAAGAAACGATTAGTGACACAAAAACTGTAACAAATTGACGGGAGGATGTGCCTTTGGCCATGATGGCGTCGCCTTTTTGATCGTGGGTGACGTATGCAACAGCGCGGCCACACTAATCGATCTAAAAAGCTCTAACAAATACCCTTTAGGAATTAGCTTGTGTGGCGAGTGGTCTATGCTGGCCTGCCCACGTCACGGAAAGTCTTATTCCTGAATCGTATGAAAAAGAATGAAATAATTCTTTTTGGGTGTATGAAAAACTCATTACCCTGCAGGGACCAAATCAACGGTGGTTAGACGAAGGTAGTAGACACACAAGGTTACGATTGACTTGTCAGTCACTATCCGGTGCTAATCGCGCATCTGTGGATCGAGGGCGTCAGACCCGAGACCAAAGAAATACAAAAATTAGAAACGAGAGGAGCGGTACATGAAGAAGTCCACCTTGGCACTGTCTGTAGCTTTGGGCGTAATCGCTCAGCAAGCAGGCGCTGCCGGTTTCATCGAAGACAGCAAGGCCACACTGGGTCTGCGTAACTTCTACATCAACACTGATAACCGTGATGGCGCCCCTGGTGCCACCACCCGCAGCAAGAACGCCGAGTGGGGCCAAGGCTTCGATCTGCGTTTCATCTCGGGTTACACCCAAGGTACTGTTCAGTTCGGCGTTGATGCAATTGGCCTGTATGGCGTGCGTCTGGATTCAAGCCGTGCAGAACATGGTAACTACAGTGGCACCGCTTCCGGTGGCACCGTGTTCCCAAGTGACGGCAATACCGCTGTCAACGATTACGCCAGCCTGGGCGTGACCGGCAAGGTCAAGATCTCCCAAACCGAGCTGAAGCTGGGCACCCTGCAGCCTAAGCTGCCCGTTATCGTGACCAACGATGGTCGTCTGCTGCCGCAAACCTTCCAAGGTGGCCAGATCACTACCAACGACATCAAGGATTTGACCTTGGTTGCTGGTCAGATCGAGCATGCCAAGGGCCGTAACTCCAGCAACAACGAAGGCTTGTCGCTGGGCGGCGCCAACGGTAGCTCCAACTACAACACAGGCACTTTCGTTAACAAGTTCTACTATGCGGGTGGTGACTACAAAATCACCAAAGACCTGACTGCCCAGTACTACTACGGCAACCTGGAAGACTTCTACAAGCAGCACTTCCTCGGCCTGACGCACAACTGGGCAATCGGCCCGGGCGTTTTGAAGTCTGACCTGCGTTATTTCAACAGCTCTGACGATGGTAAAAACGGCAACACCCCTGCTTACTACACCAACGGTAACTACAACGGCTTCAACGCCGGCAAGGGTAAGGTCGACAACAACCTGTACAGCGGCCTGTTCCTGTACACCGTTGCCGGTCACACCTTCGGTGGTGGTTATCAGGTCAGCAACGGCAGCAGCGACTTCCCTTGGCTGAACCAGGGTGACGGTTCGTCGGCTTACCTGACGACCGACATGCAGATCCAAAAGTTCGCCCGTGCCGGCGAACGTACCTGGCAAGCTCGCTACGCGTATGACTTCGCCAAAGTTGGCGTACCTGGCCTGACGGCGGGTGTTGTTTACCTGAAAGGTAGCGACATCGACACTATCGCCAACAACAACGGTCGTGCTGAAACCACCGGCCAGTCCGAGTGGGAACGCGACATCACCGTTGCCTACGTGATTCCAGAAGGTCCGCTGAAAAACCTCGGCGTTGCCTGGAAAAACGCTATGTGGCGCACCGACCTGGCGAACACCCGTTCCCAGGACGAAAACCGCCTGATCGTCAGCTACTCGCTGCCACTGTTCTAGTAGCGTAAAGCTGTTGTAAGACTGTAAACCTTGCCCGGCGCACGCCGGGCAAGGTGTCTTGCTTTTCAAGTCGGGCTAAACCCCCGCAAGCCCTTCCTGAACCCCTCTTTGTACAGCGTCTCAAGGCCTTCTCGAACCTTGGAAACGATGTTGCGCCTCGCCCTTTCCCGCGTCCAATGAACAGATTTTTAATATTCCTTTATCGTCTAGATAAATCGATATTTATTCTTTTTAAATAATCCGCAATCCATGCACAGTGGGCTCCATAAGCACTCACCAGGAGCCACACCATGAGCCTAAGACTGGGCGATATCGCCCCCGACTTCGAACAGGATTCCAGCGCCGGCAAGATTCGTTTCCACGAATGGCTGGGCGACAGCTGGGGTGTGTTGTTTTCCCACCCGGCGGACTTCACCCCGGTGTGCACCACTGAGCTGGGCTTCACCGCCAAGCTCAAGGACGAGTTCGCCAAGCGCGGCGTCAAGGCCATCGCCCTGTCGGTGGACCCGGTGGATTCGCACCACAAGTGGATCGAAGACATCAACGAAACCCAGGCCACCGTCGTCAACTTCCCGATCCTGGCTGACGCGGACCGCAAGGTTTCGGACCTCTACGACCTGATCCACCCGAATGCCAGTGACACCCTCACCGTGCGTTCCTTGTTCGTGATCGACCCGCACAAGAAGATCCGCCTGACCATCACCTACCCGGCCAGCACCGGCCGTAACTTCCATGAAATCCTGCGGGTCATCGACTCGCTGCAACTGACCGACAACTACAAAGTCGCCACCCCCGCCAACTGGCAGGACGGTGATGAAGTGGTGATCGTGCCGTCGCTCAAGGATGAGGAAGAGATCAAGAAGCGCTTTCCGAAGGGGTATCGGGCGGTGAAGCCGTATTTGCGGCTTACTCCACAGCCCAATCGTTGAAACTGAATCACAGCAGGGGTTTTCAGGCCGTTTCGACGGCCTTTTTTTTCGCCTGGCGGTTTATAAATCTTATATGCATTTAAAGAATAAACAAATGAAAAAATAAGATTTATAGATATATGAATCTGCTGATAAGGTCTGTTCCATCTTGGCGCCATCGCCACACAGCGAACCGCCGGCACTTGCTCAAGGAATTCCTGCATGTTGGTCGTAACACTTGGAGGCAGTCCCAGCCAGCGTTCCCGCTCCGGGGTCTTGCTGGAAAAAACCCGTCAGTGGTTGCAAGACAAAGGCGTTGAAGTGGTGAGTTACCAGATACGGGACTTCCCGGCTGAAGACTTGCTGCATGCACGCTTCGACAGCCCCAAGGTCATTGACCTGCTGCAACAGGTGGCTAACGCGGATGGCCTGGTGATCGCCACGCCGGTGTACAAGGCTTCGTTCTCCGGGGCGTTGAAAACCGTGCTCGACCTGCTGCCCGAGCGCGCCCTGGCCCACAAGGTTGTGCTGCCGATGGCGACCGGCGGCAGCATCGCCCACATGCTGGCGGTGGATTACGCCCTGAAGCCGGTATTGTCGGCCCTCAAAGCCCAGGAGCTGCTCCACGGCATCTTTGCCGAAGACAGCCAGATCGCCTACGGCGAAGGCAGTGCCCAGGCACAACTGGTACCGGTCCTCGAACACCGTTTGCACGAGGCCCTGGAGACGCTTTATGGCGCCATGGCCCGTCGTCCGAAACCGTTGGACCCGCATGTGTTGAATGAACGTTTGTTGAGTGCTCGCTGGAGCATTTAAGTCAGCCTCACCGCTATATAGATGTACTCACCTTACTCAGCCGCCAACGGCCAAGCAGGTGCAGCCAACCCCCTCATCGCATTATTTGGAGAGAGCGCCATGCGCACTGTCATCTTGCGTCGTGGTCTGGTCGCACTGTTTGCTGCGGCTGTGTCCTTCGGCGCCATTGTTCAGGCTCAAGCTGCCGAGACCCTGCGGATCGGTTACCAGAAATACGGCACCCTGGTGCTGCTAAAGGCCAAGGGTACCCTGGAAAAACGCCTGGCCGCCCAAGGTGTGCAGGTGCAATGGACCGAGTTTCCCGGCGGTCCGCAACTGCTCGAAGGCCTGAACGTGGGTTCCATCGACTTCGGTGTCACCGGCGAAACCCCGCCGGTCTTCGCCCAGGCCGCCGGTGCCGACCTGCTCTACGTGGCCTACGAGCCGCCAGCGCCCACCAGCGAAGCGATCCTGGTGCCGAAAGACTCGACGATCAAATCGGTGGCCGAGCTCAAGGGCAAGAAAATCGTGCTCAACAAAGGCTCCAACGTGCACTACCTGCTGGTGCGTGCCCTGGAAGACGCCGGCCTGAAATACACCGACGTGCAGACCGTGTTCCTGCCGCCCGCCGATGCCCGTGCCGCCTTCGAGCGTGGCAGCGTGGATGCGTGGGTGATCTGGGACCCGTACCAGGCCGCCGCCGAGAAGCAACTGCAAGCGCGCACCCTGCGTGACGGCACCGGCATCGCCGACAACCACCAGTTCTACCTGGCCACCAAGCCGTACGCCGAAAAACACCCTGAAGTGGTCAAGGCGCTGATCGAAGAAGTGCGCGCGGTGGGCGAGTGGTCCAAGGCCAACCCCCAGGAAGTGACCGAACAGGTCGCGCCGCTGCTGGGCCTGCCGGCAGACATCACCCTGACCTCGGTAAAACGCCAGGGCTACGGCGCGCTGTTCCTGACCCCGGAAGTGGTGGCGGCCCAGCAGAAAATCGCCGATAGCTTCTACCAACTCAAATTGATCCCCAAGCCCTTGAACATCAAGGACGTGATCTGGACGCCACCGGCTGCCGTGGCTAAAGCGCCGTAATCCGATTTCTTCAGGAGACAACTCCATGAGCCTCACTATTTTCTGGTTCCTGCCTACCCACGGCGACGGCCATTACCTTGGCACCGCCGAAGGCGCTCGCGCCGTTGATCACGGTTATCTGCAGCAAGTGGCCCAGGCCGCTGACCGCCTGGGATTCGGCGGGGTACTGATCCCCACCGGCCGTTCCTGCGAAGACTCCTGGCTGGTGGCCGCCTCGCTGATCCCGGTGACCCAGCGTTTGAAATTCCTTGTCGCGCTGCGCCCCGGGATCATTTCCCCGACGGTGGCCGCGCGTCAGGCCGCGACCCTGGATCGCCTGTCCGGCGGCCGTGCGTTGTTCAACCTGGTAACCGGTGGTGACCCGGAAGAGCTGGCCGGCGATGGCTTGTTCCTCAGTCACGAGGAGCGTTATCAGGCTTCGGTGGAATTCACCCGCATCTGGCGTCGTGTGCTGGAAGGCGAAACCGTGGACTACGACGGCGAGCACATCAGCGTCAAAGGCGCCAAGTTGCTCTACCCGCCGATCCAGCAACCGCGCCCGCCGCTGTACTTCGGCGGTTCCTCCGAAGCGGCCCAGGAACTCGCCGCCGAACAAGTGGAGATGGTGCTGACCTGGGGCGAGCCACCGGCCGCGGTCGCCGAGAAGATCGAGCAGGTGCGGGCCAAGGCAGCGAAACTCGGGCGCACCGTGCGCTTCGGCATTCGTCTGCATGTGATCGTGCGCGAAACCAACGAAGAAGCCTGGAAAGCCGCCGACAAACTGATCTCCCATCTCGACGACGACACCATCGCCCGTGCCCAGGCTTCCCTGGCGCGCTTCGATTCCGTCGGCCAGCAGCGCATGGCGGCCTTGCATGGCGGCAACCGCGACAACCTGGAAGTCAGCCCCAACCTGTGGGCCGGCGTCGGCCTGGTGCGTGGCGGTGCGGGCACCGCGCTGGTGGGCGATGGCCCGACGGTTGCAGAACGGGTCAAGGAGTACGCCGCGCTGGGCATCGACACCTTTATCTTCTCCGGTTATCCACACCTGGAAGAGTCCTATCGGGTCGCCGAGCTGCTGTTCCCGCACCTGGATATCGAACGTCCGGAGTTGCCGAAAAGCGCCGGTTACGTGAGCCCGTTCGGTGAGATGGTCGCCAACGATATCCTTCCCAAAGCTGCGTCACAGAGCTGAGGCGGCGCCATGACTTTTGAAAAATTGAGCCATCGCGTGGCGCCCTGGGTGCTGCCGATTCTATTGCTGGCGGTGTGGCAGTTGTCGGTGTCGGCGGGCTGGTTGTCGACACGCATCCTGCCGGCGCCCAGTGCGGTGATTGAGGCTGGGGTCAACCTGGTGCGCAGCGGCGAAATCTGGACGCACCTGGCTATCAGTGGCTGGCGTGCCGGCCTGGGCTTTGTGATCGGTGGCAGCATCGGCCTGGCGCTGGGGTTTATCACCGGCCTGTCGACGTGGGGCGAACGCCTGCTGGACAGCTCGGTGCAGATGATCCGCAACGTGCCGCACCTGGCGCTGATTCCGCTGGTGATCCTATGGTTCGGCATCGACGAGACCGCGAAGATTTTCCTGGTGGCCCTCGGCACGCTGTTCCCGATCTACCTCAACACCTACCACGGCATCCGCAACGTCGACCCGGCGCTGGTGGAAATGTCGCGCAGCTACGGTTTGTCCGGTTTCAGCCTGTTCTGGCAAGTGATCCTGCCGGGTGCGCTGCCGTCGATCCTGGTGGGTGTGCGCTTTGCCCTTGGCTTTATGTGGCTGACGCTGATCGTGGCGGAAACCATTTCCGCCAGCTCGGGTATCGGCTACCTGGCGATGAACGCCCGCGAATTCCTGCAAACCGACGTGGTGGTGTTGGCCATCGTGATGTACGCCATCCTCGGCAAGCTGGCCGACCTGGCCGCGCGCGGTCTGGAACGTGTTTGGCTGCGTTGGCACCCGGCGTATCAAGTCAATAAAGGAGGTGCGGCATGACGGCTCAACAACCTCCGCGGCTGCTGAAGGGGATTCCCCTGGCGGTGCGCAAATTACGCAAGGCCTTCGGTGCGCGGGAAGTGCTCAAGGAAATCGATCTGCACATTCCGGCGGGCCAGTTCGTGGCCGTGGTCGGTCGCAGTGGCTGCGGTAAGAGTACGTTGCTGCGCCTGTTGGCCGGCCTGGACAAAGCCAGCGGCGGCGAGCTGCTGGCCGGTTCGGCGCCGCTGAGCGAGTCGATTGAAGACACGCGCTTGATGTTCCAGGAAGCGCGCCTGCTGCCGTGGAAAAAGATCATCGACAACGTCGGCCTGGGCCTCAAAGGCAACTGGCGCCCTAAAGCCTTGGAAGCCCTGGAAGCGGTCGGCCTGGCCGAGCGTGCCAATGAGTGGCCGGCGGCATTGTCCGGTGGCCAGAAGCAGCGTGTGGCCCTGGCTCGTGCCTTGATTCACCAGCCGCGCCTGCTGCTGCTCGACGAACCGCTGGGCGCCCTGGACGCCCTCACCCGTATCGAGATGCAGCAACTGATCGAAAACCTCTGGCAAAAACACGGTTTCACCGTGTTGCTGGTGACCCATGACGTCAGCGAAGCCGTGGCCATTGCCGACCGGGTGATCCTGATCGAAGACGGCGAAATCGGCCTCGACCTGATCGTCGATCTGCCGCGCCCACGGGCCCGAGGCTCACATCGCCTGGCCGCACTGGAAGCGCAAGTACTCAACCGTGTGCTGTCGTTGCCCGGCACACCGCCGGAACCCGAACCTGTTTCACCGCTGCCTACGCAACTGCGTTGGGCTCAATAACTCATAGAGGAACACCATCATGACTATCAAAGCCATCAACGTGCGTAACCAGTTCAAAGGCACCATCAAGGAAATCGTGGTCGGCGACGTGCTGTCGGAAATCGATGTGCAGACCGCCTCCGGTATCGTCACTTCCGTGATCACCACGCGCTCCGTCAAAGAGCTGGAGCTGGTGATTGGCAGTGAAGTGATTGCCTTTGTGAAGTCGACTGAGGTGTCGATCGCCAAGTTGTGATTTGCGTCGCTCTTGAGGCCGTCATCGGGGGCTTGCCCCCGATGAGCATAGGTATCTACACAACTCTTAAAGGCTGACACATAACTCTGTGGTGAGCGGGCTTGCCCCGCGCTGGGCTGCGAAGC
>NZ_FKLB01000066.1:165680-212095 GCF_900067035.1 Pseudomonas sp. 1 R 17
GGTTTTGGGGCTGCTTCGCAACCCAGCGCGGGCGGTGCGACGATTCGACAAGCCCGCTCACCACAGAAGCCTAATTGCCATAGATTCCGTATTCGCTGGAAGTTGTGTAGATACCCATGCCCCGATGAGGTCGGCCCAGCCAACCCAGGATTCAGCGCTTAGGCAGATACGCCGGCAAATACAGCCCCACATACGCATCAAAAACCCGCATCCCTTCCTCCGCCATACGCGGCGTAATCAGCCCATGCTGATGCACCGAACGCGCATACACGCGATCACTCAATTCCAACGCCAGCGCAAACACATCCACATCGGTTGGCAAGCTCGGCACTTCAAAGTGGCGGTCGAACACCTCCAGCATCAAATCCCCCAACTCCAGATCATGCTGGCGGTCCGCCTGGGTCACTTCGGTCAGCCCGTGCTGGGCCAGGATCAACTGGCGCGCGGCGGCGTCGTTGCTGTAGATGGTCAGCATGCGCTGTTCGACGATGTAGGACAGGTCGCGCCAATGCTTGAGTGAATCATGCTCGATGGGGGCCTGGATGGCGCAGCGGAAGGCTGCATGTATATCGGCGGTCAGTGCCTCCAGCAGCGCCGGCACACTGGCGAAAAAGTGATACACCGACGACGGCGGAATCTGCGCGCGCTCGGCCACGCTGTAGATCGACAAACTCGCCACGCCTTCGGCGGCCAGCAAGGTGCGGGCGGCATCGAGAATCGCGTCGATCCGTGCCTGGCTGCGGGCGCGGGGTTTGCGAGGGGCGGCGGGGCGGGTGGGCATGGAAGTCTCCTACAAGGCAGCGGGCATTGTACGCAGAGCCTGGGGATGATCCATACCGCTTGTTGTGGTGAGCGGGCTTGCCCCGCGCTGGGCTGCGAAGCGGCCCCAATAAAAACGCCGCATTCTGACAGGCAGAATGCGGCGTCTGGTTTTAGGGCGGCTTCGCCACCCAGCGCGGGACAAGCCCGCTCACCACATTTAATGCAGCCGCCGGTTAAACGGTATGCAGGTACCAGTTGTACTCAAGGTCGGAGATGGAGTGTTCGAACTCTTCCAGCTCACTTTCCTTACAGGCGACGAAGATATCGATGTATTTAGGATCGATGTACTTGGCCATCACCTCGCTGTCGTCCAACTCGCGCAGGGCATCGCGCAGGTTGTTCGGCAGGCTCTGTTCGTTCTGCTCGTAGCTGTTGCCTTCCACGGGTGCGCCCGGTTCGATCTTGTTGGTCAGGCCGTGGTGCACGCCTGCCAGGACCGAAGCCATCAGCAGGTAAGGGTTGGCGTCGGCACCGGCCACACGGTGTTCGATACGTACGGCGTCGGACGAGCCGGTCGGTACGCGAATCGCCACGGTGCGGTTGTCCAGGCCCCAGCACGGCGAGTTCGGCACGTAGAACTGTGCGCCGAAACGACGGTAGGAGTTGACGTTAGGGCACAGGAACGCCATTTGGGCGGGTAGGGTCTCGAGCACACCGCCGATCGCGTGACGCAATGCGGCGTTCTGCTCGGGATCCTCGCTGGCAAAGATGTTCTTGCCGTCCTTGTCCAGGATCGAGATGTGTACGTGCAAACCGTTGCCTGCCTGGCCTGGGTAAGGCTTGGCCATGAAGGTGGTGTCCATCTCATGGTCGTAGGCGATGTTCTTGATCAGGCGCTTGAGCAACACTGCGTAGTCGCAGGCCTTGATCGGGTCGGCCACGTGGTGCAGGTTCACTTCGAACTGCGCCGGGGCACTTTCCTTGACGATGGCGTCGGCCGGGATGCCTTGCTCTTTGGCACCTTCCAGGATGTCCTGGAGGCAGTCGACGTATTCGTCGAGGTCGTCGATCAGGTAAACCTGTGTCGAGTGCGGGCGTTTGCCGGAGATCGGCGAGCGGGGCGGTTGTGGGCGGCCGTTCACGTTCTCCTGGTCGATCAGGTAGAACTCAAGCTCGAAGGCGGCGCAGATGGTCAGACCGAGGTCGTCAAACTTGCTTACAACTTGGCGGAGCACTTCGCGCGGATCGGCGAAGAAAGGTTCACCTTCAAGTTCGTGCATGGTCATCAGCAATTGCGCGGTAGGGCGCTTTTGCCAAGGTTCATTGCACAGGGTGTCAGGGATCGGATAACAGATTCGGTCAGCATCACCGATGTCCAGGCCCAGGCCGGTGCTTTCCACCGTCGAGCCATTGATATCCAGGGCAAATAAAGAGGCAGGCAGGTTAATGCCCTTCTCGTAAACCTTGTGGAGGCTGGTGCGTTCGATGCGCTTACCGCGCACCACACCATTCATATCCGCAATTAGAAGGTCTACGTACAGAACCTCAGGATGATCCTTAAGGAACGCGTTCGCTTCGTTAAGCTGAACGGCACGCGGGGGTACCGACATGATGCAACACCTTTGTTGTTAAAAATATCAATCATTGATCTTTTCTGGTTTCAGTCAACCCGAACGGCATGCCGAAGTCAAGCGAGGCCTTTTTTGCCCTAAAAAAGCGCCGTGACCGCACTTTTGGGGCTTTTTGGGGCGGTTTTTTCGGTTTGACCGGCTTGGGACTCGCAGGCTTGAGCGGGCCGTGTTGTATTTTTTACGGGGGTGTTGTGTAAAAAAATGAACAAGGCTAAGCTCGATTCAAACCCATAACAGCAATAATACCGGGGTGCTTCATGTCTCGCCTGCCGCCAATCGGCGTCTCAGCCTGCTTCAGCCAGGCTTTGTCCGCAGTCCGTTCGTCCCGCGTGAATGCCCACGCACCGGCCAATATTCTTGACGGCCCATCCGCTCTCTTTTTTGCCTCCTCGACTGTCACTGACCGGCTCCCCTCTGCGCGGCCGCTCATGATTCTGCACGACTTTGGCTTGAGGAATGCAACGCTGCAGCAAATGGCAGGTAAGCTCCTACCCTGAACGAAAAAACGACGCGGATGCTGCGTCAACCAACGCCTGGCCTTTAATGGATGCCAGGAAACCCAGCCCAGAGGCATTTATGAGTAACAACCTCGACCAGCTCACCGATTGGTTGAAAGACCACAAGATCACAGAAGTCGAATGCATGATTGGCGACCTGACCGGTATCACCCGGGGCAAGATCTCGCCGACCAACAAGTTCATCGCCGAAAAAGGCATGCGCCTGCCCGAGAGCGTTCTGTTGCAGACCGTGACCGGCGACTATGTCGAAGACGACATCTATTACGAATTGCTCGACCCGGCAGACATCGACATGATCTGCCGCCCCGACCAGAACGCGGTGTTCCTGGTGCCCTGGGCCATCGAGCCGACCGCCCAGGTGATCCACGACACCTACGACAAGCAAGGCAACCCGATCGAGCTGTCGCCGCGCAACGTGCTCAAGAAAGTCCTCAAGCTCTACGCCGACAAAGGCTGGCAGCCCATCGTGGCGCCGGAGATGGAGTTCTACCTGACCAAACGCTGCGAAGACCCGGACTTCCCGCTGCAACCGCCGATCGGTCGGTCCGGGCGCCCGGAGACCGGCCGCCAATCCTTCTCTATAGAAGCCGCCAACGAATTCGACCCGCTGTTCGAAGACGTCTACGACTGGTGCGAGCTGCAGGAGCTGGACCTCGACACCCTGATCCATGAAGACGGCACGGCCCAGATGGAAATCAACTTCCGTCACGGCGATGCCCTGTCCCTGGCCGACCAGATCCTGGTATTCAAGCGCACCATGCGTGAAGCCGCGCTCAAGCACGACGTGGCGGCCACCTTCATGGCCAAGCCGATGACCGGCGAGCCCGGCAGCGCCATGCACCTGCACCAGAGCATCATCGACATCGCCACCGGCAAGAACGTCTTCTCCAATGAAGACGGGACCATGAGCCAGCTGTTCCTCAACCACATTGGCGGCCTGCAGAAGTTCATCCCTGAGTTGCTGCCGCTGTTTGCCCCCAACGTGAACTCGTTCCGCCGCTTCCTGCCCGACACCTCGGCGCCGGTGAACGTGGAGTGGGGCGAAGAAAACCGCACCGTCGGCCTGCGCGTACCGGATGCCGGCCCGCAGAACCGTCGCGTGGAAAACCGCCTGCCGGGCGCCGACGCCAACCCGTACCTGGCGATTGCCGCCAGCCTGCTGTGTGGCTACATCGGCATGGTCGAAGGCCATAACCCCAGCGCCCCGGTAGTGGGTCGTGGTTACGAGCGCCGCAACCTGCGCCTGCCGTTGACAATTGAAGACGCCCTGGAACGCATGGAAAACAGCAAGACCATCGAAAAATACCTGGGTCAGAAATTCATCACAGGGTATGTCGCGGTCAAGCGGGCCGAGCATGAAAACTTCAAGCGCGTGATCAGTTCGTGGGAGCGGGAATTCCTGCTCTTCGCCGTCTGATGCGCCGGGCGCGCCCGTCACACGGCGCGCCCCTCACTGAAAAGTCTAGGAGATTGGTATGTCCAGCAACAACCCGCAAACCCGTGAATGGCAAGCCTTGAGCAGTGATCACCACCTGGCGCCGTTCAGCGACTTCAAGCAATTGAAAGAGAAAGGCCCACGGATCATCACCAAAGCCCACGGCGTTTACCTGTGGGACAGCGAAGGCAACAAGATCCTCGACGGCATGGCCGGCCTGTGGTGCGTGGCGATCGGTTACGGTCGCGATGAACTGGCCGACGCCGCCGCCAGGCAGATGAAAGAACTGCCGTACTACAACCTGTTCTTCCAGACCGCTCACCCGCCGGTGCTGGAGCTGGCCAAGGCGATTTCCGACATCGCGCCTGCCGGCATGAACCACGTGTTCTTCACCGGCTCCGGCTCCGAAGGCAACGACACTATGTTGCGCATGGTCCGCCACTATTGGGCGATCAAGGGCCAGCCGAACAAGAAAACCATCATCAGCCGCAAGAATGGCTACCACGGCTCCACCGTGGCTGGCGCCAGCCTGGGCGGCATGACCTATATGCATGAACAGGGCGACTTGCCGATCCCGGGCATCGTCCATATCGCCCAGCCGTACTGGTTCGGCGAAGGCGGCGACATGAGCCCCGAAGAGTTCGGGGTCTGGGCCGCCAACCAACTGGAAGAGAAGATCCTGGAACTGGGTGTGGACAACGTCGGTGCCTTTATTGCCGAGCCGATCCAGGGCGCCGGTGGCGTGATCGTGCCGCCGGACAGCTACTGGCCGCGCATCAAGGAAATCCTCGCCAAGTACGACATCCTGTTTGTGGCCGACGAAGTGATTTGCGGTTTCGGCCGTACCGGTGAGTGGTTCGGTAGCGATTTCTACGACCTCAAGCCCCACATGATGACCATCGCCAAGGGCCTGACCTCGGGCTACATCCCCATGGGTGGCCTGATCGTGCGCGACGACGTGGTGGCCGTGCTCAACGAAGGCGGTGATTTCAACCACGGTTTCACCTACTCCGGTCACCCGGTGGCCGCGGCCGTGGCCCTGGAAAACATCCGCATCATGCGCGATGAAACAATCGTTAACCGCGTCCACGACGAAACGGCACCGTATTTGCAGAAACGTCTGCGGGAGCTGGCGGATCACCCGTTGGTGGGTGAGGTGCGCGGTGTCGGCATGCTCGGTGCAATTGAGCTGGTTCAGGACAAGGCGACGCGCAAGCGTTACGAGGGCCGTGGTGTCGGCATGATCTGCCGAACCTTCTGCTTCGAGAATGGCCTGATCATGCGCGCCGTGGGCGACACCATGATCATTTCGCCGCCTCTGGTGATCAGCAAGGCTGAAATCGACGAGCTGGTGACCAAGGCTCGTCATTGCCTGGACCTGACTTTGGCGGCATTGCAGGGCTAAGTGCTAGGCTCAGTGCGCAGCGCACCGGGCAGTTATAAATGTGGGGGCTTTGGTTGAAAGCCGGCCCCTGAACTTGCCAGACTGTCGCCCTGTTTTGTTGCCCTCTGCAAGGGCCGCGAAACGAAAAAAGAACGTGGCCCAAAAAAGAAAAAATTGGAGCATCACCAAATGAAGGCATTAGGTTTGAAGAACGCTGGCAAGACCCTCCTTGCCTTGTCCCTGATGGGCGCAATGGCGGGCGCGGTCCAGGCCGACGATAAAGTGCTGCACGTCTACAACTGGTCCGACTACATTGCACCGGACACCATCGCCAACTTTGAAAAAGAGTCGGGCATTAAAGTGGTGTACGACGTTTTTGACAGCAACGAGACACTCGAAGCCAAGTTGCTGGCAGGCAAGTCCGGCTACGACATCGTCGTACCGTCGAACAACTTCCTCGCCAAGCAGATCAAGGCCGGTGTCTACCAGGAGCTGGACAAGTCCAAGCTGCCCAACTACGGCAACCTGAACACCTCCCTGCTTAAAGCCGTGTCGGTCAGCGACCCGGACAACAAGCACGCTTTCCCGTACATGTGGGGTTCGATCGGCATCGGCTACAACCCGGACAAGGTCAAGGCCGCGCTGGGCGTGGACAAGATCGATTCGTGGGACGTGCTGCTCAAGCCTGAAAACATCGCCAAGCTCAAAAGCTGCGGCGTGAGCTTCCTCGACTCGCCGACCGAAATGCTGCCGATCGCGCTGCATTACCTGGGCCTGCCAACCGACAGCCAGAAGAAGGCCGACCTCAAGCAAGCCGAAGACCTGTTCCTGAAAATCCGTCCTTCGATTGGCTACTTCCACTCGTCCAAGTACATCTCCGACCTGGCCAACGGCAACATCTGCGTAGCCGTGGGTTACTCGGGTGACATCCAGCAGGCCAAGTCCCGTGCGGCTGAAGCCGGTGGCAAGGTCAAGGTGGCCTACGACATTCCGAAAGAAGGTGCCGGTAGCTTCTTCGACATGGTCGCCATCCCTAAAGATGCCGAAAACGTCGACGCCGCTTATAAGTTCATGAACTACCTGCTCAAGCCGGAAGTCATGGCTTCGATCACCAACAGCGTGCGTTTCCCGAACGGTAACGAGAAGGCCACCGCACTGGTCGACAAAGACATCACCAATGACCCGGGCATCTACCCGCCAGCGGATGTGCAAGCCAAGCTCTACGCCATTGCGGACTTGCCGGCTGCCACCCAGCGTGAAATGACACGCAGCTGGACCAAGATCAAATCCGGTAAATAAACCGGCCTTCATTAACCACCGCGCGCCCCGCGGTGGTTAATGAAACAAATAAATGACAGAAAGTTTTGCCGGATCGGTTTATCGAGGGTAAGTTGCGCGCCGGTTTTGTTGCCGGGCAACAACTTTGGGCCCAACTATTTAAGAGGACCTCCACTTGCCAATTTCTTTGTTTCGCCAAGCCTTGCTGGTAGGTGCAGGTCTCACGCTGGCTGTCAGCGTGCAGGCCGCACCGACCGTGCATATTTATAACTGGTCGGATTACATCGGTCCCGACACCCTGGCCAACTTCGAAAAGGCCACCGGCATCAAACCCGTGTATGACGTGTTTGATTCCAACGAAACCCTGGAAGGCAAGTTACTGGCCGGGCGTACCGGCTATGACGTGGTAGTGCCGTCCAACCACTTCCTCGGCAAGCAGATCAAGGCCGGGGCGTTCCAGAAACTCGATAAGTCGCTGCTGACTCATTACGCCAACCTGGACCCTGTGCTGCTCAAGCGCCTGGAGAAGAACGACCCGGGTAACCAGTACGCCGTGCCGTACCTGTGGGGTACCAACGGCATCGGTTACAACGTCGACAAAGTGAAGGAAGTGCTGGGTGTCGACAAGATCGACTCCTGGGCCGTGCTGTTCGAACCGGAAAACATGAAGAAGCTGGCCACCTGTGGTGTGTCGTTCATGGACTCGGCGGATGAAATGCTGCCGGCGGTGCTCAACTACATGGGCCTGGACCCTAACAGCACCAACCCTGAAGACTACAAGAAGGCGGAGGAAAAGCTGCTCAAAGTGCGGCCCTACGTGACCTATTTCCATTCTTCCAAATACATCTCGGACCTGGCCAACGGCAACATCTGCGTGGCCGCCGGGTTCTCCGGCGACGTGTTCCAGGCCAAGGCTCGCGCAAGCGAAGCGGGCAAAGGCGTGAACATCGCCTACGCAATTCCGAAGGAAGGCGGCAACCTGTGGTTTGACGTGCTGGCGATTCCCAAGGACGCCACCAACATCAAGGAAGCCCACGCCTTCATCAACTATTTACTGCAATCTGAGGTGATCGCCCAGGTCAGTGACACCGTCGGTTACGCCAACCCTAACCCAGGGGCGGACAAACTGATGGAGCAATCGATACGCACCGACGAAGCGGTTTACCCACCGCAGGCGGTTCTCGACCGGACATTCGTCAACTTCGAGCTACCCCCGAAAGTGCAACGTTTAATGACCCGTAGTTGGACCAAGGTCAAGACGGGCAAGTAAGGCTCAAACTATCCAAGGTTCGCCCGCCTCGGGCGAACTGCACTCTTTTTTTTGGGAGTTTCGTAAATGGCAGTTGCCTCCGGCGCCTATAAGAAAGCCCTCGAGGGCGACCAGACACCGAAAAAGGTGCTGGTCAAAATCGACCGGGTCACGAAGAAGTTCGACGAGACGATTGCCGTGGACGATGTGTCCCTGGAAATCAAGAAAGGCGAGATCTTCGCCTTGCTCGGCGGTTCGGGTTCGGGCAAGTCCACCCTGCTGCGCATGCTCGCAGGCTTCGAGCGCCCGACAGAAGGTCGGATTTACCTCGACGGCGTGGACATCACCGATATGCCGCCCTACGAGCGGCCGATCAACATGATGTTCCAGTCCTACGCCTTGTTCCCACACATGACCGTGGCGCAGAACATTGCGTTCGGCCTGCAACAGGACAAGATCCCCAAGGCCGAAGTCGATGCCCGCGTGGCCGAAATGCTCAAGCTGGTCCAGATGAGCCAGTACGCCAAGCGCAAGCCGCACCAGTTGTCCGGTGGCCAGCGTCAGCGGGTGGCGCTGGCCCGCTCCCTGGCCAAGCGCCCGAAACTGCTGCTGCTCGATGAGCCCATGGGCGCCCTCGACAAGAAGCTGCGTTCGCAGATGCAACTGGAACTGGTGGAGATCATCGAGCGCGTCGGCGTGACCTGCGTGATGGTGACGCACGACCAGGAAGAGGCCATGACCATGGCCGAGCGCATCGCGATCATGCACCTGGGCTGGATCGCCCAGATCGGCAGCCCGATCGACATCTACGAGACGCCGACCAGCCGCCTGGTGTGCGAATTCATCGGTAACGTCAACATCTTCGACACCCAGGTGGTGGATGACGCCGAAGGTCACGCGGTGCTCAAGTGCCCGGACCTGGACCGTGACATCTACGTGGGCTACGGCATCGCCACCTCGGTGGAAGACAAGTCGGTGACCTACGCCATCCGCCCGGAAAAACTGCTGGTCACCACCGAAATGCCGACCTGCGAACACAACTGGTCCAGCGGCAAGGTGCACGACATCGCCTACCTGGGCGGCCACTCGGTGTTCTACGTCGAGCTGCCAAGCGGCAAGCTGGTGCAGTCCTTCGTCGCCAACGCCGAACGCCGTGGCCAGCGCCCAACCTGGGGTGACCAGGTGTACGTGTGGTGGGAAGACGATAGCGGCGTGGTACTGCGCACATGAACATGAAGAAGCTCAAGCGGCGCTTGCACCGCATCGTCCCCAGCGGCAAGCAGGTGGTCATCGGGATTCCGTTCCTGTGGCTGTTCCTGTTTTTCGCCCTGCCGTTTTTCATCGTCCTGAAAATCAGCTTCGCCGAAGCCGACGTGGCGATCCCGCCGTACACCGAGATCTACACCTACGTCGAGCAGAAGCTGCAGGTGGTGCTGAACCTGGCCAACTACAGTTTGCTGGCAGGTGATGAGCTGTACATCGCGGCTTACCTGGGCTCGCTGAAGATGGCGTTCTTCAGCACACTGTTGTGCCTGCTGATCGGCTATCCGATGGCCTATGCCATTGCCACCGCGCGCAAAGAGATGCAGACCGTGCTGGTGCTGCTGATCATGATGCCGACCTGGACCGCGATCCTGATCCGCGTGTATGCGTGGATGGGCATCCTCAGCAACAACGGCCTGCTCAATGGCTTCCTGATGTCCATGGGGCTGATCAACGAACCGCTGCAGATCCTCAACACCAACATCGCGGTGTATATCGGCGTGGTCTATTCGTACCTGCCGTTCATGATCCTGCCGCTGTACGCCAACCTGGTGAAGCATGACCAGAGCCTGCTGGAAGCCGCATCGGACCTGGGTTCGAGCACCTTCAACAGCTTCTGGAAAATCACCGTGCCGCTGTCCAAGAACGGCATCATCGCCGGCTGCATGCTGGTGTTTATCCCGGTGGTGGGCGAGTTCGTGATCCCGGAACTGCTCGGCGGCCCGGAAACCCTGATGATCGGTAAAGTGTTGTGGCAAGAATTCTTCAACAACCGTGACTGGCCGGTGGCGTCTGCCCTGGCGGTGGTGATGCTGGCGATCCTGATCGTGCCCATCATTCTGTTTAACCGCAGCCAAGCCAAAGAGATGGAGGGCAAGATATGAAGCGCGTCAGTTTCTCAAGCTTCATGCTGGTGGCGGGGTTGTTGTTCATCTACCTGCCGATGCTGATCCTGGTGATCTACTCGTTCAACGAATCCAAGCTGGTGACGGTGTGGGGCGGTTGGTCGATCAAGTGGTACGTGGGCCTGCTGGACAACACCCAGTTGATGGGCTCGGTGGCACGTTCCCTGGAAATCGCCTGCTACACGGCGGTGGCCGCCGTGGCGCTGGGTACGTTGGCGGCGTTTGTGCTGACGCGCATCAGCCAGTTCAAGGGCCGCACGCTTTTCGGCGGCCTGGTGACCGCGCCGTTGGTGATGCCGGAAGTGATCACCGGTCTGTCGCTGCTGCTGCTGTTCGTGGCCATGGCGCAGATGATCGGCTGGCCCCAGGAGCGTGGCATCGTCACCATCTGGATCGCCCACACCACGTTCTGTGCCGCTTATGTGGCGGTGGTGGTATCGGCGCGCCTGCGTGAGCTGGACCTGTCGATCGAAGAAGCGGCGATGGACCTGGGTGCACGGCCGTGGAAGGTGTTCTTCCTGATCACCATCCCGATGATCGCGCCGTCGCTGGCGGCGGGCGGCATGATGTCGTTCGCACTGTCCCTGGATGACCTGGTACTGGCCAGCTTCGTCTCGGGACCGGGTTCGACCACCTTACCGATGGAAGTGTTCTCGGCGGTACGCCTGGGGGTTAAACCCGAGATCAACGCCGTGGCGAGCCTGATTCTGCTGGCAGTGTCGCTGGTGACCTTCCTGGTGTGGTTCTTCAGCCGGCGTGCCGAAGAGATGCGCAAGAAGGCCATCCAGCAGGCGATTGAAGAAGCCGCCGCCGATGGCTGGCAGCAGCCGGACAAGCGTCGGGCTCCAGCGCCGGTCTAAATGTGGGAGGGGGCTTGCTCCCGATGGCGGTGGGTCAGTCAATAGATGCAGTGACTGACACTCAGCTATCGGGGGCAAGCCCTTCCCACATTTGATCGCATTTCAACTCCGCTACGCCAACCACGGCGACTTGCGAATCACCTCGACAAAATTCATTGGCTTGAACCCCGGTTCCTGATCCACCAGCACATCGGTCTTCACGTTGCCGAACGTGGTCTGCGGGCGATGGCGCAAGCCGTCGGCAAACGCGCAGATGATGCACTCCTTGAACCCTTCACCGCGTGGATGCGCATGCACCACGGCTTCGCGCTGCACGCTGCTGAACGCGGCGTAGTCCATGCCCAGCACGTCCATTTCCACACCGGCGGTCACCAGTGCCACGGTCGGGCGCAGGTGTTGCGGCACGCCCGGCGTGGTGTGCAGGGCGATGGACAGCCACACCTGTTCGATATCGTCGTCGCTCAGCCCGTAAGGCTTGAGGAAGGCCGCGGCGGCGTTGGCGCCGTCCACTTCGAAGCGCTGGTCATCACTGCGATGGCCTGCCACCAGGCCCAGGTCATGGAACATGGCGCCGACGTAGAGCAGCTCCGGGTTGTAGGCCAGTTGCTTGCGCTCACCGCTCAATGCGCCGAACAGGAACACCCGGCGGGAGTGGTGGTAGAGCAGGTCGGATTCGATGTCGCGGATGTAGTCGGTGGTGGCTTTGGCCAGGGCGCTGTCCGGGATCTTGATACCGGCGATGGTGGTGGTCATGGTGGTTCTCCTCTGGAAAGCAGTCAGTTTGGTCGCTGGTCGGTGCAGCGAACATCGCGGTGAGGGCGCGATCCCGGCCAATGTGCCGACACATCGTGCCAAGCAGAAATCGACTAGGGTGTAGCGGGCGATATCACTCTGGAAGCCTGCGAAAATCCCAGTGTGGGAGGGGGCTTGCTCCCGATTGCTGAGTACCAGGCACTGCATCTGCTGACTGATACAGCGCCATCGGGAGCAAACCCCCTCCCACAGGGTTTGCATTTTATTCCGCTAGAAAAAGGTGTCTGTGAGCATGCACAAGACCGTCGCGATCCTGATCTTCCCCGGCGTCCAGTCACTGGATGTGACCGGTCCCATGGACGTGTTCTACGAGGCCAACCGCTTTCTGGTGCCCGAAGATCATTACCAGTTGGAAGTGATAGGTTTAGGCCACGGCACGATGGCGGCTTCCAATGGCCTGTCACTCCAGGCCCATAATCATTACAGCGAAGCCCTGCAGGCCTATGACCTGCTGCTGGTCGCGGGCGGCCCGCAGTTACCCTTCGAGGACTTCGGCGCTCCGTTCGATGATTGGCTGCGTGGCGCCACCGCCCGGGCGCGACGGTTTGGCTCAATCTGCAACGGGGCCTTCATGCTGGCGCGCGCCGGATTGCTGGACGGAAAAACCGTCACCACCCATTGGAACGACGCCGCCGACCTGGCGCGTCTGTGCCCCTCGGCCCAGATCGAAGCCGACCGCCTCTACGTACAGGATGGCAATCTCTACACCTCGGCGGGCGTCACGGCAGGCATCGACCTGTCGCTGTACCTGCTGGCCCAGGACCACGGCCCGGAAGTGGCGTTGAGCGTGGCCAAGCGCCTGGTGGTGTTCACCCAGCGCTCGGGTGGGCAGTCGCAGTTCAGCCCGTTCCTCACGCCCCACGCCGAAACCACCTCGGCGGTGGCGCTGGTGCAGTTATACGTATTGGCGAACCTGACGGGTGACCTGACCATCGCCGACCTGGCCAAGGCCGCCAACATGAGCGCGCGCAACTTCTCCCGGGTGTTTGCCCGTGAGGCGAGGATTACGCCAGCGGAGTTTGTCGAACGGGCGCGGGTGGATGCGGCGCGGGTGATGCTCGAAAGCACGCATGCGCCGCTGAAAACCGTGGCCTATCAATGCGGGTTTCGCGATGCCCAGCACATGCGCAGCGTGTTCAACCGCCGGCTGGGCGTGACGCCGCAACAGTTCCGGCTCAATTTTGCGGCACCGGTCTAAGCCCCTTCCACAGGTTGACCGATTTCCAAGGGGCTATCGCGCCGGCAGCAGTTTCAGCGTGCTGCGGGTATTGGCCGTGACTTCCTCATCACTGAAATGCGCCTGCTCATAACCCCCTTCGATATAGGTCTCGGCCTGGTCGCCATAGTGCTTGTCGAACGGCACGCCGCTTTGCCCCACCGGATTGATGGTGAGGGCGTGTGCCACGTCAGCGAAGTCGATCAGGCGGCGGGTGGAGGGGCCGTAGGTCACCGGCCATGGTGCCGGGCCGATATTGGCAGATTGGTTATTCGGCACTTCGTGAGTGCCGGGTGCCGGGAACGGGCCGACGTTGACGATCAGGTCCAAGGGTTTCTGTGAGCCCAGCGGATGACCGTGGGTCAGGGTATGAGCCTTGCCCCACTGCCATTGCGTCGGGTCATCGCCGAAGGTGGCCTTGAGGTGCGCGAGGCTGTTGTCCCAGGCCCGCTTGACGGTGTCGGCGCGCTTGCCGTCCCACCAGGGCGAGGCCGGGTCGGCAGCCAGGCGGGGCAGGGCGGCGTCGATTACGCGGGTGGTGAGTAGGGTCTTGAACATCCCGTCACCCAGCTTCGGGTGGAAGGCCGCGTCGGCGAGGTTGAACAGGAACTGGTTGAACAGCGTGGCGCTGGTGGAATCCAGCGGGTAGTCACCCTTCCAGCCGGCAAGCTGTTCCACCAGCTTCAACTGCGCCGGGTCTGTGACCACCTCGCGCAGCACCGGCAACAGCGGCGCCAGCAGGCGCGGGCCGAAGGCGGTGGTGGTGCCCAGTTGCAGGGCCTGGCTGTTGGTCACATCCCACTTCACGCTCTTGTCGCTCAACTGCGCGTTCAACTGCTGGCCCCGGTCGGCGAGGTTGTAATAGCCGGGGATTTCCATGCCGGTGGGCGACGCCGGCTGGGCATTGGCCGAGACCACATAGCCACGCGCCGGGTTTTCTTCCTGGGGGTTGGCGCTGAAGGGGTAGAAGCCCAGCTTGTCGGCCTCGGCGGTGCTGCCGTCGAGGATAAACCCTGGGTTGGCACCTGCCGGGCGAATCGGCAACTGTGCCGCCGCCCACCAGCCGATATCGCCCCTGGCATTGGCCCACACGATATTCAGCCCCGGTGCCGACACTTTGGACGCCGCCGTACGGGCCTTGGCCAACGTGTCGGCGCGGTTGAGCTGGTAGAAACCTTCGAGGATCGGGTTCTGGGTGTCGAGGAACGCCCACCACATGGCAATCGGCGTCTTGCCGCCGTTGTCGCCGAGCACGTCATTGACGATCGGGCCGTGGGGTGACTGGCGCAGGGTGAGGCTGACCGGTGCCTGGCCTTTTACGGCGATCTGTTGCTCGCTGCGGGTCATGTCGACCCACTGGCCGTGGTACCAGACCTGGTTGGCGTTGTCCGGGTTGACCTTTTCGGCGATCAGGTCGAGGTCGTCGTTCTGGAACATGGTCAGGCTCCAGCCGAAATCCAGGTTGTGCCCCAGGAACGCCACGGGTACCAGCGCGTTGTGATAGCCATACAGCTCGAAGCCCGGCGCCGACAGCTGCGCCTCGTACCACACCGACGGCACCGAGAAGCGAATATGCGGGTCACCCGCCAGCAGCGGTTTGCCGCTCTTGGTGCGACTGCCACTGATGGCCCAGGCGTTGCTGCCCTCGAATTGCGGCAAGCCGTTGTCGGCCAACGCCTGCTCGCTCAGGGCGGCGAGGGCGCCGAGGGTTTTCCAGTCACTGTCGGCCAGGTTGAGGGCGCCCTTGGGTTGCCAGTCGAGGTCGAAGACGTTCAGGTAGTCGCTGCCCAGTTGGTCGCGGACGTAAGTCAGCAAGGGCTCGGTACGAAACGCAGCGGCAAAGCTGTAGGCCATGTACCCGGCGACGCTGATGGTGTCCTCGGCGGTAAACGCGCGCCTGGGGATGCCCAGTACGTCGAACTCCATCGGGCGGGCGTGGCTGTCCTGATACTGGTTGATCCCGTCCAGATAGGCTTGCAGGGCCTTCCAGTGCGCCGACTCATGGTCCTGCTGGGCCACGTAGGTGGCGGCGCGGTCACGAATGCGCAGGCTGCGGAACAACTTGTCGGTCTCCAGCAGCTTCGGTCCGAGCACCTCGGCCAGTTCGCCACGGGCCAGGCGGCGCATGATCTCCATCTGGAACAGGCGGTCCTGGGCATGCACGTAGCCCAGGGCGCGATACAGGTCGGTCTCGTTCTCGGCGCGAATATGCGGCACGCCACGGTCGTCGTAGCGCACGGTGACCGAGCCTTGCAGGTTGGCCAGTTCAACCGTGCCCTGGCGGGTGGGTTGCTTGCTGTAGACGTACCAGCCCGCACCGAGGCCGATCAGCACCAGCAGAACCGCAAGAACCTGCAGGACGCGCTTCATGAACATTCCTTACCAAGAGTGGGGTGGCGGGCTACTCATCTTTCGACCACGAACAATAGCAGCCCACCGCCAGGGTGTGCGTGGCATTCACCGCTCGGCCGGCTTCAAGGGCTTTCAGGATCGGCTCGATAAAACTGTTATTGGAATTGCACGTCAGCCCTTCGCTGTAGGGCCCGAAATATGCGAGCTTGCCGGTGCGGTCCCAGATGCCCACGGCCGGGCTGGCCGGCACCTGGTCGGCGCCAGGGAGGGCGGTGAGGGTTTTCATCTGGCGCAGGTTGTCGGGCAACTGGCCGTGGCTGCCGGCTTTTTGCAGGGCATAGAACTCGACGCCCTGGGGCGCGTATTGCTCGATCAACTCGCCCAGGTGCTGCTGGTTGCCGACGTTGCAGGGGCAAGCCGGATCCCAGAAGTGCACCAGGCGGATCGGCCCGGGGCCTGCGAGTTCGGCGGGCAGGCGCAGGGCGTCGCCGGAGAATACCGCGGTGTGTTCGCTGAAGGCGCGCAGGTAGCGGCCCTGGAACCAGTCATACGCCGCCCACAGCACACCGGCGCAGATGATCAGGATCAGGCTGGCGAACAGGGCGTTACGGTAAGGCTGTCGCATTCGGATCTATCCTCGCAGGTCGCGTAGCTTGCCATGCTTGTCCTGACAGATGAATATCGCAGCTCGATATTCATCTTCGCCGCAAGTCTGGAAGCCTTTATGCCTGTGACCTTTGACCCTGATCACCTTCGCGAAAGCCTGCGGCCCCTGGTGGATGCGCAACCGCTTTCAGCCGAAGCACGGGTCTACCAGCGTTTCTACGGACTGGACCTGAGTGCACGCAACGTGCCGACAGTGAGTCGGCTGGGGCGTTTCGAGGTGGCTGGGTTCGAGGTGGTCGCCCAGGTGTGGTGGCCGCCCGTGCCGGCGGCGACGATGTTTATGTTCCACGGCTTCTACGACCATATGGGCCTGTATCGCCATGTGGTGGACTGGGCCCTGGACCAGGGCTTTGTGGTAATCGCCTGCGATTTGCCGGGCCATGGCTTATCCAGCGGCGCGCGCGCCAGCATCGATGATTTTGCCGTGTACCAGGATGTGGTGCAGGCACTGTTCGCCCAGGCCCAAGCGCTGCAATTGCCGCAGCCCTGGCACTTGTTCGGGCAAAGCACCGGCGGCGCGGTGGTGGTGGATCACTTGCTCAACCGGGGGGCCGACAGCCCCGCCCAGGGCAAGACCTTCCTGCTCTCACCGCTGGTGCGGCCGCGCGCGTGGGGATGGTCACAGGTCAGCTATTACCTGCTGCGCCCGTTCGTCAAAGGCATCGCCCGGCGTTTCAGCGAGAACACTCACGACCCGGCGTTCAAGCCGTTCCTGGAAGCCGACCCGCTGCAACCCCGCCAACTGCCCACCGCCTGGGTAGGTGCCCTGGCGCGCTGGATCAAACGCATCGAAGCCGCCCCGCGCAGCCCTCGGCGGCCGGTGATTGTGCAGGGTGAGGAAGACATGACGGTGGATTGGCAGCACAACTTGCAGGTGCTGCGGGGCAAGTTCGACCAGCCCGAGGTGTTGATGCTGCCGCGCGGCCGGCATCACTTGGCGAATGAGATTCCTGAGATTCGCGAAGAGTACTTCCGGTATTTGACGGACCATCTGAAATAACGCAGTCCAAATGTGGGAGGGGGCAAGCCCCCACATTTTATTACTGCGTCAGGCTTGAAGTGCTCTGGCCGACTGCCAGACCTGCGCGAATCGCCGCCAGCGCCGCCTGGTAATACGCCTTACCTTCCGGTGACTCCGCAAACGTCGCGAACTCTTCCAGCTCCGGGTCGGACAAATCCCGATAGACGTAGAGCAGAGTGTTGTTCAGGTCATTGCCAATCTGTTGCATCAGCCGCTCACGCTGGCCATTCAGCATGCCTTGGGCCTGGCCGCCACCCAGCAGGCCGGGGATCATCTGGCTCAAGCTGTCGGCGGCCACGCCGGCGATCGCCAGGCTCACTTCCGCCCCGGCTTCGCGGGCGGGCAAGGCCTGGGCCAGGTGGCCGATGATCAGGCTGCGAGTGGCGTCAGCCTCGATGTGCGGCAGGCCTTGGGCGTTTTTTGCCAACTGGTCGCGGCGCGTGGCCAGCAACTCGGCCGCAACGACCTTGCGGCCCAGGGGCGATTGGAAAAACGCCAGGGCCGGCGCAGGGTCCGCCAGGTGCTTGCGTAACTGGGCTTCGGCGCGCTGGTCCATGGCCTGGGCGGCAAAGCGCTTGTTGCTGTTGTCCACCAGCGCCTGGTACACCGCCGGCGGCAGGCTGTTACGGTAGCGTTGCTGGGCAGCACTGAGGGCGTCATTGAAATGCGCACGTTGTTCGGCCCAGCCGGCGACCTTGTACAACTGGTCATGGCCGTCTGCCCAGGCGGGCAAAACGCAGAACATCAGCAAGGAAAAAAACAAACGACGCATATGGACTCCTGTCAGTCGGCCACTATTGTCCGTGTCGGGCGTAGGATTTGTCGAGAAGTCCTATCAGTCAGCTGACTAAAGTGTATTCAGACGCTCGGCGGCTCTGTCGGATTCACAGGCGTATGGATACTATGCGCGCCATGCAAATACCCCTCGATCACCCCCTGCTGCAACGCATCGTCGATGACCTGGCCGAAAAAGGCTGGTCGCAGCAGAACGGCTTCCTGCCCCAGGCTCTGACCCTGGAACTGGCGGCTGAGTGCCGTAAACGTGCGGCCGAGGGTGAACTGGCCCCGGCGGCAGTGGGGCGCGGGCCGGCCCAGGAGATTCGCGAGGGTATTCGCGGCGACCATATCCAGTGGCTGGAGGAGGGCGACGCGGCGGTCTGTGACAGCTATATGGCGTTGATGGACACGCTGCGCCTGGCGATGAACCGTGGTTTGTTCCTCGGCCTTGAGGATTTCGAAAGCCACTTCGCGATGTATCCCCCCGGCGCGTTTTACCTCAGGCACCTGGACCGGTTCCGCGACGATGATCGGCGCATGGTTTCGGCGGTGATCTACTTGAACGACGCCTGGTTGCCCGAGCACGGTGGCCAGTTGCGTATGTACCTCAAGGACGGCGTCGAATACGACGTGGTGCCCAGCGGTGGATGCCTGGTGGTGTTCCTGTCGGGCGAAGTGCCCCACGAAGTCATGCCGGCTACGCGCGAGCGCCTGTCTCTCACCGGCTGGTTTCGTCGGCGCGGCAACGAGCCGTTCTAACCATGCAAAAGATTCTGATCAGCCGCTGCCTGCTTGGCCACAAGGTGCGCTACGACGGTGGGGCCAGCGGGCCGTTCGATCAACTGGCGGCGTGGCAGGCTGAAGGGCGCGTGGTTGCGATCTGCCCGGAAGTGTCGGGCGGTCTGCCGACGCCCAGGCCCTCTGCCGAGATTCCAGGTGGGCAGGGCATCGATGTGTGGGAAGGCCGCGCCCAAGTGTTGACGGCCGAGGGCGAAGACTTCAGCGCCGCCTTCCTCGACGGCGCCCGGCAAGCCTTGGCGTTGGTGCAGCGCCATCACATCCGCATCGCCATTCTCAAGGCCAATAGCCCGTCCTGCGGCAACCTGCTGACTTATGACGGCACTTTCACCGGTGTCAAGGTCAGTGGCGAAGGTGTCACGGCGGCGCTGCTCAAGCGCCATGGCGTGCAGGTGTTCAGTGAGCTGGAGTTGCCTGCGGCGGCACTGGCGTTGGCGCGCCTGTAGGGGCCTGGTCCTCGAACCACTTCTGGGACAGTGCCTTTAATCGGCCATCGTCCTTCACCCGCTTCAACGCCCCGTCCAGGCTGGTCTTGAAGGCCGGGTTGCCCTTCTGGAACGGGATCGCCAGTTCAGGCTTGTCGTGATAAGCCTCGCTGAAATCGAACTGATCCTTAAGCTCGGCAGTCATAGCGACATGGTTGATGGCCACATCGTATTTGCCGGTTGAGACCCCCGGCAGCATGTCGGCATCGTCGGTGGTGATAAACGAGGGGCGCACGTCCATTTCCTTTGCCAGCAATTCACCCAGCTCGACTTCAAAGCCGGTGAGTTTGTCGCCTTCCTTGAAATTGTACGGTGGTGTGTTGGCTTCAAGGGCGATGCGGAGTTCGCCGCGATCGTTTACATCGTCGATCAGTTCGGCATGAGCCAGGGGGCTCAGAAGGGGCAGCAACAGTAACAGGCCAGGCGAAAAGCGCATGGTCACTCCTAAAGAATTCGAATGTGCGAGGCGCCGTTCAGCATCGCTTTGCTATGGTGGTGAGTGCCTTGGACAGCAATTTGTCGCGAAGTTGTCAGAACCCTACAGATTTCATGGAAAAACTGGAGAAGCGAATGAAAGCCCTATTGTCCCGTGCAACCATTGCCAGCCTGCTGCTGGGTGCCTCGATGTTGGCGAATGCCGCCGATGTTCCGCGTACCCCCGCGCCCAAGGGGGCTGAGGTGTTTATCGTCTCGCCCAAGGATGGCGCGACCGTCGACAAAACCTTCACCGTCAAATTCGGCGTCAAGGGCCTGGACCTTGAGCCGATCGACAAGCAAGTACCAAACGCCGGCCACCATCATCTGCTGGTAGACCAGGATGTACAGTCGCTGAAGGCTGATGAGGCCATCCCAGCCACCGCCACGTCGATTCACTTCGGTAAGGCGCAGACTGAAACCGAACTGACCCTGGCTCCAGGCAAGCACACCCTGCAACTGGTCGCAGGCGACAACGTGCATCGCCAATTCGAGCCCACTGTAGCCTCGAAAGTGATCACGGTTAACGTCAAGTAAGATTTGTTCAGACAAAAAAATGGGAGGCCCCTGCGGGTCTCCCATTTTTTGTGCAGCGTGTGCAGCGTTAGAACAACACGCGGCTACGGATAGTGCCGTTGATGTGCTGCAGCTTCTCTTGCGCCAGGTCCGAGTACTCGGCGTCGACGTCGATCACCACGTAGCCGACCTTCTCGTTGGTCTGCAGGAACTGACCGGAGATGTTGATGCCGTTTTCCGCGAACACCTTGTTGATCTCCATCATCACCCCAGGGATGTTCTGGTGGATGTGCAGCAGGCGGTGCTTGCCAGGGTGAGCCGGCAGGGCCACTTCCGGGAAGTTGACGGACGAGACCGAGGTACCGTTGTCGCTGTACTTGACCAGCTTCTCCGACACTTCCAGGCCGATGTTGGCTTGGGCTTCAGCGGTGGAGCCGCCGATGTGCGGGGTCAGGATCACGTTGTCCAGGCCACGCAGCGGGCTTTCGAAGATGTCGTCGTTGGAGCGTGGCTCCACCGGGAACACGTCGATTGCGGCGCCGATCAGGTGCTTGTCCTTGATCGCGTCGGCCAGGGCGTCCAGCTCGACCACGGTGCCCCGTGCAGCGTTGATCAGGATGCCGCCTTTCTTGATGGCGCGGATTTCCTTCTCGCCGATCATCCACTGGGTCTCAGCGGTTTCCGGAACGTGCAGGGTGACGATGTCGGACATGCCCAGCAGTTCGGTCAGGCTCGACACCTGGGTGGCGTTGCCCAATGGCAGCTTGGTCAGGGTGTCGTAGAAGAACACCTGCATGCCCAGGCCTTCGGCCAGTACCGACAGTTGCGTGCCGATCGAACCGTAACCGACGATACCCAGCTTCTTGCCCCGGATTTCGAAGGAGTTGGCCGCGCTCTTGATCCAGCCGCCACGGTGGCAGGAGGCGTTCTTCTCAGGGATACCGCGCAACAGCAGGATGGCCTCGGCCAGCACCAGCTCCGCGACGGAACGGGTGTTGGAGTACGGGGCATTGAACACTGCGATGCCGCGCTCGCGCGCTGCATTGAGGTCGACCTGGTTGGTGCCGATGCAGAAACAGCCAACTGCCACGAGTTTCTTGGCGTGATCGAAGATCTCTTCGGTCAGTTGAGTGCGGGAGCGAATGCCGATGAAGTGTGCATCGGCGATCTTTTCCTTGAGCTGGGCTTCCGGCAGAGAACTGGTGATGTACTCAATGCTGGTGTACCCGGCAGCTTTCAGAACGTCGACAGCCGATGGGTGGACGCCTTCCAAAAGAAGGAACTTGATCTTGCTCTTATCGAGAGAAGTCTTGCTCATCTGCGTAAACCTGTATCCCGGAGAAAAATGGCAGGGAATCGAATAGCCGGATGTGCCCTGATTCACCAATACTGTTCCCGTTTGACGGCGTCTGTTGCCGTCATGCTGCGTTGCCGCTCCTCCCCATAGCCAGCTATGAGTCGTCGCGGCGTCTTGCCTGACGACAACAGCCACTCGTCAAACAGAAACGTATTGGTAAATCAGGGCACAGAGCTGACCCGGACGGCAGGAAAGCCGTCACCGCAGAAACGCCCTTGGGCTCTGTCCTGCGGGGGCGGTATGCTAGCATACGCGCCCCGCTAAACACCTATTCCTGCGACGTGAAGCGTTCTCAGGATGACCATGAATTGTTCGAGAGTTCTGTCGATGACCCATCCTGCCCTGATTGATGAGCTAAAGACCCTGGTTGAGCCCGGCAAAGTGCTGACCGACGCCGACTCCCTGGAGGCTTACGGCAAGGATTGGACCAAGCACTTCGCGCCCGCGCCGACCGCCATCGTGTTCCCCAAGACCACCGAGCAAGTGCAGGCCATCGTCCGTTGGGCCAATGCGCACAAGGTGGCGCTGGTGCCATCCGGTGGTCGTACCGGCCTGTCGGCTGCTGCCGTGGCGGCCAATGGCGAAGTGGTCGTCTCGTTCGATTATATGAACCAGATCCTCGACGTGAACCTCACCGACCGCACCGCCGTGTGCCAGCCGGGCGTGGTCACCAAGCAATTGCAGAACGTCGCCGAAGAAAAAGGCCTGTACTACCCGGTGGACTTCGCGTCGTCCGGTTCCAGCCAGATTGGCGGCAATATCGGCACCAATGCCGGCGGGATCAAGGTCATTCGCTACGGTATGACCCGCAACTGGGTGGCTGGCATGAAGGTCGTCACCGGCAAGGGTGATGTGCTGGAGCTGAACCGCGATCTGATCAAGAACGCCACCGGCTATGACATGCGCCAACTGTTTATCGGCGCCGAAGGCACCCTGGGCTTTGTGGTCGAAGCCACCATGCGCCTGGACCGTGCGCCGAAAAACCTCACCGCGATGGTGCTCGGCACCACCGATTTCGACTCGATCATGCCGGTGCTGCACGCCTTCCAGGGCAAGCTGGACCTGACCGCCTTCGAGTTCTTCTCCGACAAGGCCTTGGCCAAAGTCCTCGGTCGTGGCGATGTGCCGGCGCCGTTCGAAACCGAGTGCCCGTTCTACGCGCTGCTGGAATTCGAAGCCACCACCGAAGAAGTCGCCAACCACGCCCTGGAAACCTTCGAGCACTGCGTCGAGCAGGGCTGGGTGCTGGACGGCGTGATGAGCCAGAGCGAAACCCAGTTGCATAACCTGTGGAAACTGCGCGAGTACATCTCCGAGACCATTTCCCACTGGACGCCGTACAAGAACGATATTTCGGTCACAGTCTCCAAAGTTCCGGCGTTCTTGAAGGAAATTGACGCTATCGTCGGCGAACACTACCCGGACTTCGAAATTGTCTGGTTCGGCCATATCGGCGACGGCAACCTGCACCTGAACATCCTCAAGCCGGAAAACCTGAGCAAGGATGAGTTCTTCGCCAAGTGCGCCACGGTGAACAAGTGGGTGTTCGAAACCGTTCAGAAGTACAACGGCTCGATCTCCGCCGAACACGGCGTGGGCATGACCAAGCGTGATTACCTGACCTACAGCCGTTCGCCGGTTGAGATCGAATACATGAAAGCAGTGAAGGCGGTGTTCGACCCGAACGGGATCATGAACCCTGGCAAGATTTTCGCGGTTTAACCGCCCCCGAAGGAGTCGTTTCATGAGCTACCAGCACAAGTATGTCGACGGCACCAATATCCACTTTCCTGTCGGTAAAGTGGTGTGTATTGGGCGTAACTACGCCGAACATGCCAAGGAACTGGACAACCCGGTGCCGACCGAGCCGTTGCTGTTCATCAAGCCTGGCAGCTGCGTCGTGCCGCTGGAAGGCGGTTTCAGCATTCCGACCGAGCGCGGTTCGGTGCACTACGAGGCGGAAATCGCGGTGCTGATCGGCAAGCCGCTGTCGAACAAGCCCAGCCGTGAAGAGGTGCTGGACGCCATCTCCGGTTTCGCCCCGGCCCTGGATCTGACCCTGCGCGACAAGCAATCCGAGCTGAAAGCCAAGGGCCTGCCGTGGGAAATCGCCAAGTCCTTCGACGGCGCGGCGGTGATTGCGCCGTTCGTGGTCGGCAGCACCTTCGCGGACGTGACCGATATTGGCATTCGCCTGACCATCAATGGCGAAGTGCGCCAGGACGGCAACAGCGCGAGCATGCTCAACCCGATCGTGCCGATGATCCAGTACATGGCCGGCTGCTTCTCGCTGCAGGCCGGCGACGTGATCCTCACCGGCACCCCGGCCGGCGTGGGCCCATTGAATGTGGGTGATGACCTGGTGTTGGAATTGACCGGCGTAAACCGCTTCGAAAGCAGCGTTCGATAAGCACCTGATGTGGAAGGGGGCTTGCCCTAATGCCAGTCAGTTAAGGCTTTTTGTAGGAGCGAGCTTGCTCGCGAAAAACTCACAGGCGCCGCGTTCATTCAGGAAGCACGCGTTATCGTTGACGTTTTTCGCGAGCAAGCTCGCTCCTACAGGAGGCGATGTACGCTTAACTGACTGGCATTAGGGCTTGCCCCCTTCCACATTGGGTCCGAATCCATCTCGTGCATCGGCTTTTGCATTTTTTTCACACCCCATCCGGATAATCCTCAGCCTCCTGCGCGCGGGTCCATTGATCCTGTGCTATCACCTACCGCTGACTTTCCGGAAAAGCACCCAATGGCCGTGTCCCTGCCTTCCGCCACACCCAAGCCGCGCTCTCGCTTTGCCTTGCGCTGGTATTCCTGGCTATTTCTGGCGGGTGCCATCGTGTACGGCATTTCCTGGGCCATGCATTGGGACGATCGCGGCGTGCTGTGGCTGTTGGAGGGCTTTGAAACGCCCGCCGAGCGCAGCGAAAGTGTGTGGTTGCCTGACTATCACGTTGTCATCGACGCCAAGGTTTTGCCGGGCATGGAGAAAGACGAAGCCTCGGACGTCTCCTATAACCCGCAGACCAAAACCCTGTTTTCCGTCATGGGTAAAAACCCGTTCCTGGTCGAGCTGAGCCTGCAAGGCGATGTATTGCGCAAGATGCCGCTCAATGGCTGGGACAACCCGGAAGGCGTGACTGTGATGGAAAATGGCCTGATGGCCGTGGTCGACGAACGCCAGCACAACCTGACCATCGTCAAGATCGACGCTGCCACCCAGCAATTGAACAAGGCCGACTTCCCGAGCTATGACCTGGGCCCGTCCAAGGATCAGAACAAAGCGTTCGAGGGGCTTACCTGGGACAAGCGCAATCAGCAATTTGTGCTGGGAGAAGAGCGGCCGCCGGCGTTGTTCACCTGGAAAAGTGACGGCAGCCAGACCCTTGTCGGCGATAAACAGAAACTGGCCAGCAAAGAGCTGGACATGCGCAACCTTTCGGCCCTGGCCATCGACCCGCGCACCGGCCATCTGCTGGTGTTATCGGCCGACTCCCACTTGTTGCTGGAGTTGGATGAGAAGGGTGAACAAGTCAGCTTCATGACCCTGCTCGGTGGCTTCAACGGCCTCAAGAACACCATCCCCCGTGCGGAGGGGGTAACGATGGATGAGGACGGCACGCTCTATATGGTCAGTGAGCCAAACCTGTTCTATCGTTTCGAAAAGCAGAAATAACAGACGAATCACGTCGGATATTTCTCTATTAGCGGCATTCGCCAGACACCGGGGCGCGTTTAAGTTTAAATTCAGACAGGCGTGATATTCATTCGCCACTTTTGACTTTGAGCACCGCCCGATGCGTCGATTTGCCCGCCCCAAACCCATTCTTTTTATGCTGGTGTTGATCGCCCTGGTCAGCGCCGGGGCTGTTGCGCAGCATTTTCGCCTGTTCGAGCGCGCCTGGTTCAACTGGCAGGCCTGGCGTCAGCCGGCGGACGAGCGCTCCATCGGCCTGGCGGATTACCGAGTGACCCTTGAAGCCCAGGTTATCGAAGGGCTCGACGACGATGTCTCGGCCCTCACCTACGATCCGGTACGCAAGAGCCTGTTTACCGTCACCAATAAAAACGCCGAGCTGATCGAGCTGTCCCTTGAGGGCAAGATCCTGCGACGCATCCCGTTGGTGGGGTTTGGTGATGCCGAGGCGGTGGAATTTATCAGCGACAACATCTATGTCATCACCGACGAGCGCCAGCAGCGGCTGATCAAGGTGCATGTGGACGACGATACCCAATTCCTCGACGCCGCCGATGCGGAACAGATGACCCTGGGCCTGCATGTCGGGGGCAACAAGGGGTTTGAGGGGTTGGCCTATGACTCGGTGGGCAAGCGCCTGTTCGTGGCCAAGGAACGCGACCCGATGCTGATCTACGAGGTCCACGGCTTTCCCCATTTCAAACCGGAAAAAACCTACTCGGTGCACGTGATCAACAACCCCAAGCGCGATGCCGGGTTGTTTGTACGCGACCTGTCGAGCCTGCAATACGACGAGCGCAGCGGTCATTTGCTGGCGCTGTCGGATGAGTCGTTCCTGGTGCTGGAGCTGGACATCGACGGTCGCCCATTGAGCAGCCTGTCTCTGCTCAATGGACGCCATGGCCTGAAAAAACGGGTGCCCCAGGCCGAAGGAATCGCCATGGATGACGAGGGCACGTTGTACCTGGTCAGCGAGCCGAACCTGTTCTACGTGTTCAAGAAACCCAATCCCTGAGACACATTGGGTTTTGCATCAGGCTTTAAGGGTTTTCACGCCTTCGGAAGTGCCCAGCAGCAGCACATCCGCCGGACGCGCCGCGAACAGGCCATTGGTGACCACGCCGACGATGGCGTTGATCTGGGTCTCAAGCTCCACCGGGTGGGTGATCTGCATATTGAACACGTCGAGGATAATGTTGCCGTTGTCGGTCAACACGCCTTCGCGGTACACCGGATCGCCACCGAGCTTTACCAGTTCGCGGGCTACGTGGCTGCGAGCCATCGGGATGACTTCCACCGGCAGCGGGAACGCGCCGAGCACCGGTACCAGCTTGCTGGCGTCGGCGATGCAGATAAAGGTCTTGGCCACCGCCGCGACGATCTTCTCGCGGGTCAGGGCTGCACCGCCGCCCTTGATCAGGTTCAGGTGTTCGTCGCTTTCATCGGCGCCGTCGACGTAGAACTCCAGGTCGCTCACGGTGTTGAGCTCGTACACCGGAATGCCATGGCCCTTGAGGCGCGCGGCGGTGGCTTCGGAACTGGCCACGGCGCCGTCGAATGCGCCTTTGTGCCGGGCCAGCGCATCGATAAAGCAGTTGGCGGTGGAGCCGGTGCCGACACCGACGATGCTCTTGTCGTCGAGTTTGGGAAGGATTAAATCGACGGCGGCCTGGGCCACTGCCTGTTTGAGTTGATCCTGGGTCATGCGGGCTCCGGAACGGGCGGGGAGTAAAGAGGGGCGCGAGTATAACCCAACAAAACCTCCGGATTCGTGTGGTCGCCCGGCCAAACGCTGGGTTAGACTCCTTGGCCCTGCCCAACCCGCCCAGTGATTTCCGCCGATGCTTGAACAGTACGTCAAAAAGATCCTCACCTCGCGCGTCTATGACGTTGCCGTAGAAACCCCGCTGCAGACCGCCCGCCAGCTCTCCGAGCGGTTGGGCAACAAGGTCTGGCTCAAGCGTGAAGACCTGCAGCCGGTGTTCTCGTTCAAGATTCGCGGCGCGTACAACAAGCTGACTCAATTGACGGCTGAAGAGCGTGCACGCGGCGTGGTCACGGCCTCGGCGGGCAACCATGCCCAGGGCCTGGCCCTGGCGGCCAAGGTGCTGGGGGTCAAGGCCACGATCGTGATGCCCAAGACCACTCCGGAGATCAAGGTCGAAGGCGTGCGCTCCCGTGGCGGCAAAGTGGTGCTGCACGGCGATTCCTTCCCGGAAGCCCTGGCCTACTCGCTGAAGCTGGTCGACGAAAAAGGCTACGTCTACATTCACCCCTACGACGATCCGCACACCATTGCCGGGCAGGGTACCGTGGCGATGGAGATCCTGCGCCAGCACCCGGGGCCCCTGGACGCGATTTTCGTACCGGTGGGCGGCGGCGGGCTGATCGCGGGCATTGCGGCGTACGTGAAATACCTGCGCCCGGAGATCAAGATCATCGGCGTCGAACCGGACGACTCCAACTGCCTGCAAGCTGCCATGGCCGCCGGCGAGCGTGTGGTGCTGCCCACCGTGGGTATCTTTGCCGATGGCGTGGCAGTGGCGCAGATCGGCCAGCACACCTTCGACATCTGCAAACACTATGTGGATGAAGTGATCACCGTCAGCACCGATGAAATCTGTGCGGCGATCAAGGACATCTACGACGACACCCGCTCCATCACCGAGCCGGCCGGCGCGCTGGGTGTGGCGGGGATCAAGAAATACGTGGAGACCCGTGGCGTCACCGGCCAGACCCTGGTGGCCATCGACTCCGGCGCCAACGTCAACTTCGACCGCCTGCGCCATGTGGCCGAGCGCGCCGAGCTGGGTGAAGGTCGCGAAGCCATTATTGCCGTGACCATCCCTGAGAAACCGGGCAGCTTCAAGGCGTTCTGCGAGGCGGTGGGCAAGCGCCAGATCACCGAGTTCAACTACCGCTACCACTCCGGCAGCGAAGCGCACATCTTTGTCGGCGTGCAGACCCACCCGGAAAACGACCCGCGCAGTGCGCTGATCGCCAGCCTCACCAGCCAGGGTTTCCCGGTGCTGGACCTGACCGAGAACGAACTGGCCAAGTTGCACATCCGCCATATGGTCGGCGGGCATGCGGCCAAGGTCAGTGATGAAGTGGTGTTCCGTTTCGAATTCCCGGAACGTCCGGGGGCGCTGTTCAACTTTCTTAATAAATTGGGCGGACGCTGGAACATCTCGATGTTCCACTATCGCAACCACGGTGCCGCTGACGGCCGTGTGGTCGCCGGCCTGCAAGTGCCGGCGAACGAGCGTCACCTGGTCCCGGCGGCCCTGGAAGCCATTGGCTACCCGTATTGGGATGAAAGCGATAACCCGGCCTACAAACTGTTTCTCGGTTGAGCGACTACGCTGATTGGGGCGGCCTTTAAGGAAAACGACATATGGAAACCCTGACCACCCTCAAAGTTATCCACATCGCCGCCACGGTGTTGCTGCTGCTCAGCGGCCTCGGCCTGGCGCTGTTGGCCTGGCGCAAGCGCAGCGACGGCCCGGCCGTGACTGTGCAGCGCCCGTGGGCGTTCGTGTGGTTGCTGATGGGCGTTTGCATGGTCAGCATGCCGTTTACCGGCTGGTGGCTGGTGCACCTGGTCGGCTGGCCGCTGGGGCAGACCTGGATCCTGGGTTCCAGCATCCTCTACACCGTGGCCGCGCTGGCCTGGTTCTGGCTGGTGGCACGGCTTAACCGGCTGCGCAAAGGCGAGGGCGGCAGCCTGAATTTCACCTTGGTGCTGGCGGTGGTAAGCCTGGTGGGGTTTGTGGCGATTGCCGGGCTCATGGGCGCCAAGCCGGTTTAATGCGGTGAGGGCTTCTGTGGTGAGCGGGCTTGCCCCGCGCTGGGCTGCGAAGCAGCCCCGACAAAGGCCCGCATTTTTCCTGATGAGACCGGTTGGCAGGTTTTGGGGCTGCTTCGCAGCCCAGCGCGGGGCAAGCCCGCTCACCACGGTTACTCGCTACGCAGGGTAATCACCGGCCAACCCCGCTTCTCGGCTTCAGCGCGCAGATTCGGTTCCGGATCCACCGCCACCGGATGCGTCACCTGCTCCAACAGCGGCAGGTCATTCATCGAGTCGCTGTAGAAGTAACTGTCTTCCAGGCTGTAGCCAGTCTCTTCCAACCACCGATTCAAGCGCGTCACCTTGCCTTCACGAAAACACGGCACATCAGTGCTGCGCCCGGTGTAGCGGCCATTTTCCATCTCGCACTCGGTGGCGATCAGCGTCTCGACGCCCAGGCGTGCGGCAATTGGCGCGGTGACGAAACGGTTGGTGGCGGTGATGATCACCAGCTTGTCGCCAGCGGCGCGGTGCTTGGCCAGCAGTTCAGCAGCCAGGGGCAGCATGATCGGCTCGATGCAGTCGCGCATATAGTCGTTATGCCATTCGTCCAGCTGGGCCATCTCGGTGCGGCCGAGGATGTCCAGGCAGAAGTTCAGGTAGGCGGCGTTGTCCAGCTTGCCGGCCAGGTAGTCCTGGTAGAACTCGTCGTTGCGGGCTTTGTAGGCGACCGCGTCGAGAATCCCCCGTTCGCAGAGGTAATCGCCCCAAGCGTGGTCGCTGTCACCGCCGAGAAGGGTGTTGTCCAAGTCGAATAAAGCCAGGCGCATTGCAGTTACTCGCTGAAAAGTCTGTAAAAAGGCGTCCAGAATACGGTCTTTTCACAAGAGTGCACATAAGGTAAGAAGCCTCGTTGCCGCTGGAACAACCTTTGTGGAACAATGCGGCGACATGCGTTTGCGAGGTTGTTGCCGTGATCGACCCCGATGGTTTCCGTCCTAATGTCGGGATTATTCTTACGAATGATGCCGGACAGGTGCTATGGGCTCGCCGAATCAACCAAGATGCCTGGCAGTTTCCTCAAGGCGGAATCAACCCCGACGAAACCCCTGAAGACGCCTTGTACCGTGAGTTGAACGAAGAAGTCGGCCTTGAGCGTGAAGATGTGCAGATTCTGGCCTGTACCCGGGGCTGGTTGCGCTATCGTTTGCCGCAACGCCTGGTGCGTACCCACAGCCAACCGCTGTGCATCGGCCAGAAGCAGAAATGGTTTCTCCTGCGCCTGATCTCCAACGAGCAGCGGGTGCGGATGGATTTGACCGGTAAGCCGGAGTTCGATGGCTGGCGTTGGGTCAGTTATTGGTACCCGCTGGGCCAGGTGGTGACATTCAAGCGCGAGGTTTATCGTCGCGCTCTCAAAGAGCTTGCCCCGCGCCTTTTAGCGCGCGACTGACGACGGAGTTCGACCCCGAGCCATGCTCAATACGCTGCGCAAGATCGTCCAGGAAGTTAACTCCGCCAAGGATCTCAAGGCGGCGTTGGGGATTATTGTGTTGCGCGTCAAGGAAGCCATGGGCAGCCAGGTCTGCTCGGTTTACCTGCTGGACCCAGAGACCAACCGTTTTGTGCTGATGGCCACCGAGGGCTTGAACAAGCGCTCCATCGGCAAGGTCAGCATGGCGCCCAATGAAGGTCTGGTGGGCTTGGTGGGGACGCGTGAAGAACCCCTGAACCTTGAAAACGCGGCCGATCACCCGCGTTATCGCTACTTTGCCGAAACCGGCGAAGAGCGCTACGCCTCGTTCCTCGGCGCACCGATCATTCACCACCGCCGCGTCGTCGGCGTATTGGTCATCCAGCAAAAAGAACGTCGCCAGTTCGACGAGGGCGAAGAAGCCTTCCTCGTGACCATGAGCGCGCAGCTCGCCGGGGTTATCGCCCACGCCGAAGCCACCGGCTCGATTCGCGGCCTGGGCGGCCAGGGCAAGGGTATCCAGGAAGCCAAGTTCGTCGGTGTACCGGGTTCGCCGGGTGCGGCGGTCGGTACTGCCGTGGTCATGTTGCCGCCGGCCGACCTCGATGTGGTGCCGGACAAGCACGTCGACGACATCGACGCTGAAATCAAACTGTTCAAGACGGCCCTGGAAGGCGTGCGCGCCGACATGCGCAACCTGTCGACCAAGCTGGCCACCCAGTTGCGCCCCGAAGAGCGCGCGCTGTTTGACGTGTACCAGATGATGCTCGACGACGCGTCCCTCGGGAACGAAGTCAAGACCGTGATCAAGACCGGCCAGTGGGCCCAGGGCGCGCTGCGTCAGGTGGTCACCGATCACGTCAACCGTTTCGAATTGATGGACGACGCCTACCTGCGCGAGCGGGCCTCGGATGTGCGCGACCTCGGCCGCCGCCTGCTGGCCTACCTGCAGGAAGACCGCAGCACCAACCTGGTCTACCCCGACAACACCATCCTGATCAGTGAAGAACTGACCGCCACCATGCTCGGCGAAGTGCCCGAAGGCAAGTTGGTGGGCCTGGTCTCGGTCCTGGGTTCGGGTAACTCCCACGTCGCGATCCTGGCCCGGGCCATGGGCATTCCGACGGTGATGGGCCTGGTGGACCTGCCGTACTCCAAGGTCGACGGTATCGACATGATCGTCGATGGGCATCGCGGCGAGGTGTTTACCAACCCCAGCGAAGTCCTGCGCAAGCAATACGCCGAGGTGGTGGAAGAAGAGAAGCAACTGGCGCTCGGGCTCGATTCCTTGCGCGAACTGCCGTGCGTGACCCTCGACGGTCACCGTGTACCGCTGCTGGTCAACACCGGCCTGCTGGCCGATGTGGCGCGCGCGCAACAGCGCGGCGCCGAAGGCGTGGGGCTGTACCGCACCGAAGTGCCGTTCATGATCAACCAGCGGTTCCCGAGTGAGAAGGAGCAACTGGCGATTTATCGCGAGCAACTGTCCGCCTTCCACCCGTTGCCGGTGACCATGCGCAGCCTGGACATCGGCGGCGACAAGTCACTGTCGTATTTCCCGATCAAGGAAGACAACCCCTTCCTCGGCTGGCGCGGTATTCGCGTTACCCTCGACCACCCTGAAATCTTCCTGGTGCAGACCCGTGCCATGCTCAAGGCCAGCGAAGGCCTGAACAACCTGCGCATCCTGCTGCCGATGATCTCCGGCACCCATGAGCTGGAAGAAGCCTTGCACCTGATCCACCGTGCCTGGGGCGAAGTGCGCGACGAAGGCGCCGACGTACCGATGCCGCCGATTGGCGTGATGATCGAAATCCCGGCGGCGGTGTACCAGGCCAAGGAACTGGCGCGGCAGGTGGACTTCCTGTCCGTGGGCTCCAACGACCTGACCCAGTACCTGCTGGCCGTGGACCGTAACAACCCACGGGTGGCCGACCTCTACGACTACCTGCACCCGGCGGTGCTGCACGCCCTGCAACACGTGGTGCGCGACGCCCATGCCGAAGGCAAGCCGGTGAGCATCTGCGGTGAAATGGCCGGTGACCCGGCGGCAGCGGTGCTGTTGATGGCGATGGGCTTTGACAGCCTGTCGATGAACGCCACCAACCTGCCGAAGGTGAAGTGGATGCTGCGCCAGGTTGAACTGAGCATGGCCAAGGATCTGCTGGCGGAGTTGATGACCATCGACAACCCGCAGGTTATCCACAGCTCGCTGCAATTGGCGCTGAAAAACCTGGGGCTGACGCGGATGATCAACCCGGCGTCTGCCAAGACCCTTTAATGGCGATACGCAGCCCCCGCCCGTAGCAGCTGTCGAGCGCAAGCGAGGCTGCGTCGGGCGCGCTGCTGGGTAAGACGGCATCAGCGTCAGAACTTGAGTTCTACCTCTCCGAGCCGCCCACCATGCGGTCCAAAGCTTCGCTCCACCATCCGCCGCGTGCCATCGGCATTCACAATCAACGCCGTGCTCGCCCGTGTCCCATAACTCGGGCTGGCGATAAACACACTCGACAGCAAACTCTCCGTCGCCAACCCCACGCCGGTATCCGGCAGCTCGGCAAACGGTGCAATCTGCGGATCGCTCAGAATCTCCAGTAGCGCTTCGGGCTGGGGATCGTTCAGCAACTCACTCAGCGCGGCTTTGGCCTTAAGCAGTTTCGGCCAAGGTGTATCCAGCCCTGCATTGGATAACCCATACACGCCCGCTTTCAACTGCGTCGGCTCGGTGTGATTGGCGTTGTAATGCCACAACTCTTCCCGCGTCCCCACCAGCAGGTTAAACCCGGCATATTCAATCGAACGGCCGTTAACCTCGGCCAAATACTGGTCAATCGGCAGCGAACCATTGAGAAAACGCGCCACCAGTTCACCGCGGGACTTGCGTGCCGGCGGCTGGTGCGGATCACGGATATTGGTCAGGGCAGCAAAACGCCCATCGGCATTCACGCCCAGCCAGGTGCCGCCCGCTTCCTGATCGCGGCCGGCATAGACTTCGGGCGCATCCGGCCACTGCGCCAGCGGCAGGCTGGGGCGGGCGTAGAACTCGTCACGGTTGGCCGCGACGATCAGCGGTTGGGCATGGCCCGGCCGCCAGGCAAAAACAATCAGGCACATCAGGCGATTCCCGTTTGTGTTTTTTGCCACTCTACCCACACCGGCAGCGGCGTTCCATCGTATCCAGTTGGGTCGCATGCCTTCCATCCGTTAACATGCCGGACCTGGTTTGGGGGCTCCCATGGAATTTCTGCTGTATTTGCTGCTGGGCGCGTGCGCGGGCGTACTCGCCGGGCTGTTTGGCGTGGGCGGCGGGATCATTATCGTGCCGGTGCTGGTGTTCAGCTTCACCTTGCAGGGCTTCGACCCGCAGGTGCTGACCCACCTGGCCGTGGGCACCTCCCTGGCGACGATCATCTTTACCTCGGTCAATGCCGTGCGTGAGCACCACCGACGTGGCGCGGTGCGTTGGCCGATCTTTGTCTGGATGACCGTGGGCATCCTGCTCGGCGCCGGTTTTGGTGCGCTGACCGCCGAGGCGATTTCCGGCCCCCACTTGCAGAAGATCATCGGCGTATTCGCCCTGATCATCGCCGTGCAACTGGCCCTGGAGGTCAAGCCCAAGGCCAGTCGCACCGTGCCTGGCAAGCTCGGCCTGACCCTGGCCGGTACGGTGATTGGCTGGGCTTCGGCGATTTTCGGCATTGGCGGCGGCTCGCTGACCGTACCGTTTTTGACCTGGCGCAGCGTGCCGATGCAACAGGCGGTGGCCACCTCGTCCGCCTGTGGCCTGCCGATTGCCCTGGCCAGTGCGTTAAGTTTCATGATTCTGGGCTGGCATGACCCGCTGTTGCCCGCTCATAGTCTAGGGTTCGTGTATTTGCCGGCGCTGCTGGGCATTGCCCTGACCAGCATGGTGTTTGCCCGTTTCGGCGCACGCCTGGCGCACCGGTTGTCGCCGCGCTTGCTCAAGCGGTTGTTCGCCGGCTTGCTGTTTTGTGTCGGTTTGAATTTTTTGCTGTAACGCAGGCTTAATCGCGCCCGGGCATGGTCCGGTTGCCATAACGAATGATTTAACGAGGAGTCGCAATGCTGCCTTACCCGCAGATCGACCCGGTGGCCCTGGCCATCGGTCCGCTGAAAATCCACTGGTACGGGTTGATGTACCTGATCGGCATCGGCGGTGCATGGCTGCTGGCCTCCCGGCGCCTGAACCGTTTCGACCCGACCTGGACCAAGGAGAAGCTCTCCGACATGGTGTTCTGGTTGTCGATGGGGGTGATCGTCGGCGGGCGCCTGGGGTATGTGCTGTTTTACGATCTCTCGGCCTACATCGCCAACCCGACGCTGATCTTCGAAGTGTGGAAAGGCGGCATGGCATTCCACGGTGGCTTTATCGGCGTAATGATCGCGGCCTGGTGGTTTGGCCGGCGCAACGGCAAGTCGTTCTTCCAACTGATGGACTTCGTCGCGCCGCTGGTACCGATCGGCCTGGGCGCCGGGCGCATCGGCAACTTCATCAACGCCGAGTTGTGGGGCAAGCCGACCGACGTGCCGTGGGCCATGGTGTTCCCGCCGTTCAGCGACCCGGCGCAACTGCCGCGACATCCGTCGCAGCTGTACCAGTTCGCGTTGGAAGGCGTGGCCCTGTTCCTTATCCTGTACCTCTTTTCGCGCAAACCACGCCCGACCATGGCCGTTTCCGGCATGTTCGCGCTGTTCTACGGGATCTTCCGTTTCATCGTCGAGTTCGTGCGCGTGCCGGATGCCCAGCTGGGTTACCTGGCATGGGGCTGGCTGACCATGGGACAAGTGCTCAGCATTCCGATGATCCTGGTCGGCCTGGGCCTGCTGTGGTGGGCGTACAATCGCCCGCAACCGCTGAAGCACACCGCGCTTTAAATTCGAATGCCGAGGCCCGCGAGGTCTCGGCTTCAACGATACGGGTAATGACATGAAGCAATATCTCGAACTACTGAACGACGTCGTGACCAATGGCCTGACCAAAGGCGACCGTACCGGCACCGGCACCAAGGCCGTGTTCGCCCGTCAGTATCGGCATAACTTGGCCGACGGCTTCCCGCTGCTGACCACCAAGAAGCTTCACTTCAAAAGCATCGCCAACGAACTGATCTGGATGTTGAGCGGCAACACCAACATCAAGTGGCTGAACGAAAACGGTGTGAAAATCTGGGACGAGTGGGCCACCGAAGACGGTGACCTGGGCCCGGTGTATGGCGAGCAGTGGACCGCCTGGCCGACCAAGGATGGCGGCACGATCAACCAGATCGACTACATGGTGCACACGCTCAAGACCAACCCCAACAGCCGTCGCATCCTGTTCCACGGCTGGAACGTCGAATACCTGCCGGACGAAACAAGGAGCCCCCAGGAAAACGCGCGCAATGGCAAGCAAGCCCTGCCACCGTGCCACCTGCTGTACCAGGCGTTCGTGCATGACGGCCATCTGTCGATGCAGTTGTACATCCGCAGTTCCGACGTATTCCTCGGCCTGCCGTACAACACCGCCGCCCTGGCGCTGCTGACCCATATGCTGGCCCAGCAATGCGACCTGATTCCCCACGAGATCATCGTCACCACCGGCGACACCCACGCCTACAGCAACCATATGGAGCAGATCCGCACCCAGCTGGCGCGCACGCCGAAGAAGCTGCCGGAACTGGTGATCAAGCGTAAGCCGGCGTCGATCTACGATTACAAGTTCGAAGACTTTGAAATCGTGGGCTATGACGCTGATCCAAGCATCAAGGCCGACGTGGCTATCTAAAGGCTGCCTCAGTCTAAGGGTGTGGGCTTGTGTGGGAGGGGCGGTTAATGCCCGTGGCTTCTGCCTACGTGTGAGGGCTCGGCCTCGCTGGCGGCTACACCGCCGTTGACCTCCAGTCGCTGCAAAATCCCGCAGTGGTCCCCACCGCCACAGCGTTGGCGCAGGTCCAGCAACTGCTCCTGCAACGCCAGCAGCCCGTCAATCCGCGCTTTTACATGGTGGATATGCTCGTCGATCAACGCATTCACGTTTTCACACTGGTCCTGGGGGCTGTCCCGTAGCCCGAGCAGGCTGCGGATCTCTTCCAGGGTCATGTCGAGGCTGCGGCAGTTGCGGATAAAGATCAGTCGCTCGGTGTGCGCCTGGGTGTACACGCGGTAGTTGGCCTCGGTGCGTGCCGGGGGTGGCAGCAGGCCTTCCTTCTCGTAATAACGGATGGTTTCCACCGGACAATCGGTCAGTTTGGCCAGTTCGCCGATCTTCATTGCAGCAATCTCCAAATGGGTGCTTGACCCTATAGTGGCTACAGGGTCTTTACTTGGCAACAGGCACCTTACGGACGCGACCTGATGAGCGACTCCATTCACACCCCGCACAAACACGACCATGACCATGATCATGGGCCGAAGAAACTCACCCCCGTGCACGATCACGGCCATGGCGGTTCCTGCTGTTCCGGCACGCCTGCGCCTGCGCTGGTGCAGTTGAGCGAGGCGCCCACCGCCGGCTCGCGCCTGAGTACCTTCCGCATCGAAGCCATGGACTGCCCCACCGAGCAGACGCTGATCCAGAACAAACTGGGCAAGCTGGCCGGTGTGCAGCAGCTGGAATTCAACCTGATCAACCGCATCCTCGGCGTCACCCATGACCTGCCGAGTACCGCGCCGATCATCGATGCGATCAAATCCCTGGGTATGCAGGCCGATCCGATCGTGGAGGGCACCCCGGCCGCCGAGCCGCCCGCCAAGAAGCATTGGTGGCCGCTGGCGTTGTCCGGTGTGGGGGCGTTGGGCGCCGAAGTACTGCACTTCACCAACGCCGCGCCCACTTGGGTGATTGCGCTGGTAGCGCTGGTGTCGATCCTCAGCGGCGGCCTCACCACCTACAAGAAGGGCTGGATCGCCCTGAAAAACCTCAACCTGAACATCAACGCGTTGATGAGTATCGCGGTCACTGGCGCGGTCCTGATCGGCCAGTGGCCGGAAGCGGCCATGGTGATGTTCCTGTTTACCGTGGCCGAGCTGATCGAAGCCAAGTCCCTGGACCGTGCGCGCAATGCCATCAGTGGCTTGATGCAGATGACACCGGAACAGGCCACGGTTCGGCAGGCTGATGGAAGCTGGGTTGAAATGGAGGTCAAAAGCATTGAGCTGGACGCAATCGTGCGGGTAAAACCCGGCGAGCGTATCGGCCTTGACGGTGAAGTCACCGCCGGCCAGTCCACCATCGACCAGGCGCCGATCACCGGTGAAAGCCTGCCGATTGAAAAGACCGTCGGCGATAAGGTCTTCGCCGGCACCATCAACCAGGCCGGTTCCCTGGAGTACAAGGTCACGGCGGCTGCCAACAACTCCACCCTGGCCCGCATCATCCATGCGGTGGAGCAGGCCCAGGGCGCGCGGGCACCGACCCAGCGGTTCGTCGACAGCTTCTCGAAAATCTACACCCCGGCCGTATTCCTGTTCGCCCTGGGTGTGGCGCTGATCCCGCCGCTGTTCATGGCCGGCGCCTGGTTCGACTGGATCTACCGCGCCCTGGTGCTGCTGGTGGTGGCGTGCCCGTGCGCCCTGGTGATCTCTACCCCGGTAACCATTGTCAGCGGCCTGGCGGCTGCGGCACGCAAAGGCATCCTGATCAAGGGCGGTGTGTACCTGGAGGGTGGCTATAAGCTTGACTACCTGGCCCTCGACAAGACCGGCACCATCACCCACGGCAAGCCGGTGCAAACCGATTACCTGGCGCTGTTCACCACTGTCGAAGACAGCGCCCCGGCCCTGGCTGCCAGTTTGGCCGGGCGTTCCGACCACCCGGTGTCCCTGGCAATCGCCAATGCGGCGGTGGATAAAAACCTGCCGGTGCACGTTGTGGATAACTTCGAAGCCCTGGCCGGTCGCGGCGTGCGCGGCGATATTAATGGCCAGACCTATCACTTGGGCAACCACCGCCTGGTGGAAGACCTCGGCCTGTGTTCGCCGGAGTTGGAAGAAAAGCTGTTCGCCCTGGAAAAACAGGGCAAGTCCGTGGTGCTGTTGCTCGATAAGTCCGGCCCGCTGGCGCTGTTCGCCGTGGCCGACACAGTCAAGGACAGCAGCCGCGAAGCCATCCAGCAACTGCATGAGCTGGGCATCAAGACCCTGATGCTCACCGGCGACAACACCCACACCGCCCAGGCGATTGCGGCCCAGGTCGGCATCGATCAGGCCCAGGGCGACCTGTTGCCCACCGACAAGCTGCACGCCATCGAAACCCTCTACGGCCAAGGCCACCGGGTGGGCATGGTCGGCGACGGCATCAACGACGCCCCGGCCCTGGCGCGCGCCGAGATTGGCTTTGCCATGGCCGCAGCAGGTACCGACACCGCTATCGAGACGGCCGATGTGGCCTTGATGGACGATGATTTGCGCAAGATTCCGGCATTCATTCGTTTGTCGCGGCAAACGTCGAGTATCCTCAAGCAGAACATCACCCTGGCCCTGGTGATCAAGGCGATCTTCCTGGTGGTCACGTTCCTGGGCATGGCGACCATGTGGATGGCAGTGTTCGCCGACATGGGCGTGGCCCTGCTGGTGGTGTTCAATGGCCTGCGCCTGTTGCGCAAATAGAGGATGAGAGGGTGGTGTGCTGAGTGCCGAGTTGAAGGCGTTTTTTATGGTCGCCCGCCTGGGCAGCATCACCCAGGCGGCGAAAAAACTCGGCCTGAGCCAGCCCACCGTTACCACCCAGATTCGCAACCTGGAAAGCCAGTACGGCGTCGAGCTGTTCTACCGTGGCGGGCGCCGCCTCACCGTCAGCGACGAGGGCGCGCGCCTGCTGCCGATGGTCAAGACGCTGCTGCAGCAGGAAGCGGACATCGAGTTTTTCCTGCGCAACAGCGGCCAGGTCCAGGGCGCACTGAGGATTGCCGCGACGGCGCCGTACTACATCCTCGACCTGGTCAAAGCCTTTCGCGAACGCCTGCCGCAGGTGGAGGTATCGGTGGAAATCGGCAACTCCCAGCAGGTACTCGAAGCGCTGGACGATTACCGCGTCGATGTCGCTGCATCCTCGCAGTTGCTCGAAGACCCGCGCCTGATCCGCCGTGTATTGGGCACCGACCCGTTGGTGCTGGCGGTACACCGCAACCATCCACTGGCCAAGCTCGACCATGTACCCCTCAGTGCGTTGGCGGGGCATACGCTGTTGATGCGTGAAGCCGGCTCCACCACGCGGCGGCTTACGGAAGAGATGCTGCAAGGTGCGGGCGTCAGTTACGGGCCGCTGCTGGAAATCGGCAGCCGTGAATCGATCCGCGAAGCGGTGCTGCGCAATATCGGCATCAGCATCATCGCCCGCCAGGAAGTGCCCCATGACCCGCAGCTGAAGGTGCTGACCCTCGAGCATGCGCCGCAGATTCCCGAGTACCTGTACTGCCTCAAGGAAAGAAAAGGCGCTCGTCTGCCGGCGGCGTTTCTGGGGTTGGCGCAGGAAATGTCGCCGATCTAAAGCCTTGTAGTGGCTTTGGGGACCAATCGGGGCAAGCCCCCTCCCACAGGTGCCCGCATTTCCATGTTGGAACTCGGTCAAGTGTGGGAGGGGGCTTGCTCCCGATTGCGGTAGACCAGGCAGCCCACCGCCAAGCGTCCTACACAAATCTGCGAATACCACTATCGCCGCCTTTTGCCTTCCTGCCATAAGAGCGACGCATTGCCTGCCTAGCATGGCCTTCATCAGTTTGATGAGGTGCCACCATGAACACAGTCCTGACCCAACCCGGCGCGCCGATGAAAGTGCGCGGTATCCAGAAACGCTTCGGCGCCTTTACGGCGTTGGACAATGTGTCACTGGACGTGGCTGCCGGCGAGCTGGTGTGCCTGCTCGGCCCTTCCGGCTGCGGCAAGACCACGTTGCTGCGCTGCATCGCCGGCCTGGAACGCCAGGACAGCGGCGAACTTTACCTGGGTGACCGCGATGTTTCCCTGCTGCCGCCCCAGGCGCGCGACTACGGCATTCTGTTCCAGTCCTACGCGCTGTTTCCCAATCTCACCGTCGAAGCGAACATCGGCTACGGCCTCACCGGCAGCGGTCGCGATGAAGTGCGCCAGCGCGTCGGCCAGATGCTTGAATTGGTGGGGCTGCTTGGTAGTGAAAAGAAGTACCCCGGCCAACTCTCCGGCGGCCAACAGCAGCGGGTCGCCCTGGCCCGTGCGCTGGCGCCGGCGCCGTCATTGCTGTTGCTGGATGAGCCGATGTCGGCCCTCGACGCCCGCGTGCGCGAGCATCTGTGCACCGAGCTGCGCCAACTGCAACGGCGCCTGGGTATCACCACCCTGATGGTCACCCACAACCAGGACGAAGCCATGTTGATGGCCGACCGCATCGCCGTGATGAACAACGGCAAGGTCGAGCAATACGCCACGCCCCAGGAAATCTACGACCGCCCGGCCACGCCGTTTGTGGCGGAGTTTGTCGGCCAGGGCAACTGGCTGCCGTTCAGTCGCAACAGTGCCAGCCATGCCCAGGTCGGTGGGATGAACATGCGCCTGGCCGAGGACGCCGGCGTGGCCAGGTCCGGCCGGCTGTTCTGCCGCCCGGAAGCGATCAGCGTCAACCCGTCGGTGCATGAGGAGAACCTGTTCCCGGCCAAGGTCCGCGAGATCACTTTCCTCGGCAACCGCTGCCGCATGAGCTTTGAGCTGGAGCAACTGCCCGGCCATCCGCTGCTTGCCGAACTGGCCCCGGAAGCCATGCCGCGCCTGGGCGCCCAGGACATCTGGGTAGCCTTGCCGCCGCGCAGCCTGCAGGTGTTTGCCTGAGATGGCCGCTGTCTTGACTCTGGCGCGTCAAGCGTCACGCGCCGAAACCGGCGACCGTATTTTCGTGGTCGGCGGCAAACTGCTCTGGCTGGTGCTGCTGGGCATCGCCGTATTGCTGCCACTGCTGGCGATCTTCTGGCGCGGTTTCAGCAGCGAGGCCGGGCAGGGCGGTGGCCTGGTGGCCGCACGGGCGTTGGTCACCAGCGCCAACTTCCACTGGCTGCTGGGCAATAGCCTGAAAGTCTCCCTCAGCGTGGCGGCCATTGTCGTACCGCTGGCCTACCTGTTTGCCTACGCCCTGCAACGCACGTTGATTCCCGGCAAGGCCATCTGGCGAGGCCTGTCGCTGCTTCCGCTGATGGCACCGTCGATGCTGCCGGGGATTGCACTGGTCTACCTGTTCGGTAACCAGGGCCTGTTGCGCGGGCTGCTCTCGGACAACATCTACGGCTTCTGGGGCATTGTCCTCGGTGAAGTGATCTACACCTTCCCACATGCCCTGATGATTTTGCTGTCGGCGCTGTCCCTGGCCGATGCGCGCTTGTTCGACGCGGCCTCGAGCATGGGCGCCAGCCCTGCGCGGGCGTTCCGCAGCATCACCTGGCCGGCCACGCGCCAGGCGGTGTTTGCTGCGTTCTGCCTGGTGTTCACCCTGACCATCACGGATTTCGGCGTGCCCGTGGTGGTGGGTGGGGATTACCAGGTGCTGGCGCTGGAAGCCTACAAGGCGGTGGTCGGCCAGCAACAGTTCGGTCGGGGCGCGTTGATCGGCATGGTGTTGCTGCTGCCGGCGCTGTTCAGCTTTGGCGTCGACGCCTGGTTGCGCCGTCGCCACGGCGATGCCATGAGTGGCCGCGCCCAGGTCTTCCAGCCGGCGCCGTCGCGCCTGAGGGATAGCGCCTATCTGCTTATCGTGCTGCTCATCAGTGCCGTGTTGCTGCTGGTGTTCGGCATGGCGGTGTACTCCTCGCTGGTGAAGTTCTGGCCGTACAACCTGTCGCTGTCGCTCAGCCACTACCAGTTCGAAGACACGGCCGGCGGCGGTTGGCTGGCCTATCGCAACAGCTTGACCCTGGCGTTGTGCACGGCGTTGATCGGCAGCGTATTGATCTTCACCGGCGCCTACCTGATGGAAAAGACCAAGGGCCAGAAGGGCCTGAACCTGGCGCTGCGCATGCTCAGTTTTGTGCCGATGGCCGTGCCTGGGTTGGTGTTGGGCCTGGGCTACGTGTTCTTTTTCAACCTGAGTGGCAACCCGCTGCATGTGTTCTACGGCACCATGACCCTGCTGGTGGTGTGCACCATTGCTCACTACCTGACCACCGCACAAATGACCGCCACCACCGCGCTGCGCCAGCTGGACGCCGAGTTCGAAGCGGCGGCGCTGTCGCTCAAGGCGCCGCTGTATCGCCATTACTTGAAAGTCACGGTACCGATCTGCCTGCCGGCACTGCTGGACATCGTGCGCTACCTGTTTGTGTCGGCGATGACCACCGTGTCCGCCGCGATCTTCCTCTACAGCCCCGACACCATCCTCGCCGCCGTCGCCGTGTTGAACATGGACGACGCCGGCAATGTGGGCGGCGCGGCGGCCATGTCGACCCTGATCCTGTTCACCTCAGGCAGCGTTTCGCTGCTGCTGGCGTGGGCTTCACGTGGCGCCTTGCGCCGCTCCCAAGCCTGGCGCCAGACCGCGCCCGGCCAATAACCATCCCTGAAGGAGGTGCTCCATGTTCAAGCCCCTGGCGCTGGTCGCTGCCGTACTCACTGCATTCAGCCTGAATGCCTTCGCCAAGACCGAGTTGACCGTGTACACGGCCCTTGAAGCCGAGCAGTTGAAGACCTACAAAAAAGCCTTCGAGCAGGCCAACCCTGACGTCGAGATCAAATGGGTCCGTGACTCCACCGGCATCATCACCGCCAAGCTGCTGGCCGAAAAAGACCGCCCGCAGGCCGATGTGGTCTGGGGCCTGGCCGCATCGAGCCTGGCGATCCTCGATCAGCAGGGCATGCTGGACAATTACGCCCCCAAGGACCTGGACAAGATCGGCAAGCATTACCGTGACGCCGCCAACCCACCAGCCTGGGTCGGCATGGATGTGTGGGCCGCGACCATTTGCTTCAACACGGTCGAAGCCGAGAAACAGGGCCTGACCAAGCCGGTGAGCTGGCAAGACCTGACCAAGCCCGAGTACAAGGGCAAGATCGTGATGCCCAACCCGGCCTCGTCCGGCACCGGCTTCCTGGATGTGAGCGCGTGGCTGCAAACCTTCGGCGAGAAGCAGGGCTGGCAGTACATGGACGACTTGCACCAGAACATCGGCCAGTACGTTCACTCCGGTTCCAAGCCGTGCAAGCTGGCGGCTTCCGGTGAGTTCCCGATTGGTATTTCCTTTGAGTATCCGGCCGTGCAGCTGAAGCGCCAGGGTGCGCCGCTGGACATCATCCTGCCGAAGGAAGGCCTGGGCTGGGATATCGAAGCCACCGCCGTGATCAAGGGCACCGCCCATGCGGACGCCGCCAGAAAGCTCGCCGACTTCTCCGCCAGTACAGCGGCAATGGACCTGTACAAGGACAACTTCGCTGTGCTCGCCCAGCCGGGGATCGCCAAGCCGCAGACCGAATTGCCGGCCGACTACGAGCAGCGGTTGATCAAGAACGACTTCGGCTGGGCCTCGAAAAACCGCGACAGCATCCTGGCTGAGTGGCGCAAGCGCTATGACGGCAAGTCGGAGAAACAATAATTTTCACCTCTACCTGTAGGAGCGAGCTTGCTCGCGAAGAACGAATAGACGGCGCGGATAACCTGAAGCGCTGCCTTATCGTTGACGTTCTTCGCGAGCAAGCTCGCTCCTACAGAGGGTTGCATATTCCATGACAGATTTACTGATCATCGGTGCCGGCATCCTCGGCCTGTCCCACGCCTACGCCGCCGCCAGGCGCGGGCTCAAGGTCAAGGTGTTCGAGCGCAGCGCCACGCCCCTGGGTGCCTCGGTACGCAACTTCGGCCAGGCCCTGGTCACCGGGCAGCCGCCGGGGCCGATGCTTGACCTGGCACGGCAAAGCCGTGATATCTGGGGGCAATGGGCTCGGGTTGCCGGCCTGCAGCTCAAGCGCAACGGCTCGTACCTGTTCGCCCGTACCGAAGCCGAAGAACATCTGCTGGAAGCCTTCTGCGCCGGCCGCGCGCGTGAACACGGCTATAACGTCGACCTGTTGCAAGGCGCGGCGTTGAAGGATCTGTACGGCGGCCAGTTCCGCCATCACCGCGCCGCGCTGCATGGCCGGGACGACCAGCAACTGTATTCGCGCGAGGCGATACCGGCGCTGATCCACTACCTGAGCCAGCAACTGGGTGTGGAATTTTACTTCTCCACCCTGGTGCGCGATGTCGAACCGGGCCAGGTGCACAGCACGGCGGGCAGCTTTCGTGGCGAGCAGGTCATCGTCTGTTCCGGCCACGATTATCAAACCCTGTTGGCCGAGGCCATCGCCGAACTCAACCCGCAGATCTGCCGCCTGCAAATGCTGCGCGCCCGGCCTGCACTCAACCTCAACCTGCAACACGCCTTGCTCACCGGCCTCAGTTGCGTGCACTACGGCGCTTTTGCCGACCTGCCTGAAGCCGCGCCGGTACAGGCGCAGATCCTGCGCGAGGCGCCGCACCTGCATGCACACGGGATTCACCTGCTGATCAGCCCGACGCCCCATGGCGAACTGATCATCGGCGACTCCCACGACTACGGCAGCGATGCCTCGCCGTTCAATGCCGAGCAGGTGGATGACTGGATGATCGAGTTGGCCGAACAGACCTTGGGTTGCAAGATCCAGGTGATGGAACGCTGGCAGGGCGTCTACGGCGCCAGGGGCCCGGCACCGTTTTCATTTGTGCAGGCCGCACCTGGCGTGAGCGCTGCCTTGATGCACACCGGTGTGGGCATGAGCGTGGGGCCGGCGATGGCCGAGCGCAATATCACAACCCTGTGGGGGCCGGCGTGATGAGCCCGGAACAGGCGATTGCCACAATCTTCGCTTTGTACGAGCAGCACGGCGCGGCGGATTACATCGGCGAGCCGGTGTCGCAGATCGAGCACATGTCCCAGGCCGCGCAGTTGGCCATGGCCGAAGGCTTCGATGATGAAGTGGTGCTGGCGGCGTTTTTCCACGATATCGGCCATCTGTGTGGCCAGGGTGGCGAGAACATGGGCGGTTATGGCGTGGTCAGCCATGAGCGGTTGGGCGCGGATTATTTGCGCCGTGCAGGCTTCAGTGAGCGCCTGGCCAGGCTGGTGGAGTACCACGTCCAGGCCAAGCGCTACCTGACGTTCAGCCGGCCGGACTACTACGCATGCTTGAGCGAGGCGAGCCGCCGCACCCTGGGTTACCAGGGCGGCGTGATGACGGCCGAGGAGGCTCGGGCGTTTGAGCAAGACCCGCTGTGTCAGGTCAGCCTGCGCCTGCGCCACTGGGACGAACAGGCCAAGGCAATGCACGTGCCGGTGCTCGACCTGGAAGTGCTCAAGGCCAAGGCCCGGCAGCTGCTGGCGGCTTAAGTCTCGTCGAGGCGCTGGGCCAGGACTTCGACCTGTTCCTGGCGTTCGGCCTGGCTCAGTCTGGCCTGGGGGTTGAGGGACGACCATTGCGGGTGGGCGCGGGCCTTGTGCAACGCGTCCGGCAATTTGCCTTCGCGCCAGGTCTTGTCCTGGGGCGTATCGACCTTGATGCTGTGCATCGCCGCATGGCCGCGCAGGTTCAGGGCCTTGAGCAACTGGCGCTGGCGCAGGGCGAGCAGGCGCAGCACGCTGTCGTCCACGGTCAGCTCGCGTTGGCCCTTGATCTTGCCCAGCAGGCGGCTGCCGTAGCTGCGGGCGGTCTGCAACGCGCCACCGGCGATGGCGCCCGC
>NZ_FKLB01000023.1:0-11906 GCF_900067035.1 Pseudomonas sp. 1 R 17
CACCAAAGCCGCCGCCGCGCCATCGACCACCGCGCAACTGTTGCCGGCGGTTTGCACGCCGCCTGGATGCACGGCGCGCAAGCGCGTCAGGGCATCAAGGTCGGTGGGACGTGGGTGGCTGTCGGCGCTGACGGCACTCGCCCGACGCGCCAGGCTGATGCCCCTGGGCTGGTACCCCTCAAGCTCGAACACCTGGTTATCGACCGTGACGATTTCTTCCGCCCACGCACCGTCACATTGCGCTTGCAAGGCGCGCTGATGGCTGTCGCAGGCGTGGCGATCCACGGCCTTGCGGCTCAGGCCATAACGGCGCGCCAGGTTGTCGGCGGTGGCGATCATGTCCAGGCCGGGGGCCGGGTCGTACAGGGCCTCCCAGAGAAAATCCTTGAATTGCACCTCGCCGCCGAGTCGAAACCCATCCCGATGGGTGTAGGCCGCAATCGGGTTGCGCGACATGGATTCACTGGCCACGCACAGGGCCAGTTGCACCTCGTCGCGCAGTTGTTCAGCGGCCTGGCGCAGCAGCTCGAAACCGGTGGCGCAGATGCGCTGCACCCCCAGTGCCGGGACTGCTTGCGCCACCCCGCTGTACAGGCCGATATGCCGTGGCAGCAAGTAGGCATCGAAACTGGCCTGGGCCATGGAGCCGGCCAGCACGCTGTCCACCGCCAGGGGGTCGATGCCGGCCCGGGCCAATACTTCACGGCCGACCTTGATTCCCAAATCGATAGGCGACACCTGGGAAAGTGCACCGCCAAGGTCGACCCACGGCGTGCGCACCGCCTCGAAAATCACCGCATCGGCAAACGCCGAGTACTGCCCGGCGCTGTTCAAGGCTTGGGCCCGGCGCGCAGGATCGCAGGGTCTTCACCGCGATACAGCGCCTCGACCCTGGCCGCGCGCCATTGCAGCACGGCGCGCTGGTTGATCGAGCCTTTGTCGGTGATTTCCCCGCGATCGATGGACGCTGGCTCGTCGAGCAGGGCAATCCATTCCAGGCGACTGGCATTGCCGGTGGCCTCGCGGTTGAGGCGCTGCAACCAGTCGCCGAACCACTGGCGTACCGGCGCGCTGGCCAGCACCTCGGCGTCGCTGGCGTCGGCGCTCAAGCCGGCCAGCCGACGGCACTCGTAGAGCCGGGGGAATACCAGGGCGCCCAGGCATTCGCGGTCCGGCGCAGCAATCACCAGGTCTTGCACATAGGGCGCGCCATCGAGCACCGCGCGATTGCGCAACGGGCCGACACTGACAAACACCCCGGAAGACAACTTGAAATCCTCGGCGATGCGCCCGTCGAACATCAGCCCCAATTGCGGCTGGTGCGGGTCGGCGAGCTTGATCGCGTCACCTGAACAGTAGAAACCCTGGTCGTCGAACACCTCGGCGGTTTGCTCCGGCGCCCGCCAGTACCCCGGCATGATGTGCGGCCCGCGGAAGCGCCCTTCGAACTTGCCGTCCAACGGCACCAGGCGCACCTCGCAGCCCGGCGCAGGCAATCCGATATAGCCGGCCATGGACAACGGTCCGGTGGTGAAGGTGCAGGACGGCGCGGCTTCGGTCATGCCCAGCCCGGCCATCATGCGGATACGTTCACCGCAGTGCTGTTCGGCCACGCGGTCGAGGCGATCCCAGATACTTTGCGACAGGCCGGCGGCGGCGAAGAAGAACAGTTTCATCCGCGCAAAAAACCGTTCGCGCAACTCGGCGTCCTGTTCCAGGGCGTTGACCAATTCTTCCCAGCCCTTGGGCACCGTCAAATAGGCCGTGGGCGAAACCTCCTTGAGGTTGCGCAGGGTCTCGGCAAAGCCCTGGACCGTGGGCTTGCCGTCGTCGAGGTAAAAGGTGCCGCCGTTGTAGAGCACGATGCCGACGTTATGGCTACCGCCAAACGTATGGTTCCACGGCAGCCAGTCCACCAGTACCGGCGGTTCCTCACCGAACACCGGGAACGTCTGCAACAGCATTTGCTGGTTGGCACAGAGCATGCGCTGCGTAGTGATCACCGCCTTGGGCAACTTGGTCGAGCCCGAAGTGAACAGGAACTTGGCGATGCTGTCGGGGCCGGTGGCCTGGAACGCCGCGTCGGCCTCGGCGCCGCCCGGCGTTTGCAGCAGGCTGGCGAAGCTGGCCTGAGTGCGCCCAGGCACGTGGCCGCGAACGCTGATCAGCGGGGTCTCGGCCGGCAGGACGGCGTCGATGGCACGCTGGTAAGCGGCCCCATCGCTGACGAACACCAGCCCCGGTTGCAGCAGGTCGCACACATGCCGCAGCTTGGCGAAATCCTGGGACAACAACGAATACGCCGGCGACACCGGGCAGTAGGGAATGCCGGCGTACATCGCGCCGAGGGCAACCTGCAAATGCTCGATGTCGTTGCCCGACAGCAACGCCAGCGGCTTATCCGCCGACAACCCGTAACGCAACAGGCCCTGGGCAATCGCACGCACGCTGTCGAGCATCTCGCGGTAGCTGACCCGGCGCCAATCACCACCGGCCTGGCGTGCCGCGATAAACGTCTGCTCGGGGCGCACCTGGGCCCAATGCACCAGGCGATCGAGCAGGCGCGCCGGCAACTCGGCCAGGGGCTCCAGGGAGCGCATATGCAGCACGCCGTGTTCTTCAGTGACCGCCACCGCTGCGTGGCCAATGGAGACCTCGCGGTATCGCGGTGCGGGCTGGGGTTGCGGTCTGAATTCGGAACTCACAAGGGTGTCCTCCAGCAAGGCGGATCAACGCCGCCTTGTTATTGTTATGTCGCGACGCCTGCTCAGATCGGGTAATGCCGTGGCCCGTTCTGCAAGGTCACCCAGCGCAATTGCGTGAAGTGCTCGATCGAGGCCTTGCCACCAAAGCTGCCGTAGCCGCTGGACTTGACCCCGCCAAACGGCATCTGCGCCTCGTCATGCACGGTCGGGCCATTGATATGGCAAATGCCCGACTCGACACGCTGGGCCAGGGCCAGTGCACGCCCGGTGTCACGGCTGAAGATCGCCGCCGAGAGGCCGAACTCGGAGTCGTTGGCCAGGCGCAGCAACGCTTCATCCCCGTCTCCACGCAGCAGCACCGCCACCGGGCCGAAGGATTCTTCGCGGTACAGGCGCATATGCTCGGTAACGCCATCGATCAGAGTCGGCTGCAGGATGCTGCCGTCCAGTTGGCCACCCACCACCAGCCGCGCGCCCTTGGCGAGGGCATCGTCGATCAGGGCCTTGATGCGTGTGCCGGCGCCGGCATCCACCAGGGAACCCAGGACCGAATCCGCCGCCACGGGATCGCCCGCGCGCAGGGTCGCGACCTTGGCCGCGAGCTTGGCGGTGAAGGCATCGGCGACCTTGGCATCGACAATCAGGCGCTCGGTGGACATGCAAATCTGGCCCTGGTTGAAATAGGCGCCAAAGGCCGCCGCTGCCACCGCCGCGTCGAGGTCGGCGTCGTCGAGCACCAGCAACGGCGCCTTGCCGCCCAGTTCCAGCAACGCCGGCTTGAGGTGACGCGCCGAGAGCTCGCCGACAATCCGCCCCACATGGGTCGAGCCGGTGAAGTTGACCCGGCGCACGGCCGGGTTGGCGATCAGGCGCTCGACAATCGCAGCGGCATCCGCCGGGGCATTGCTGATGACATTGACCACGCCATCGCCCAGGCCGGCGTCCTGCAACACCTGGCCAATCAGGCGGTGCACCGCCGGGCTCAGCTCCGAGGCCTTGAGCACCACGGTGTTGCCGCAGGCCAACGGCATGGCGATGGCACGTGTGGCGAGGATCACCGGGGCATTCCACGGCGCGATACCCAGCACCACGCCGCAAGGTTGACGCAAGGCCATGGCGAAACTGCCGGGGACATCGGAGGGGATCACTTCACCGGTGATCTGGGTGGTCATCGACGCCGCTTCGCGCAGCATATTGGCCGCCAGGCGCACGTTGAAGCCATACCAGTTGGCCATGGCGCCGGTCTCGCCGGCGGCGGCAATGAATTCGGCGCTGCGGGCCTGCAACTGCTCGGCTGCCTTGAGCAGCCGAGTGCGGCGTTCGTTGGGCGCCAGCGCCGCCCACGCGGGGAATGCGGCGTGGGCGGCCGCTACGGCGGCGTCGGCATCTTCCAGGGTGGCGGCAGCCACCCGCGAGACCACTTCACCGGTCACCGGGTTGCGGCGCTCGAAGGTTCGACCGTCACGGGCGGGGCACGACTGGCCGCCGATCAACAGGGGCACGTCCAGCATGGTGATTCCTCTTTATTGTCTTTATCGGGAATACGTTCAAGCAGGGTACAACGGCGCGGCCAGGCGGCCGCGCCCTTCAGCGTTTATACGCCTGCAGGCCAGGCTTGATGCTCTTGTCGTCGAGGAACTGCTTCATGCCCTGCTCGCGACCGCCTTCGGTGTCGAGCAGGCGCGACTGATCGAGCTTGGCGTAGAGGTAATCCTCGTTCTGCTCCCAGGTCAATTCGCGGCAGCGCTTGAAGCCATGCTTGGCGGCACGCAGCACCACCGGGTTTTTCTCCAGCAGGTTGCGCGCCAGTTCGATGGTCACGTCGCGCAGTTGAGCCAGCGGCACGCTTTCGTTGACCAGGCCCATTTCGGCGGCTTTCTGCCCGCCAAAGGTCTTGCCGGTCATGATGTAGTACAGCGATTGGCGATGGCCCACGGTGTCGGCCATGGCCTTGCTCACCAGGTTGCCCGGCGGGATGCCCCAGTTGATTTCCGAAAGGCCGAAGGTCGCTTCGTCCGCACAGATCGCCAGGTCGCAGGCCACCAGCGGGCTGAAGCCACCGCCGAAGCACCAGCCATTGACCATGGCGATGGTGGGTTTGGCGTACATGCGCAGCAGTTTCCATTGCCATTGCGAGGCTTCGCGGCGGATTTTTTCCTGGAGGATTTCCGGGCCGGCGTCCACCTCGCGAAAGTATTCCTTGAGGTCCATGCCGGCAGTCCAGGCTTCGCCGGCGCCGGTCAGCACCAGCACGCCGGCGGCAGGGTCCTGCTCGAGGGTTTCGAGAACGTCGATCATTTCCCGGTTCAGGGTCGGGCTCATGGCGTTGCGTTTTTCCGGACGATTGAGAATGACCCAGGCGATGCCTTCTTCGATCTCAACCTTGACAGTGGTCCAACGGCCTTCGTAATTGCTCATGGCGGTACGCTCTTGTTCTGGGGTTTGAAGATGATTCGAAATTAAACCGCAAATATAGTTATGTCAATTAACTATTAATACGGATAACCAATATTTTTACGCGATGAAACCTGCGTTTTCCAGGCGTTGTGAAAAGCCGGCATAGCCATGGCGCGTTAACCCCGGCAAACTAGATAGCCTTCTTAACCTCCACCCTCTGAGGATTGCACTGCCAATGGCCAAGCCTTCCACCATCGCCGCCGCCAGCCAGGCCCTGCCCGACAACGACGAGGTACGGCCGCCGCTGGATTCAGCCCTGGACGATCTGATCGGCTACGCCATGCGCCGCGCCCAGCTCAAGCTGTTCCAGAACCTGATCGGCCGGCTGTCGGACCACGACCTGCGCCCTGCACAGTTCTCGGCCCTGGCGATCATCGAGCAGAACCCCGGGCTGATGCAGGCCGACCTGGCTCGCGCACTGGCCATCGAGCCGCCCCAGGTAGTGCCGTTGCTGAACAAGCTGGAAAGCCGCGCCCTCGCCGTGCGGGTGCGCTGCAAGCCGGACAAGCGCTCCTACGGGATCTTCCTCAGCAAGAGCGGCGAAACCCTGCTCAAGGAACTCAAGGCCATCGCCGCCCAGAGTGACCTGGACGCCACGGCCGCCCTCGACGGCCAGGAACGTGAAGAGCTGCTGCGCCTGCTGAAGAAGGTCTACCAGGACTGAGCGGCTTACCAGAGCGCCACGGTGTAGAGCACCAGGAAACGGGTCTGGTTTTCATCGCGAAACGCCGCGCCGCTCGGGAAGTCATTGCGGTAGATCGACTTGCGCGCCATGAACCCGACGTTCTTCAGCGGGCCGTCCTGGATCACATAGCCCAACTCCATCTGGAACTCGCGCTCCTTGCGGTCCTCGGCATTGAAAGCGGCCAGTTCGATGTTGTCGCCGCGCACATAGCGCAGCCGAGTCTTCAACCCCGGCACACCCGCTGCGGCGAAGTCATAGTCGTAGATAGCCTGCCAGGTGCGCTCCTTGGCGTTGAGAAAGTCCGAGCTCATGGTCAGCTCGCTCATGCCCATCAACTCGGTGCCGGAGATATAGGGTGTGGCCGTCTCCCCGCTTGAGTGCATGTAGCCAAGGCTGACGCGATGGCCGCCGAGGCGGTAGCCGAACAGCGCCGAGAGGTTGCGGTTATCCACGTTGCCCGCCTTGGCACTGCCATCCTCGCGGCTGAAAAAACTGCGCAGGTCGCTGGTGAGCACGCCATCGCCCAGCGGCAGGTTGTGCAACAGCGCCAGGGTGTCCTGCTGGTAGAGGTCGGCGACCTGGGAGTGATAGACGCGCAGGCTGAGGTCTTTGTTGACCTGATAGTCCCCGCCCACATACGCCAGGTGCGACGTGGTGGCGGTGGCGTTGAAACGCCGGTTGGGCGAAGCGATGGTCATGGCCTGGTAGTCGGTGGAGTCGCGCTTGTTGATGCGGTCGATGTAGCCGGTGTTGAAGGTCAGGCCCTCGATGTCCTTGGAGCTCAAGGTGGTGCCGCGAAAGGTTTGCGGCAGCAGGCGCGACGGACTGGCAAAGGCGAACGGCAGGAAGATCGACACATCGCCGGCCTTCACTGTCGTTTGCGCAAACCGCAGCTTGGCAGTCGGGGCCAGGCGCGAGTACTCATCGGCGGCGCGCTTGTCGCTGGCCGACACCGGCAGCAACTCGGTGCCGCTGCGGTCCGGCGACGAGTCGAGCTTGACCCCCATCAGCCCGCGCACATCCAGGCCGAAGCCCACCGGGCCCGGGGTGTAGCCCGATTCCAGGTTGAGGATGAACGCCTGGGCCCATTCCCGCGCGGCGGTCTTCGCCCCGTCGTCCTTGTAGTCGCGGTCCAGGTAGTAATTGCGCAAGGTCAAGGTGCCGTGGCTGTCGTCGATAAAGCCTGCGGCCCACAGCGAAGTGGGCAGCACGCTCAAGGCCAGGCATGCCATGAGCAGGCGTGGGGTATTGTTCGACACACAGGCGACGGGCGTCGCTGCAACGGCGTGCTCCATAGGGAGTTCTGGCATGTTCGATGTCCATTTTTTGTTGTTGTTTTTGGGGTGGCACACGCTCGGCCCGGTCGGCTTCGCGAGCCAAGAATGGAAACAGCCGACGGTGCCCGTCAACCGCAACTGAGCGATAATCGAACATTAATAAAGCTATCTATTTTTTAGTTGTATATGAATCAACATCGCAAGCTTATGAATTGCATGAATTTATTCATGTTTTATGGGCAGATTAATCCACGATTCATTTTTTAGTTATCTTTGTTATCTTAATCACCAGCAGCCACTCGCGCTCGTCACCACAACAAAAACAACAATGAGGTTTGCCCATGGACAGTCCATCGCGTCGTTCGACGCTGACTATTGCGTTGTGCTTTATCGTTGCGCTGATCGAAGGGTTCGATCTGCAGGCCGCCGGCACTGCCGCCGCCGGGTTACGTCAAACGTTCGCCCTGGATCCGAAGATGCTCGGCTGGGTGTTCAGCGTCGGCATCATCGGTCTGCTGCCGGGGGCGTTCTTCGGCGGCTGGGTCGCCGACCGCATCGGGCGCAAGAAAATCCTGGTGGGTGCCGTGCTGCTGTTCGGGCTGTTTTCCCTGAGCACCGCGTTTGTCGACAGCTACGCCAGCCTGTTGCTGGTGCGCTTTCTCACCGGCCTGGGCCTGGGCGCCGCACTGCCCAACCTGATCGCGCTGTGCGCCGAAGCGGTGAGCGAACGCAACCGGGGCACGGCCATCAGCGTGATGTACTGCGGGGTGCCGCTGGGTGGCGCATTGGCCGCGGTGGTGGCGATGTTTTCCAGTGAGCACTGGCAGACCACCTTTATCATCGGTGGCCTGGCGCCGTTGCTCGCCGTACCGTTGATGATCCTGCTGCTGCCGGAGTCCAGCGCCTTTCGCCAACAGCGCGACACTCCGCACGGCGCCCGCCCTTCTACCGGCCAGGCGCTGTTCGGCGAAGGTCGCGCCCGCACCACACTGGCCTTGTGGCTCAGCTATTTCTTCACCCTGACCGTGATGTACATGCTGCTTAACTGGCTGCCGTCGCTGTTGCTGGAGCAAGGTTTCAGCAAGCCCCAGGCGGGCATGGTGCAAATGCTCTTCAATATCGGCGGCGCCCTCGGTTCGCTGCTCGGTGGCGTGCTGCTGGACCGCTGCAATGCCGTCAAAGTGGTGCTGGGCGTGTATGCCGGATTGCTCGCAGCGTTGGCCGGGGTCGGGTTGTCGGTGGGCATCGTGCCCATGGCCATCGCCGGTTTTGCCGCCGGCCTGTTCGTGATGGCCGCGCAGTTGGTGCTGTATGCATCGGCACCGCCCTCCTACCCGACCTCGGTGCGCGCCACCGGTGTCGGTGCAGCGGTGGCCGTCGGCCGCCTGGGTTCGGTGGCCGGACCGCTCGCGGCCGGGCAACTGCTCGCCGCCGGCGCCGGCACCGCCGGGGTACTGCTGGCGACCTCCCCCGGGGTGGTGATTGCCGCACTGACCATCATCAGCGTGATGGTGCGTACGGCGCCCACTAGAACTTATGCAGCCAATTGAGCACCAGTTTGTTGCCCTGCGTGCGGTTCTCCGCCTGCTGCTCGAAGTAGGCATTTACCGATAGCACGTCTTCCTTGCTGAACCCGTAGACCAGGCCTGGGCCGATGGCCCAGACCTTCTCCCGACGCCCGCTCACGGCGTGCCCATCGACCTGGGTGTCGGTGATCTGCTTCAACCAGTAGCCGTTAACCCCCACGCTCAGTTGCTGGCTCACGGCATATTGCAGGGTCAGGTTGGCATGCAACGCCTGCCCGGCCTGGGTATCGGAAACATCCCCGAAGCCTGCCTGCGGATCATCGTTCTTGCCATTCCACAGGTACATGAACCGCCCGCTCGTCGACCACTTCGGGCTGAACCAGTACGTCGCCGCGTAATACGGGTTGAATGACCAGAAATTACTGCCTGGGTTGATCGAGCGCTTGCGGTCATAGGCGCCCACCGGCACCGAGATATCGGCTTCGATACGCTGGGTCAACAGCGGGCTGCCATCGGCACGGCTCAGGGTCGGCAGTTGCAGGAAGGGCCCCACAATCACATCACCAAAGCCGGCGCGAGAACTCAGGGCCGCATTGTTCAACCCGTCGTCGACATCCACGTGGGCCAGGGAGGTGTTGATCAGGGTGAATCCGGGCATCGCGCCATTCGCCAAAGGTTGGCCGAGGTAGATGATCTGCGTGGTGGGCGCCACCACTTCCACGTCCTGGTTGGGCAGTGCCAGCTTGTGGCCGTTGGCATCATTGAAACGGCTGGCCCGGGAGTACGTCAGGTATTCCTCCAGATACCACCCAGGGCCGGCGGGTGCCGGTGAGCCGTCGTAGAAACTGGTACTGCCCAGGTTGAGGCCGGGCAAGTCGTAAGCATGTGCAGTCGATGACAGTGCGATAAAGGTCCCGGCCGCAGCCGCCCGCAAGATAGGCTTGAGCATCTTGTATGTCCTGTATTTTTGTTGTTGTTCAAGACCCCCGGCACGGTGGATCCGCACCGGGGTTTACCGCTGTAGCAACCCCTACACGTAGGTCGCCGCCAACCCACCGTCCACCGGCAGATTGACCCCGTTGACCCAGCGCGCGGCGTCGGAGCACAGGAAGGCGATCACCGCCGCCACCTCATCGGCCAGGGCCGGACGGGTCATGCGCTGGCTGTCCGCGGCCACCCGCTCCGGCCCGAGCATGCTGACAAAATCGTCGAGAATCGGGGTAAACACCGGCCCCGGCGCCACGCAGTTGATACGCACCGAGTGATCACGAAACCAGCCTTGGGATTGCTGGAAGCTCCACACGATCAGCGCCTCCTTGAAGTACTGATAACAGCTGGCCTGCTCCACCGGATTGGCCGCCAGCCACTGCTGCCCGGCCTCGAAGCTGTGCGTCGCGGCCAGGGCCTTGTGCAGCTCCAGGCGTTGCGGCCATTGCGCACCGAGCACCGAAGCGACATTGACGATGCTGCCGCCCGCCGCCATGCGTGGCAGCAGCGCTTGAGTCAGGTGCCGCAACCCCAGGTAATTGACCGTGGCCACCGCTTGCACGGGCGCGGTACCGGGCACGCCGGCGATGTTGCACAGCCCATCGACCCGCGCCGGCAGGCGTGCCACCAGGGCATCGATGCTGGCCGGATCGCCCAGGTCAGCCTGGAAGAAGCCATCCAGGGTCAGTTGCGGTGCATGGCGATCAACGCCGATCACCGTGGCACCCTGGAAGCGCGCGAGCCGCGCCAGCTCGGCGCCAATGCCGGAGGCGACGCCGGTGACGACCAGGGTTTTGTTGTGCAGGTTCATGTTCAAGCCCTCTTGTTTTTGTATAGGCATAGGTGGATCAAAGCGATGAGCCAGGGCTCAGAACGGATAGACAGGTGCAGTGTTCTTCACCGTGACCCACTGCCACTGGCTGTACTCGTCCCAATCGGCCGGCCCGCCTACGCTGCCGCCATTACCGGAAGCGCCTCGCCCACCAAAGGGGTTGATGCATTCGTCGGCGACGGTCTGGTCATTGATGTGCAGCAGGCCGCAGTCAAGCCGCTCGCCGATGGCCATGGCACGCCCGACCGACGGTGAAATGATGGCGGCCGAGAGGCCGTACTCAGTGCGGTTGGCCAGCTCGATGGCCTCGTCGTCGGTGGCAAAACTGACCACCGTGGCCACCGGCCCGAAGATTTCATCCTCAAACGCGCGCATCCCTGGCCGCACACCGCTGAGCACGGTGGGCTGGTAGAACAATTGGTCGTATTCGCCACCCGCCTCCAACCGTGCGCCCGCTTGCAGGCTGTCGCTGACGATCTCGTGCACGCGCTGCAATTGCCGTTGGTTGATCAACGGGCCGAGCGCGGCTTCACCGCGGGCGGCATTGCCCACGGTCAACGCCCGGGCCTTGTCCACCAACTTGCGCGTGAGGCGTTCGGCGATGGATTCATGGGCGAGAATCAAGCCGGTGGCCATGCAGATTTGCCCCTGGTGCAGCCAGGCGCCCCAGGCGGCATTGCTCGCGGCCAGGTCGAGGTCGGCGTCTTCGAGAATGATCAGCGGGTTTTTGCCGCCCAGTTCCAGCGCGACTTTTTTCAGGTGTCGTCCGGCCACTTCGGCGACTTTGCGCCCCGCCGCCGTCGACCCGGTGAACGCAATCATCTGCACATTCGGATCGCGGCACAGCGCCTCACCCGCCGGCGCGGCGCCGGGCAACACCTGCAGCAGGCCCTTGGGCAAACCCGCCTCCTCGAACAGCCGGGCGATGAGAAAACCACCGCTGACCGGGGTCTGCGGGTCGGGCTTGAGCACCACCGCATTGCCCGCCGCCAGGGCCGGCGCCACCGAGCGCAGCGACAGCACCAGCGGAAAATTGAACGGTGAAATCACCCCGACCACGCCATGGGGCTGACGCCGGGCATAGGACAGGCGACCGGCCGCACTGGGCAGCACCAGCCCGTGAGGTTGGGACAACAGCCCCGCCGCCTGATGCAGCAGCACAATCGCTTCGCGCACTTCGTGTTCACCCTTGAACAACGCGCCGCCGGTTTCCCGCGCGACGTACAGCGCCAGTTCGGCAAAGGACTGCCGGGCCAGGTCCGCCGCCTTGCGAAACACCTCGGCGCGCTCCCGTGGGCCGAGTGCTGCCCAGGCCGGCTGCGCCAACGCCGCGCTGCGGCAGGCGACGGCGATGTCGGCCGGGTTGGCCATGGCGCAGCGCATCAGGGGTTCGCCGGTGGCGGGTTCGATCACCGGGATCACGGACCCCGAGGCGGG
>NZ_FKLB01000023.1:11963-23280 GCF_900067035.1 Pseudomonas sp. 1 R 17
ATCCAGTCGCCGTTGAACAGGCATTCGGACGCAATGGCCCGCTGTAGCAAGTGGGTGGTTTCAGGTACTGACATGGCAACTCCCGGTTCTTGTAATTGTCATCGCCTGCACAGGGTGCAAACGCCGCATCAAGCCTTGAGCAAAGGCTGTGCCGCTTGCACGCAACAACGCTGACATAAAGCATCGAGGGCTCTGGGACGGGGCCTGGCACACACCGCTCATACCTCACCCGCCAATCGACTGCAAAAACCGCAGCGCTGCCACTTGTTCAATTGATAAGGTTATGTTTAATAACTATCTGAGCAGTTACTCATATCGATCACTCGCTTTGCAGGGGCATAACAATGACTAATCCCCCCAGCGCGCTGCCCGACGACCGGGTGGCCAGCGCGCCCTACCATCCGCGCGGCGACAGCCGCCAACTCAGTGACAGCAGCTCGCCCACCCCGGCGGAACTGACTGACTGCCTGTTCTTCTCGCCCGAAGACGGGCGTATCTGGCTCAACGATCAACGCATGGTGTTGCTGCACGGTTCGTCGTTCGGTGCCCTGCGCCGGGAAGTCATCGAGCGCCTGGGGCTGGAGCAGGCGCGTGGCCTGTTCACCCGCACCGGTTATGTCTCCGGCGCGCGGGACGCGCGGTTGATCCGCGAGCGCTGGCCACAGGCCGATGCCGCCGCGGTGTTCCGCGCCGGGACCCACCTGCACACCCTGGAAGGCATGACCAAGGTTGAACCGCTGCACTTCAAGTTCGATGCCGACTCGGGGTTCTATGAAGGCGAGTTCCTCTGGCACCACTCCTGCGAGGCCGATGAACACGTGGGCGCCTACGGCATCGGCCAGGACCCGGTGTGCTGGACTGAAACCGGCTATGCGATCGGTTTTGTCAGTGGCCTGTTCGGGCAAATGGTGATTTTCCGCGAGGTGGAATGCCGGGGCATGGGCCACCGCTGTTGCCGGGTGATCGGCAAGACCGCGGAGCAATGGGGTGACGTCGAGCAGGACCTGCGTTACCTGAATGTGTCCCAGGCCGTCGCCGGCCCTGCCGCCCCCACGCCCGCCAGCCCGCTGCGCAGCAATGGCGGAGTCACTCAGCCGCAACCGTTGGTGGGCGCCAGCGCAGCCTTCAACGCCGCGATGCAAGCTTTGCAACGGGTCGCATTGACGCCCGCGACCGTGCTGATCAGCGGCGAGTCAGGGGTCGGCAAGGAGATGTTTGCGCGCCAGTTGCACCAGCTCAGCCGCCGCCAGGACAGCCCGTTCGTGGCGCTCAATTGCGCCGCCATTCCGGACAACCTGATCGAGGCCGAACTGTTCGGTGTCGAACGCGGCGCCTATACCGGCGCGACGCACTCGCGGCCTGGACGTTTCGAACGGGCCCAGGGCGGCACGCTGTTTCTGGATGAAATCACCAGCCTCAGCCTGGCCGGGCAAAGCAAGTTGCTGCGGGCCTTGCAGGAACGGGAAATCGAACGGGTCGGCGGAGTGCGCGGTATCAAGGTGGATGTGCGCGTGGTGGCCGCCACCAATCTCGACCTGCGTAAAGCCGTGGCTGACGGCAGCTTTCGTGAAGACCTGTTCTACCGCTTGAATGTCTACCCCATCGCCCTGCCCCCGCTGCGCGAACGCCGGGACGACATCCCGCTGTTGATCAATGCGTTCCTCACGCGCTTCTGCCAGGAATACGCGCGAACGCCGGCGGGCCTGACCATGCGCGCCCTGAAGGTGTTGCTGCGCTATGACTTCGCGGGCAATGTGCGCGAACTGCAAAACCTGATCGAACGCGGCCTGATCGCCAGTGACGAAGGCCAACCCATTGACCTGGTGCACCTGTTTCGCAACGAACCGATGCCGGCCGATCCCTACGGCCTCGACGACCACGGCAGCCTGTCCAACAGCGCACCGCCGCCGTGCCTGGCACTGTTCGACACCCTTGGCCAACTGGAACCGGGGTTTTCCATCGAAGGCCTTGAATCGCGCCTGCTCAATGAAGCCCTGCAACGCAACGCCGGCAACCTGGCCGCCGCCGCCAGGCTTGTGGGGCTCAGCCGCGCTCAATTTGCCTACCGGTTGAAGAAGCATCAGCGGCAAATCCCTTGAATGCCAATTAGTGCTTTAAAAGCTTTACCCAATTAAGTATTTTGCAGGGATACCGGGGCGATAAGCGCCCCTCTTTTTACTCGTGACAAGGATCTCCTGTGAGCGGACTGCGTGAACGTCAGAAAGCCGAACGCCGGCAAGCTATCAGCCAGGCCGCGATCGAGCTGTTTGAGCGCCAGGGTTTCCAGAACACCACCATCGAACAGATCGCCAGCCAGGCCGGGGTGTCGCCGCCGACGGTGTTCAAGTACTTCGGCAACAAGCAGGAAATCATCCTGGAAATCCTGCACCACGCCGATCAGCGCGCAATCAGCGACACCCGCCGCGAGATCCACACAATCGACGATCCGGTCGAAGCGCTGTGCCACCTGGAAAGCCTGCTCACCGGCTATGCCCTGGAAGTCATGCACCCCAGCCTCTGGCGTGAACTGCTGCCGCTGATCCTGTTCGGCGGCAGCAATGAACTGCCGGCCGGTTATCGCGCCATGAACGATGCGCTCAGGGCGCAAATCAGCGAACTGCTGCGGGAACTGCAACGGGCCGGCAAGCTGCGCCCGCAACTCGATGTGGAATTGGCCGCGTTCCTGTTGAACGACTATTCGCACCTGCAACTGTTCAGGCTGGTGAACCAGGAACACCCGGATATCGACGCGCACTCGACCCAGGTCAGGCGTATCACCGAGCTGCTGTTCTACGGCATGCAGGCCTGACAGCTTCCAGGGCCGGGCCTCAGTAAAAGCGATAGCAACGAATCACCACCTGGTCGGCGCCCGGGTAATGCACCAGGCCGATAAAACTTGAACGGGTGAGCCAGTCCAGCCGCCCCTTGGGCACCTGAAACACCGGGGTGCAGGTGCAGCGGTACTCCGTCTCAGGAATCGGCCATTGGCCGTCGCGCTCCAGTTGGCGTCCGTACTCAGTCATGCTCAGCACACCCCGGTTACGGATGTTGATCACCTCGCCTTCGTCGGTCCTCAGGCTGTAGCGGGCATCCAGTTGACCGATGCCATCGGGGCGCAAAAGAAAGCAATCTTCTCCGCCCGCCAGGACCTGGCCGCTGATGCCGACCCCATCGAAATCCCCGCCCACAATCGGGTAATTGCAGCGCAGGCCTTCAACGCTGTCGCCCAGCATCACGCCCGGCCCTATCGCGACGCGAAGGGTCAGCACCCGCTGCAAGTTGGGGGCAATGTCAATCCGTTCAGTCATGGCAAGCTCCAAGCCCGGCGCACACGCACCGGGCCACACTGATCAGCGGTTGCTCTTGATGGCCGTCCAGGTGCGGGTACGGATGCGCTCCGCGGCAGCCGGGATCGGCTCCAGGGCGAACAGGGTCTTGCGCGCTTCCTCCGGCACATACATGTTGGGGTCGTTGCGGATGCTGGCGTCCACCAGCGCAGTGGCGTCCTTGTTCGGGTTGGGGTAGCCGATCCTGTTGCTGATGCGCGCAATCACGTCCGGGCGCAGGATGTAATTGATGAACGCATGGGCCTCCGCCAGATCGGGTGCCTTGGCCGGGATCATCATCACGTCCGCCCACATCGGCGCGCCTTCCTTGGGCAGTGCCATCTCGACCTTGACGCCCTTGCCGGCGGCATCTGCCAGTCGCGTGGCCAATGCGACACCGCCGGACCAGCCCACGCCCACACAGATATCACCGTTGGCCAGGTCCATGCCGTAGCGCGACGAATTGAAGTAAGTGACGTAAGGGCGAATCTTCATCATCACGGCCTGGGCTTGCACATAGTCCTCACGCTTTTGGCTATTGGGGTCGAGGCCCTTGTAGTGCAAGGCAATCGGCAGGATCTCGTTGCCGGCGTCGAGGAAACCCACGCCACAACTGGCGAGCTTGGCGAGGTTTTCTTCCTTGAAGATGATGTCCCAGCTGTTCATCTGCACGTCGGGACCCAGGGCCTTGCGCACCTTGTCGACGTTGTAGCCGATCAATGTGGTGCCCCATAGGTAAGGCACGGCGTAGCGGTTGCCGGTGTCACCCACGGCTTCCAGGGATTGCATGAACTGCGGGTCCAGGTGCTGCCAGTTCGGCAACTGCGTGCGGTCCAGCGGCTGCACGGCCCCGGCCGTGATCAAGTGCCCCAGGTTGGCGGTGCCGGGGAACACCACGTCATACCCGGAGTTGCCCGTCAGCAGCTTGGACTCCATGGTTTCGGCACTGTCGAACACATCGTAAATCGGGCGAATGCCGGTTTCTTCCTGGAAACTCTTGAGCACTTCGGGTGGCAGGTATTCGATCCAGTTGTAGATCCGTACGGTGCGTTCTTCAGCCAGGCAAATACCACTGATGAGCAACGAGGCGACAGTGCCCAGCACGGTGTTACGCAAAAATCTGTTCATGATCAAAACACTCCAGCGCGGCCACGATGGCTCGCAGCACTTAATAGCGGTAGGTGAAATACAGTTCCAGCGCACTGAACATCTGGTCGTTGCCGAACACCTGTTTGGCGGCGGCCAGTGGCTTGACCCAGTTGTAGGAGAGCGACGTATAGAACGACGGCGTGGGTGTCCAGTCGAGGAAAACCACACTTTCGTCAGCAAAGCGCCGATCGCTGACCGGCGTGCCCATATAGTTTTTCTCGTCCAGCCAGAACTGGTAGTGAATCGCGCCGAGGGTCAGGGTGTCGTTGAGGTGGGTCTTGAGGGAGAACTGCTGGACGTTTTCGTTGCTGTTGAACAGCAGGTAGTTGCCGACCACATCCCCGACCAGCCACGTGCTCCAGTCGACAAAGCCCTTGCTCAGTGAATCCCAGGCTTTCTGGCGGTTGTCGGTAAGGTTGTCGTCGCCGGAAAAGCTCGCGTAGCGGTAGCCAATGATCGGCGTCAGCGGCAAGGTAGTGAAGGCATAGTCGGCCTGGGCATACCAGGCGTTGGCATCGTAGTCGACACCCTCGCCGCTGCCGCGCTCCAGCGCGTATTCGGCATTCAGGGTCAGCGCCTGGACGACGGGCACCTTGGCGTTGAGCGCCCTGACGTTGTACACCTGCATCCCGTCCCGACGGCGCGGCAGCGTGCTGCCTCGGGGGCCAAGGGCATTGACCTTCATGGCCATGGCGCCGAGCGTAACCTGGTCATCGAGGTTGTAATCCACGTTCACGCCGGTCATGCGGAAATCGCCCAAGTCGTCATCGGTACGCAAGGTGAAGGCCTGGGACTTCAGCGCGTCATGATCCCAGGCCAGGATCGCTGAGTCCTTGAACGCAGTTCGCGGGCCGAGCCAGTAGGCGCCGTCCTTGTACTGGTCGAGGTTACCGTCCATGACGATGAACCCCGTACCGATCATGTAGTTCTGGCGGCCGGCGGTGAACTTCCACTCGCCGACGCGAAAACCGCCGTAGAGTTCTTCGGCTGCGACCTTGCCGTCGGAACTGCGGCTGAAGCCTCCCGCATCGCCATCGCCGAAGGTGCTCGCCGCCACCAGGGAACCGCCGGCCAGCAGGCTGAAATCCGGTTGCAACGCATACTCGAGCTTGCCCCCCGGTTTTACGTAGACCTCTTGCCAGTTGATTCTGGCGCCGCCGTTTTTTCCGTTGCGCGCATCGACCTGGCCGCTGCCGAAGTTGACGCCACGGGTAAACAGCGTCGCCCCGCCCACGGTGAGATTGACTTCACCCTTGAGATCGCCGTCCTCAAAGGTGTAGCCCGCCAGCGCGACGTGGGTGGTCAAGGGTAAGCCGAGCGCTAACAGCGCTCGAGAGAAACGCTTGGTGAAAACCATAAGAAGCTCCTGTGGAATTATTGTTGTTACAGGGCAGTCAATGGCGACGCAGGGCGCCGCCAACACCTGGGCAAGCCAGGTGAATAGAACGCAAGACTCTTATTGTTTGGCGTGGATCAGCGACTCAGGTGGGCGGCGATCGCGCGCAGCATGCGCACGCTGTCGGTATCGAACGGGCTGACTGCATCGGTGAGCGACGATTGCTTGACGATCACCACGCCGGACGGCTTATCGATAAACAGGTATTGGCCGTGGATCCCCCCAGCCATCAGGGCCTGGCTGTGGTCGTTGAACACGTACCACTGGCTGCGATAGGACGCACCCGGCGTCCAGCTGGAGAACTCGGCATTTTGCGCGTAGATCGCCGGATCAGAACCGGCGGCGATACGCGCCACAGTCTCGGGCGACAACAGCTCGACCCCGTCCTGGCGACCGTCGTTGGCCAGCAGGCGACCGAAGCGCGCCATGTCTCTCAAGGTGGCACTGAAGCCCGCCCCGGCAACGTTACGGCCCCAGGGATCGGCCATGAAATAACCGTCGCGTTCGCACCCCAAGCGCCCCCAGATCTGTTCCAGCATCTGACTGCACGCCTGGCCCGAGGCACGTTCCATGACCCATGCCAGGACTTCGGTGGTGGCGGTCACGTAATGGAAAAAGCCGCCGTGTGCGCCACGTTTTTTCAGTGACGGCAGGTATTGGTACAGCGATTCAAACTGGGCGTATGGCGCCGGTGCCGGCTGGAAACCGCAGGCATAACCGTACTGCGAACTCTCGGAGGCGGGATCGTCATACACCTCGCTGTAGTCGATGCCCACGGCCATATCGAACAACTGGCGCACGGTGGCATCGCCAAACGCACTGCCCACCAGCTCAGGCACGTAGTACGCGGCGGACAGCTCAGGCTTGAGCATGCCGTTGGAAACCAGTTGTTCGCCGAGGGTGCCGATCAGCGACTTGGTCACCGAAAACATGATGTGCCGGTCATCCGCGCGCTGGCCGTTGAAGTAGCGCTCGAACAACACCGTGTCGCCCTGCATCACTAAAAAAGCGTCGGTCTGGCTGGCCACAAGGTGTTCGATCACGCTGATGCTGAGCCCGCATTCGCTGTCGAAACACAGCGGGTCCAGCGCTGTGGGCGCTTCCTTGAGCTGACCGGCAGGCCTTGAACCCGCCGCCACATCAATCGTGGGACGCAGCCGCGCCAGATGACGGAACCCCCACTGGCTGAAGGGCGCGCGCATCCAGTTGTGCCACGTTACCCGGTGATTCGGCTCGGCCGGGAAGCCCTGCATCAGCACAGGTGCCACGGGGGTTGCAAAGCACGACTCATTGGCCTCGACGTAAAGAGTCGCCAGTACAGACGGGGTTTTAAGACTCATCGGGATAACCCTGAAGATGACTCTGCATGGGAGCAGATGCACAGGAATAATTATCCGATATTTTGTTTTAGTCAATAAAACTTTTTACTCGTTAATTTTACAAACAGTTGTACGACAACGAATACACGCATGATAGTATTTCTCATGCAGCGGACGTTCGATTCGCTGCACCAGTGGCAAGGACGTCCGCTCGAGAAACGCGCATGCCTGTGCGCGTTTAAACACTCAAGTTAATCAAGGATCTGATTACTCATGACAACCCCCTCAACCTTCACTGCCTCAAAACTGGCCAGTGCCGTTATCGGTGCCCTGCTGTTTTCCAGCGTTCCTGCGCATGCCGCGGACATCTGGCTGGATTCGGCCACCACTGGTTGGGCCACTCAGAACGGCGGCACCAAGGGCGGCTCGCGAGCTGCGGCGAATAATATCTACACGGCAAAAAACGCGGCGGAGCTGAAAACCGCACTGAGCGCGTCGGTGGGCACCAACGGCCGCATCATCAAGATCACCGGCATCATCGATATCAGCGAAGGCAAGGCTTATACGACGACTGCTGATATGAAGGTACGCGGTCGCCTGGATATTCCTGGCAAAACCACCATCGTCGGTACCACCAGCAATGCCGAGATCCGTGAGGGTTTCTTCTATGCCAAGGAAAACGACGTCATCATCCGCAACATCACCATCGAAAACCCTTGGGATCCCGAGCCGAAGTGGGACCCCACGGACGGCAGCGCCGGCAACTGGAACTCGGAATACGATGGCCTGACCATCGAGGGCGCCAATAACGTGTGGGTCGATCACGTGACCTTCACCGATGGCCGCCGTACCGATGACCAGAACGGCAGTGCCAACGGCCGTCCGAAGCAACATCACGACGGCGCGCTGGATGTAAAAAACGGCGCCAACTACGTGACCATCTCGTACTCGGCGTTCAAGTCGCACGAGAAGAACAACCTGATCGGTTCCAGCGACAGCCGCACCACCGACGACGGCAAGCTCAAGGTCACCATCCACAACAGCCTGTTTGAGAATATCTCTGCCCGTGCGCCGCGCGTGCGTTTCGGCCAGGTGCATCTGTACAACAACTACCATGTGGGCAGCACCAGCCATAAGGTGTACCCGTTCTCGTACGCTCACGGTGTGGGCAAGAACTCGAAGATCTTCTCCGAGCGTAACGCCTTCGAGATCGCCGGTATCAGCGGTTGCGACAAGATCGCCGGCGATTACGGTGGCAGCGTCTACCGCGACACCGGCTCGACCCTCAACGGCAGCGCATTGAGCTGCTCGTGGAGTTCGAGCATCGGCTGGACCCCACCGTACAGCTACACTCCGCTGGCTGCCGATAAGGTCGCCGCCGACGTCAAGGCCAAGGCCGGCGCCGGTAAGCTCTAAGCAGCGGTGTCACCTTCGTGAAATGAAAAGCCCTCGGTGACGAGGGCTTTTTTGCTACTGCACCAGTTGGTTGATCTCGATGATCGGCAACAGCACCGCCATCACGATCACCAGCACCACCGCGCCCATCACCACGATCATCAGTGGCTCCAGCAGTGCGGTCATACCCATCGCCCGGCGCTCGATATCGCGGGACAGTGTCTGCGCGGCGCGATCGAGCATCGGCGGCAGCGAGCCGGTCTTTTCGCCGCTGGCGATCAGGTGGATCAGCAGTGGTGGAAATACTTTCTCGACTGCCAGCGCCGTGGCCAGGCTGACGCCTTCGCGCACCTTGGCAGTGGCGTCGTTGACGCACTGGCTCAGGCAGTCGTTGGACAAGGTCTGGCGTGCCGCTTCCAATGCACGCAACAGCGGCACCCCGGCGCCGCCGAGAATCGCCAGGGTCGAGGCAAACCGTGCGGTATTGAGCCCAAGTACAAAACGCCCGATCAGCGGCAGGCGCAACACGCGACGATGCCAACCCAGACGCGCCAGCGGGTTGCGCAGGTACACACGCCAGCCCCAGAAACCCGCGATCAAAGCACTGAGGCACAGCCAACCCCAACCGCGAATGAAATCACTGGCATTGAGCATCGCCAATGTCAGCCCGGGCAAGTCCTGGCGCGCCTGGGAAAACGCACTGACCACCTGGGGCACCACGTAGCTGAGCAGGAAGATCACGATGGCGATCGAGACCAGCCCTACCACTCCAGGATAGATAAACGCGGTGAGGATTTTACTGCGCAGGTTATTGCGTTCTTCGATGTAGTCGGCCAACCGCTCCATCACCTGGGCGAGATCGCCGGACTCCTCCCCCGCCGCAATCAGCGCGCGGTAGATCTCCGGAAAGTCCCGTGGCCGCGCGGCCAAGGCATCCGCCAGGCGCATGCCGCTGCGTACATCGGCACGCACCGCACTCAGGGCCTGGACGATGTGTTTGCGCTCGGCTTGTTCCACCGTGGCACTCAACGCGGCCTCCAGTGGCAGGCTGGCGCTGAGCAGGCTCGCCAGTTGCCGCGTGGCCCAGGCCAGGTCGTTGTCCGACAGCTTGGCGCTGAACAGGCCCGCGCCAGCCCCCGAGGCCGTATTTTGCTCAAGGTGCACCGACAAGGCCGTCAAGCCACGCCGGCGCAAAATCCCGAACGCCTCGCGCTGACTGTCGGCTTCCAGGTGTCCGCTCTCGATCTTGCCCATGGCATCGGCGGCTTCGAAACGGTAGCGATTCATCAGGCGTCCCGTGTCACGCGCAGGATTTCTTCGGGCGCGGTGGCGCCGCTGCGCACCCAGCGCTCGCCGTCTTCACGCATGCTGAACATCCCCGCACGCCGCGCCGCCACGCGCAGATCCTGCTCGCCGGCGCCCTGGTGGATCAGGCTGCGCACCTCGTCGTCGACGCAAAACAATTCATGGATACCGGTCCGCCCGCTGTAGCCGATCTGGTTGCACTGCGCGCAGCCCACCGGGCGCCAGGTGCCGGGCGCGGCCGGGTCTTCCTGTTTGCAATGCGGGCACAGGCGGCGGACCAGGCGTTGCGCCAGCACGCCCAGCAGTGACGAGGCCAGCAGGAACGGCTCGACGCCCATATCGATCAGGCGGTTGACCGCCGACACCGCATCGTTGGTGTGCAGGGTCGCCAGCACCAAGTGCCCGGTGAGCGAGGCCTGCACCGCGATTTGCGCGGTCTCCAGGTCGCGGATTTCACCGATCATGATGATGTCCGGGTCCTGACGCAGGATCGCCCGCAGCGCCAGGCCGAAGGTCATGTCGATCTTGGCATTGACCTGGATCTGGCTGATGCCCGGCAGGTCGTATTCCACCGGGTCTTCCACGGTGAGGATATTGCTGGTGCTCGCATCCAGCCGTGCCAGGGCGGCGTACAGGCTGGTGGTCTTGCCGCTGCCCGTGGGCCCGGTGACCAGCACAATGCCATGGGGCTGGCGAATCAAGGTGTCGAGGCGCGCCAGCAACTGCGGCTCCATGCCCAGGGTCTCCAGTTGCAAACGCCCGGCTTGCTTGTCGAGCAAGCGCATCACCACGCGCTCGCCATGCCCGGTGGGCACGGTCGACACACGAATATCAATCGGCCGCCCGGCCACGCGCAGGGCGATACGGCCATCCTGGGGCAGGCGTTTTTCGGCGATGTCGAGCTGGGCCATGATCTTGATCCGCGACACCAGTGCGCCATGCAATGCCTTACGCGGCGACACCACATCCCGCAGGGTGCCGTCGACGCGGTAACGCACCACGGAGTGGGTTTCATACGGTTCAATGTGAATATCACTGGCCTCGTCCCGCGCTGCCTGTGTGAGCAAGGCGTTGATCATACGAATCACCGGCGCGCCGTCCTGGGTGTCGAGCAGGTCGGTGATTTCGGGCATGTCCTGCATCAGGCGGTCGAGGTCGACCTCGTTTTCCGCCGCGCCCACCACGGCGGCGGCGCTTCCCGTATCGGCATAAGCACTGGCGAGGAGGCCGTCGAGTTCATCGTCGCGTACCTGCTCGAGGTGGGCCTGGCCGAACTGGCGCCGTACTTCGCTGATGGACCAGCCGGGGGTGGAGGGGCAGACGGTCAGCAGCATGCCGTCGTCGCCGGGGCGCAGGAGGATGCGTTGGGACTTGGCCCAGGCATAAGGGAGAAGGCTCACAAGACATCTTCCTGACCGAGCGCGGTC
>NZ_FKLB01000027.1:0-35143 GCF_900067035.1 Pseudomonas sp. 1 R 17
GCACCTCGCCGCTGGCCGGCGTGCGCAAGCCAGCGAGCAGTTTGAGCAGGGTGGATTTGCCGGAGCCGTTGGGCCCGACGATCCCCAGGGTTTCACCCAACTGAACCTCCAGGTGGATATCGCGCAGCAACTCCGCCTCACGCACCTTGAAGCCCAGGCCGGTGCAACTCAGTACGCTCATCGCGCATTCCTCCGGCCAATCAGGATCAGCGCAAACACCGGCGCGCCCACCAGCGCCGTCACCACGCCGACCGGGATCACCTGGCCTTTGATCAAGGTGCGCGACAACACATCGGCCGCAATCAAAAATAACGCGCCGCCCAGCGCACTGGCGGGCAGCAGGCGCGAATGCCTGGTGCCGAGGAGCAGGCGCACCGCGTGGGGGATCACCAGGCCGACAAAGCCGATGGAGCCGACAATCGACACCATCACCGCCGTCACCAGCGCCGCGCACCCCACCAGCGCCACCTGCACGCGGCGTACCGGGATGCCCAGGGACGCGGCCGAATCCGTGCCGAAGGTGAACGCATCCAACGCGCGACGATGCCACAGGCACACCACCAGGCCCGTGATCGCCACCGGCACTGCCAGCCACACCGACGGCCAGCGCACGCCGCTGAGGTTACCCAGCAGCCAGAACAGGATGCCGCGCGCCTGTTCGGAGCTGGCTGATTTGGTGATCAGGAACGCCGTGAGCGCATTGAACAACTGCGACCCGGCGATGCCGGCGAGGATGATCTGCCCGGTGCCGCTGGACGAACCGCTGGCCCGCGCCAGCAAAATCACCAGGGCAAACGCCGCCATCGCGCCGACAAGGGCGCCGGCCGACAATGAAATCAGCCCGCCGCCCACGCCCATCAACGCCACCAGCACCGCGCCGGTCGAAGCGCCGGCGCTGATGCCCAGCAGGTACGGATCGGCCAGCGGGTTGCGCAGCAACGACTGCAAAATCACCCCGCAGGTGGCCAGCCCGGCACCGCAGGCGGCGGCCACCAGGGCACGGGTGAGGCGGTAGTTCCACACCACGCCTTCATCGATGGGGTCCAGCACGTAACCGGCCGCCCACAGTTTGTTGGCGAGCACCTGCAGCACCACCTGGGGCGAGATGGCGGTTTCGCCGATGGCCACGCCGGCGAGCACGGCGATCAGCAATAGCGCCAGGGCGAGTAAGGTCCGGATCATTGCGGCAGTTCGTAGCCGTCGATGGCCGTGGCCAGGTGTTCAAGGCCGTCGAACATGCGGATGCTGGCCTGCAACGCCAGGGCGTCGAGGATGATGATGCGGTTGTTTTTCACCGCGTCCATGTTGCGCGTGACCGGGTCGCTGCGCAGGAAGGCGAGTTTCTTTTCATGGTCGTCGGCGGGATAGCGGCGACGGTCCATGCGGGCGATCACCAGGAAGGTCGGGTTGGCCTTGGCGAGGGTTTCCCAGCCGACGGCGGGCCATTCTTCATCGGATTGCACCACGTTGTGCAGGCCGAGGGTTTCGAGCATGAACTCCGGAATGCCCTTGTGGCCGGCCACGTAGGGGTCGCTGGCCAGTTCTGCGCTGGAGAACCACACCAGCGCGCTGGCCTGCTTGAGGCCTTTGCTCTGCACGGTGGCCACGGATTGGGCCAGGCGCGCCTGGAGCTCATCGTTCAACTGTTGGCCGCGATCCTGCACATCGAAAATCTGCGCCAGCTGGCGGATGCTCTTGTAGATCGTCTCGATACGGAACGGCTCCAGCCGCGTGCCGTCGGCGCCCACCAGGTTGTCCTTGCCTTCGCAGTCGGAGGGCAGCAGGTAGGTGGGGATCTTCAGGTCGTGAAACTGCTCGCGGGTGCCGACCACGCCTTGCGGGCCCACCACCCATTCCAGCTCGGCGGCCACCAGTTGCGGGCGCTTGGCGATCACCGCTTCGAAGCTGGGCTCGTTGTTGGCCAGGCGCTCGATGCTGTCGTTCTGCGCCTTGAACTGCGGCAACACGCTGTTGAACCACAGCGAGGTGCCCACCACGCGGTCAGCCACGCCGAGGGCATAGAGCATTTCGGTGGCGGCCTGGCCGATGGTCACGCTGCGCGCGGGCGCCTGCGGGAAGGTGAGGGTGCTGCCGCAGTTTTCCAGGGTCAGCGGGTAGTGCGTGGGCGCGGCGTGGGCCAGGGCGCAGAAACCCAGGCCGCTGATCAGGGCGGTAACGCGTGGCAGCATGAGGCGATCTCCGTGTGGACCGTACGTGGAAACAGGGCAGGTACGGTTCGGAAATACGCCCTCGAACGCCGGCGAACGGGCAGGCAAGGATGTCCTTCCCGGACACCCCGCCGGTGAGTGATTGTGCTGGGCCGGCAGGTCTCCTGACTGATGCGTCGTCGCCACGCTCCGGCCTTCCCGGACGTGGTCCAGTGGCAGTGGGGAGCAGGCTCGGCACCTACAGTTGCGGGGGCAGTTCCGATTGACGCGGTGTACCGCGCTTCGGATTCCCTATTAGTCCCGTTCGGGAACCGGCGCGGTATGGTAGTTGATTAGGGCGAGGCGATACAGCCCGAAGGGCGCCCGGTCAGAGACGAATATCCTCGGGGCCGCGGATCAGCGCTTCAATTCGCGTGCCCGTAGCGCGCTCTTCGTTGCTGAAGCCGTCGTAGTCCGCCAGGTTGGCGAAGCGGATGCCGGTCAATTGTTCGATCTGGATCACGCTGCGCTGGTAGGTCCTGACCTGGCCGAACATCAGGTCGAGCTGACCCAGCTCGCGGCTTTGGTCGATCATGTAGGCGCTGGCGGAGGGCTTGCCGTCATCGCTGAGGTAGGCCACCACTTTCCAGAACGCCTTGGGGATTCTGATACCACGGTAAAGGCGGTCGTCGTCGGCGAACACCGGGCCGCTGAACACCGTTGCCCGGGCTTTCCAGCGCTGCGTGTTATTGAGGATGTAGTCTTCCAGTTCCAGCCAGGTCTTCTGGTTGAACCCGCTCATCTGCGGCGAGCAGTTGGTGAAGTGGAAGGTGTCGAGGTTGGCGGTGTTTGCCGCGTCGCCCCAGTTAGGATCCTGGCGCCGTACCAGGTGACCGCGATCCAGGCCATTGCTGGCATAGAGCTCTTCGCCCACCTGGGCGCTGATCGGCAGGCGCCCATCGTAGGCCCAGGTGTCGTTGCTGCGGATAATCTCCACATGCTGCCCGCCGTCGATATTGACGCCCACGTAGAGCGCCAGTCGTCGGGAACGGGACATCGTCACCGAGAAATGCGTGTAGTCCAGGCGCAGCGGTTGGACGTCGTCCGCCAATGCCTCATCGGCGGTGGGCCAGGGCACTGCGAAGCTGCTGAGAAAGTCCTCGGCGTAGCCCTGTCGGTCCTGTAGATCCTTGGCCGCGGTGACACGGGGCGTCGCCGCCCGGGCTTCCATCAGGGTGGGATTGGTCGCGATCAACGGGCGCAGATCGGCGAGTCGTGGGCGGTGCGCAAGATCGATTTTGGCTTTGCGGGCTGGCATGGGTAAGTCCTCCTTGGATAAACACGACTGCAACATAGATTGATGACAATTGATGACACGGGTTAACCCTGGGGGGCTATCCTCAAACGGTTACCGGAGCTACACCATATGCCAACAGGGAGCCAGCTAATGTGTGATCGCCACCACCGCAACCCGATTTTCTGCCTGATCCCGCCGTATATGCTCGACCAGATCGCGCGTCACGGTGATAAGGCCCAGCGCGACATCGCGCTGCGCACCCGCGCCAAGGACAGCACGTTCCGTTCGCTGCGCATGGTCGCAGTGCCCGCCAAGGGGCCGGCCCACATGGCCCTGGTCATGGGCGCCGGCAAACGGCGCTCGATCTACACCGCCGAAGGCACCGACAGCCTGCCGGGCAAGCTGGTCCGCAGTGAAGGCCAGCCCGCCAGTGGCGACGCCGCCGTGGACGAAGCCTATGACGGCTTGGGTGCCACGTTCGATTTTTTCGAAGAGGTGTTCGACCGCAACTCCATCGACGACGCCGGCATGGCCCTGGATGCCACCGTGCACTTTGGCCAGAACTATAACAATGCGTTCTGGAACTCGACCCAGATGGTGTTTGGCGATGGCGATGGGCAGTTGTTCAACCGCTTCACGGTGGCCCTCGACGTGATTGGCCATGAGTTGGCCCATGGTGTCACCGAGGATGAGGCCAAGCTGATGTATTTCAACCAGTCCGGCGCGCTGAACGAGTCACTCTCGGACGTGTTCGGCTCCCTGATCAAGCAGTATGCGTTGAAGCAAACGGCCGAGGACGCCGATTGGCTGATCGGCAAGGGGTTGTTTACCAAGAAGATCAAAGGCGCCGCCCTGCGTTCGATGAAGGCCCCCGGCACCGCGTTCGATGACAAGCTGCTGGGCAAGGACCCTCAGCCAGGGCATATGGATGATTTTGTCCAGACCTATGAGGACAATGGCGGGGTGCATATCAATTCCGGCATTCCCAACCATGCCTTCTATCAGGTGGCGACCCGGATTGGCGGGTTTGCCTGGGAGCGCGCAGGGCGCATCTGGTATGACGCGTTGCGCGATGCGCGGTTGCGGCCGAACTCGGGGTTTTTACGTTTTGCGCGTATAACCTACGATATCGCCGGCCGTCTCTACGGCGCGAACAAGGATGAGCACAAGGCGGTCAAGGAGGGCTGGAAAGCGGTTGGCATTAACGTCTGACGTGAGGAACAGCCATGCAAATTTCGATCAAGGAAAACGGCGGGCCGGCGTTTTTTCCGGGTTTGACCAAGCCTCGTACTGTGGAGTTGAACACGTTGCCCGAGCCGGACCAACAAGAGTTGCGGCAGCTGATCGAGGCTTCAAACTTCTTTCAGTTGCCGCAGAGCACCACGCCAGAGCCCGGAAATCCGGGCCAGGTGCACTACACCCTGACCGTGAAGGAAGGCCAGCAGGAACATACGGTGTGCGTGCTCGCGCCGGTGAAGTCGCAGGCATTGGATGGGCTGGTGCAGTGTGTGCGCCGGCATATCCGCAGTTGAGGTCACCCAAGCAGCTCCTTCACCTTGGTAATGAGCTTGTTGATGTCGAACGGCTTATCCAGCGCCGCATCGAACAGGTCCGAGCGCTGCATGCCGATATGGGCCTGCGCGCCGCTGATCAGGATAATCGGCAGGTGCTTGACGGCAGGCAGTGCACGGACCGCTTCGGCGAACTCCTCACCGTCCATCACCGGCATCATGAAATCGGTGATGATCAGCGACGGCCGTTCTCGCTCCAGCACCTCCAGCGCCTTTTTCCCATTGCCAGCTGTGACGACCATGAACCCCTCATCTTCCAGTGCGTAGGCAAGGATATCGGCGATCAAGTACTCGTCATCGACGACCAGGATGGTGGCCATGTCAATTCAACCTACCCAAAGACTTAAAAAGCTGAACCAGGCAGCGCTGAATTGGATGCAACTGAGGGGGCATTTGTTGAAACCTTTCTTAAGTCAACGGCTTGGTCACGGATCACCACCTCTAATAATGAGGGGTCATAAAAGCTGTCTCTGACCTTAAGAATGGAAAGCGTCCTTCTAAGTTCAGACTGAATCTCGAAGAAACGCATAAGCATGAGGTTGTCGGCAATGCTCGACAGTTCAGACGCGGGGGAAGTGACCTCCGAGCCGAACAGATCATGCATCTCCCACGTGGCGAAGACCGTGACGCCCCTGGCGCGCAGTTCGTTCATCAGTGCGCTGTAGAAGTCGGTGATCCGTGCCGGGTTGTTGGAGACGCGGGTCATGCCGCTCAAGCTGTCGATGAACAGCCGCTTGATGCCCTTTTCCTCGACCAGGCGCAGCAATCGCGCACCCAGCCCGTCCAGCAGACCTTCGGTAGTGGGCTGCCAGGCGATGGTCAGTGCGCCACTGTCTTCCATCTCCTGGATATCGATGCCCAGGGATTGGCCTTTGAGCCGCAGGCGCTGAGGGCTTTCGTAGAAGCCGAAGTGCAGGCCGGGAGCGTCTACCGTCGATTCCGAGAGAAACTTGAGGCCCAGGGTGGTCTTGCCAATGCCCGACGGCCCCATGACCAGGGTCACGCTGGAACTGTGCAGCCCGCCGCCGAGGATGCCGTCCAACGAGCCGATACCGCTGGCGATGCGCGTCAGGTCGGCGCTGTCGGGTGCGGACGGGCGGCCATAGAGGCTTTCCAGGCGTGGGTACACCACCAGGCCGTCGTCGTTGATTTCACACTCGTGCAGGCCGGTGAGCGCGCCGCTGCCGCGGGTCTTGCGCAACTGGATACGGCGCACGGAACGGGTGCCGAACAGTTCCTCACCCATTTCGATCACGCCATCGACCATGGTGTGCTCGGGACTGCCGTCATCCAGGCGTGAGCTGGTGAGGAACAACACCGTGCAACCGGCGAAGGCGGCATGCCCTTGCAGTTCTGAAATGAATTTTTTCGTGTCGATCGGCGAGTCGGCCTTGGAACGCGCGTTCAACAAGCCGTCCACCACCATGACGGTGGCCCTCTGCCTGCTGATCTCACGCCTGAGCAGCTTGACCACTTCGTCGAGGCCTTCGTTTTCCAGGGTGTCGAAGGCGCTGACAAACTGGATTTCGGCGCCGACACGGGAGGCGTCAAAAAAGCTCAGGGTAGAGAGGAACTGGAAAAGGCGGTCGTGGGATTCCGCCAACAGCGTGGCAACCAGGACTCGGCCGCCATTGCGCGCGTGATGAAACCCCAGCTGGTTGGCAAGGATGGTTTTACCTGAGCCGGGGCGGCCCTGAATGATGTAGGACGCCCCAGACACCAGCCCTCCCTTGAGCAGAGCGTCCAGCCCTTCGATTCCGCTTTGAAGGCGATTTAGCTTTTCCACAGTGCGATCCTGACCCTAAAAACATGCTGTTAAGCCGAGTGGACAGAATGCTAACGCCATTTGTTCACTGCTGCTACTTGCGATCCAGCCATACGGTCTGCGCATTGCAGAATTCGCGTAGGCCAAAATGCGACAACTCGCGCCCGAACCCGCTCTTCTTCACGCCGCCAAACGCCACCCGAGGGTCGGACACGCTGAACGCATTGATGAAGATCCCGCCGGTTTCCAGCTGGTTGGCGATGTCGCGGGCCTTGGCCGGGTCGGTGGTGAAGAGGCTGGCGGTGAGGCCGAACTCGCTGTCATTGGCCAGGGCCACGGCGTGGTCGGCATCGCGGGCGGTGATGATCGACGCCACGGGGCCAAACAGTTCCTGCTTGAACGAGGTCATCTGGTCGGTGACGTCGGCCAGTACGGTCGGCTCATAGTAGTTGGCGACACCGGCAACTTTGTGGCCGCCCAGCAGCAGGGTGGCGCCTTCTTCCAGGGTGGCCTGGACCTGGCCGTGCAACTCGTCGCGCAGGTCGAAGCGCGCCATCGGGCCGACGTAGGTGCTGGCCGAGGTCGGGTCGCCCATCACCAGCGCGCGGCTGGCTTCGACGAACTTGGCGGTGAAGGCGTCCACCACGCCGGCTTCGATGATCAGGCGCTTGGCGGCGGCGCAGACCTGGCCGCTGTTCTGGAAGCGGCCGATGACGGCGGCCTGCACGGCGGCGTCGAGGTCGGCGTCGTTGAGCACGATGAACGGGTCGGAGCCGCCCAGTTCCAGCACGCACTTCTTCAGCGCAGCGCCGGCCTGGGAGCCGATGGCCATGCCGGCGCGTACGCTGCCGGTGAGGGTGACGGCGGCGATGCGCGGGTCGGCGATGGCGGTGGATACGCCGTCCTGGGTCACGTTGATCACTTCGAACAGGCCTTCAGCGAATCCGGCCTTCTGCAACGCCGCTTTCATCATGTACGCGCTGCCCATCACGTTCGGCGCGTGTTTGAGCACGTAGGTATTGCCGGCGAGCAGGGTCGGCACGGCGCCACGCAGCACTTGCCATACCGGGAAGTTCCACGGCATCACGGCGAGGATCGGGCCCAGCGGGCGGTATTCGATGTGGGCGCTGCCGTTGTCCACCAGGGTGGGTTCCGGGGCTAGCATGGCCGGGCCGTGGGCGGCATACCACTCGCTGAGCTGGGCGCATTTTTCGATTTCGGCGCGGGCCTGGGTGATGGGCTTGCCCATTTCCAGGGTGATCATCTGCGCCATTTCTTCGGCTTGATCGCGCAGGGCGCCGGCCAGGGCCAGCAGCAATTCGGCACGCTGGCTGACCGGCTGGCGGCGCCAGGTGCGGAAGGCGGCGGTGGCACGGTCGAGGGCGGCGTCCAGTTGCGACGCGGTTTCGTAGGGGTAGCTGCCGACTGTTTCGCCGGTGGCGGGGTTGATCGACAGGGCGTGGGTCTGGTGAGAAATAGCGTTCATGGCACCGTCCGGCTGAATGAGTGGAATGGGTTCAGCCTACGGGGATGCATGTTTTCTGGAAACTGAATAATATTGAGCAATACGTTCACGATTGGAGAATGACTTGGATCTGGTGCAGCTGGAAATCTTCAAGGCCGTTGCCGAGCAAGGCAGCATCAGCGCCGCCGCGCAGTTGATTCATCGGGTGCCGTCGAACCTGACCACGCGCATCAAGCAACTGGAGCAGGATTTGGGCGTGGAGTTGTTTATCCGCGAGAAGAGTCGCCTGCGCCTGTCGCCCGCCGGATGGAATTTCCTCGGCTATGCGCGGCGTATTCTCGACCTGGTGCAGGAAGCCCGCGCGACGGTGGCGGGGGAGGAGCCCCAGGGCGCGTTTGCCCTGGGCTCCCTGGAAAGCACGGCGGCGGTGCGCATCCCGGCGCTGCTCGCGGCCTACAACCAGAAGCACACCAAGGTCGAATTGGACCTGAGCACCGGGCCTTCAGGCACGATGATCGAGGGCGTATTGTCGGGACGGCTGGCGGCGGCGTTCGTCGATGGGCCGGTATTGCATGCCACCCTGGAAGGCGTGGCGGTGTTCGAGGAGGAGATGGTGGTGATTGCGCCGTTGCACCACGGGCCGATCACGCGAGGGCAGGATGTGAACGGGGAGAGCATCTACACCTTTCGCTCCAACTGTTCCTACCGGCACCATTTCGAGCGCTGGTTCGCACAGGACGGCGCGGTGCCGGGGAGGATCTTCGAGATGGAGTCCTACCACGGCATGCTCGCCTGCGTCAGCGCCGGGGCCGGCCTGGCGCTGATGCCACGCAGCATGCTGGAAAGCATGCCGGGGTTTACCACGGTGAGCGTGTGGCCGCTGACGGACAGTTTTCGCACCCTGCATACCTGGCTGATCTGGCGCCGTGGGACGGTGTCGCAGAGTTTGAACAGTTTTGTGAAGTTGCTGGAAGAGCAGGGTGTGGCGTCGGCCTAGCCGCCAAACTGGAAGGTGCCCATGGCCAGCTTGGCCATGATTGCCGTCGCGCCCAATTGCACCAGCCACAACGCCAAACCGCCCAGGAACACCCCCAGCGCCACTTGCAGTACCAGGCTTTTCTGGCGCTTGGCTTGGGGCGCGCGCGGGGTGTAGTCGTGCAGTTCGTCGCGGTCGGCGCGCAGGTCCAGGTCGTCGTTTCTCATAGGGCTCTCACAGCAAAGGGGCAATCAGGGTTCAGTCTAGTGGGTTCGCCAATAAAAAGGGGGAAGCCATCGGCTTCCCCCTTCGTATGACGCCGTCAGGCTTATAGAACCTGAACAATCGCCTTTGTTACCGCAGCAATGTTCGACTGGTTCAACGCCGCCACGCAGATACGCCCGGTATCCAGCGCGTAGATACCAAACTCGCTGCGCAGGCGGGTGACTTGCTCAACGGTGAGGCCCGAGTAGGAGAACATCCCGCGTTGGCGACCGACGAAGCTGAAGTCGTGGCCCGGAGCAGCCTTGGCCAGCTCGGCAACCATCTGCTCACGCATGCCACGGATGCGCAGGCGCATCTCGGCCAGTTCGGCTTCCCACTGGGCGCGCAGCTCAGGGCTGTTCAGCACCGCGGCAACAATCGCTGCGCCATGGGTTGGCGGGTTGGAGTAGTTGGTGCGGATCACGCGCTTGACCTGGGACAGGATGCGCGCGCTTTCTTCCTTGGAGTCACCGACGATGGACAACGCGCCCACACGCTCGCCGTACAGGGAGAACGACTTGGAGAACGAGCTGGAGACAAAGAAGGTCAGGCCCGATTCGGCGAACAGGCGCACGGCGGCGGCGTCTTCGTGGATACCGTCGCCAAAGCCCTGATAGGCCATGTCGAGGAACGGCACCAGGTTCCTGGCCTTGACCACGTCCAGCACGTTCTGCCAGTCGGCCGGGCTCAGGTCGACGCCGGTCGGGTTATGGCAGCAGGCGTGCAGCACCACGATGGACTGGGGCGGCAGGGCGTTGAGGTCTTCGAGCAGGCCGGCACGGTTCACGTCGTGGGTGGCGGCGTCGTAGTAGCGGTAGTTCTGCACCGGGAAACCGGCGGTTTCGAACAGGGCGCGGTGGTTTTCCCAGCTCGGGTCGCTGATCGCAACGACGGCGCCTGGCAGCAATTGCTTGAGGAAGTCTGCACCCAGCTTCAGGGCGCCGGTGCCGCCTACCGCTTGTACGGTGGTGACGCGGCCAGCGTTCAGCAGTGGCGATTCAGCGCCGAACAGCAGGGTCTGCACGGCCTTGTCGTAGGCGGCGATGCCGTCGATCGGCAAGTAGCCACGGGCGGCGTGTTGCGCCACGCGAATGGCTTCCGCTTCGGCAACGGCACGCAAGAGTGGAATCTTCCCCTCCTCGTTGCAGTAAACGCCCACGCCAAGGTTGACCTTGGTGGTTCGTGTATCGGCGTTGAATGCTTCGTTGAGGCCCAGGATTGGATCGCGTGGTGCCATTTCGACAGCGGAGAACAGGCTCATTTTGCGGCAGCTCTATGGGGGAAGGGAGGGACGTGTCGCGCTCCAGCCGAATGCACTAGAGCGGTGCACAAACGGGGAGCTAGTATAGAGGCCATCACCGCTGAGGGCGACAACCGAAACGGCTTTTCGGCCAAGTTTTTCGGTTTATTTGCCGACCGTTAGTCTTATTGCAACATTGATCAACCACGGCAGACAGGACGATTGCCTTGAAACCCGCCACATTCGCCACCACTTCTACAGCTATCATGGTTTTTTCCTACGACCCGCTCTGAAACTTCGCGGGTTGTGGTCTTTTTCGTCCCCGACGGGTTTACAGTCTGGGGTGACTTCAAGAGGTACGTTATGTCGGATTTCCAACTAGTCACCCGCTTTGAACCTGCCGGCGACCAGCCCGAGGCCATTCGCCAGATGGTCGAAGGCATCGAGGCCGGCCTGGCGCACCAGACGCTGCTCGGGGTGACCGGTTCGGGCAAGACCTTCAGCATCGCCAACGTGATTGCGCAGATCAACCGCCCCACGCTGGTGCTGGCCCCGAACAAGACCTTGGCCGCGCAGTTGTACGGCGAGTTCAAGGCGTTCTTCCCGAACAACGCGGTGGAGTACTTCGTTTCCTACTACGACTACTACCAGCCCGAAGCGTATGTGCCGTCCTCCGATACCTTTATCGAGAAGGATGCGTCGATCAACGACCACATCGAGCAGATGCGGCTGTCGGCGACCAAGGCGTTGCTGGAGCGCAAGGACGCGATCATCGTCACCACGGTGTCGTGCATCTATGGCCTGGGCAGCCCGGAAACCTATTTGAAGATGGTGCTGCACGTCGACCGCGGCGATAAACTCGACCAGCGCGAGCTGCTGCGCCGCCTGACCAGCCTGCAGTACACCCGCAACGACATGGATTTTGCCCGCGCCACCTTCCGCGTGCGTGGCGATGTGATCGACATCTACCCGGCCGAATCCGACCTGGAGGCGATCCGCATCGAGCTGTTTGACGATGAAGTCGAGAGCCTGTCGGCCTTCGATCCGTTGACCGGCGAAGTGATCCGCAAGCTGCCGCGCTTCACCTTCTATCCGAAAAGCCACTACGTGACCCCGCGCGAAACCCTGATGGGCGCCATCGAGGGTATCAAGGTCGAGCTGGCCGAGCGCCTGGAGTACCTGCGCGCCAACAACAAGCTGGTGGAAGCCCAGCGTTTGGAGCAACGCACGCGCTTTGACCTGGAGATGATCCTCGAGCTGGGCTACTGCAACGGCATCGAAAACTACTCGCGCTACCTCTCGGGCCGTGAGTCCGGCGCGCCGCCGCCGACCCTCTACGACTACCTGCCAGACGACGCACTGCTGGTGATCGACGAGTCCCACGTCAGCGTGCCGCAAGTGGGCGCGATGTATAAGGGCGACCGCTCGCGTAAGGAAACCCTGGTGGAGTACGGCTTCCGCCTGCCGTCGGCACTGGATAACCGGCCGATGCGCTTCGACGAGTGGGAAGCCATCAGCCCGCAGACCATCTTTGTGTCGGCCACGCCGGGCAACTATGAGGCCGAGCATGCCGGCCGTGTGATCGAGCAACTGGTGCGTCCCACCGGCCTGGTCGACCCGGAAATCGAAATCCGCCCGGCGCTGACCCAGGTGGATGACCTGTTGTCGGAGATCCATAAACGTGTGGCCCTGGAAGAGCGGGTGCTGGTCACCACGCTGACCAAGCGCATGTCCGAAGACTTGACCGACTACCTCGCCGACCACGGCGTGCGCGTGCGTTACCTGCACTCGGACATCGACACCGTGGAGCGCGTGGAAATCATCCGCGACCTGCGCCTGGGCACCTTTGATGTGCTGGTGGGCATCAACCTGCTGCGCGAAGGCCTGGACATGCCGGAAGTGTCGCTGGTGGCAATCCTCGATGCAGACAAGGAGGGCTTCCTGCGCTCTGAACGCTCGCTGATCCAAACCATCGGTCGTGCGGCGCGTAACCTCAATGGCCGGGCGATTCTCTACGCGGATCGCATCACCGGTTCCATGGAGCGGGCGATTGGCGAGACGCAACGCCGTCGCGACAAGCAGATTGCCTTCAACCTGGAAAACGGCATTACGCCCAAGGGCGTGTTCAAGGACGTTGCCGACATCATGGAAGGCGCCACCGTGCCGGGCTCGCGCAGCAAGAAGCGCAAGGGCATGGCCAAGGCCGCCGAGGAAAGCGCCAAGTACGAAAACGAACTGCGCTCGCCGAGTGAGATCACCAAGCGGATTCGCCAGTTGGAAGAGAAAATGTACCAGTTGGCGCGGGACCTGGAGTTTGAAGCTGCGGCGCAGACTCGGGATGAGATTGGCAAGTTGCGTGAGCGGTTGCTGGCTGTCTGATCTGCGGTGACTAGACTGGCCTCATCGGGGCATAGGCATCTACACAACTCTTAAAGGCTGACACATAACTCTGTGGTGAGCGGGCTTGCCCCGCGCTGGGCTGCGAAGCAGCCCCAGTAAAGAAGAACGCGGTGTATCAGGCACTCTGTAGAGGCTGGTTTTGGGGCTGCTTCGCAGCCCAGCGCGGGCGGTGCGACGATTCGACAAGCCCGCTCACCACAGAAGCCTAATTGCCATAGATTCCGTATTCACTGGAAGTTGTGTAGATACCCATGCTCATCGGGGGCTTGCCCCCGATGGCTGCGCCTCGGTTTTCCAGAAATCACCCAGGCTGTTACCATTCGCCCCTTGTTTCAATTTCAGTTATATCGCCCATTCGAGACCTGCCATGACCACCGTCCGCACGCGCATCGCGCCATCGCCTACTGGGGATCCCCACGTCGGCACTGCCTACATCGCCTTGTTCAACTACTGCTTTGCCAAGCAGCACGGCGGTGAATTCATCCTGCGGATCGAGGACACCGACCAACTGCGCTCCACCCGTGAGTCGGAACAGCAGATTTTCGATGCCCTGCGCTGGTTGGGCATTACCTGGGCCGAAGGCCCGGACGTAGGCGGCCCGCACGGTCCGTATCGCCAGAGCGAGCGCAGCGACATCTACAAGCAGTACACCCAGCAACTGGTCGACATGGGCCATGCGTTCCCATGCTTCTGCACCGCTGAAGAACTCGACCAGATGCGCGCGGAGCAACAGGCCCGTGGCGAAACCCCGCGCTACGATGGCCGCGCATTGCTGCTGTCGAAAGAGGAGGTGGCTGCCCGCCTGGCCGCCGGTGAACCTCACGTTATCCGCATGAAGGTGCCGAGCGAAGGCGTGTGCGTGGTGCCGGACATGCTGCGCGGTGATGTCGAAATCCCGTGGGACCGCATGGACATGCAGGTGTTGATGAAGACCGACGGCCTGCCGACGTACTTCCTGGCCAACGTGGTCGACGACCACCTGATGGGCATCACCCACGTATTGCGGGGTGAAGAATGGCTGCCATCGGCGCCGAAGTTGATCCTTCTCTACGAATACTTCGGCTGGGAACAACCGCAGCTGTGCTACATGCCGCTGCTGCGTAACCCGGACAAGAGCAAGCTGTCCAAGCGCAAGAACCCGACCTCGGTGACGTTCTACGAGCGCATGGGCTTCATGCCTGAAGCGATGCTCAACTACCTGGGCCGCATGGGCTGGTCGATGCCGGACGAGCGTGAGAAGTTCTCGCTGCAGGAAATGGTCGATAACTTTGACCTGTCCCGCGTGTCGCTGGGCGGGCCGATCTTCGATATCGAGAAACTCTCGTGGCTCAATGGCCAGTGGCTGCGTGATCTGCCGGTGGAAGAATTCGCCAGCCGCGTGCAGCAATGGGCGCTGAACCCTGAATACATGATGAAGATCGCGCCACTGGTGCAGGGCAGGGTGGAGACGTTCAGCCAGGTTGCCCCGTTGGCCAGCTTCTTCTTTGCCGGTGGTGTGAACCCGGATACCAGGCTGTTCGAATCCAAGAAGCTCTCGGGCGATCAGGTGCGCCAGTTGATGCAACTGATCCTGTGGAAGCTGGAAAGCCTGCGCCAGTGGGAGAAGGATGCGATCACTGCGACGATCCAGGCGGTGGTGGAATCCCTTGAGTTGAAATTGCGCGATGCCATGCCGCTGATGTTTGCCGCGATCACCGGGCAGGCCAGTTCGGTGTCGGTGCTGGATGCGATGGAAATTCTCGGCCCGGACCTGACCCGTTTCCGCCTGCGCCAAGCCCTTGATTTGCTTGGTGGTGTATCGAAGAAAGAAAACAAAGAGTGGGAAAAGCTGTTGGGCGCTATCGCTTAAGCAGTCCATTGCAGCGACGAAACCCAGGTTTTCCAGGGTTTCGTCGGTAAGTGATTGTTATCCCGGCAAAAAATTTTGGAAAATGTTGAAAATAAATTTGACACCTTTCCAAACCGCCATTAAGATTCGCCCCGTCCTCACCGATGAGGGGCTATAGCTCAGCTGGGAGAGCGCTTGCATGGCATGCAAGAGGTCAACGGTTCGATCCCGTTTAGCTCCACCAATCTACAGGTTCAAGGTCTGGCCACACCGTCCTTGAATCGATCAGCTCTCAGCGCTGGTCAGTTGTACAGAAGGTTTTGTCCCCTTCGTCTAGTGGCCTAGGACACCGCCCTTTCACGGCGGTAACAGGGGTTCGAGTCCCCTAGGGGACGCCAGTTTCAACAAGCAGTTCGAAAGGTCTGCTGCGCCGCGAGGCGAAAAATCCGGGGCTATAGCTCAGCTGGGAGAGCGCTTGCATGGCATGCAAGAGGTCAACGGTTCGATCCCGTTTAGCTCCACCAATCTACAGGTTCAAGGTCTGGCCACACCGTCCTTGAATCGATCAGCTCTCAGCGCTGGTCAGTTGTACAGAAGGTTTTGTCCCCTTCGTCTAGTGGCCTAGGACACCGCCCTTTCACGGCGGTAACAGGGGTTCGAGTCCCCTAGGGGACGCCACGATTACCCGCTCTGCGGGATTTTTAAGGGTCATTCAATTATTGAATGGCCCTTTTGTTTGTCTGGCGTTTGGCCAATTCTCTCCCCCCATTCCCTTTGCTTTGCTGACCAGTGGTCATGCTTGTCGCTTGCCAAATATTATTATGGTAATAATATTCAACCCATGAAAGTCGGAGGCAACGATGAGCGATAAAAAAGCGCAAACCCGCGAACGTATTCTGCAAGCCGCCAGCGCTGCATTGACCCAGCGTGGTCCGGCCGAGCCTAGTGTGGGCGAAGTCATGGGCGCGGCGGGGCTGACCGTCGGTGGTTTCTACGCACACTTTGAAAGCAAGGACGCCTTGATGCTGGAGGCGTTCACCCAGTTGTTGGCGCGGCGGCGTGCATCTATCGACGATATGGACGCACAGCTGACGGGAGAAGAGCGCAGGGGCCTGGTGGCGGCGTTTTATCTGTCACGCAAGCACCGCGATTCAACAGTCCAGGCATGCCCGATACCGGCCACAGTGGGCGAGATGGCGCGGCTGCCGGACGCCTTCCGCGAGGCGCTGAGCGAGCATGTGGAACTGATGGCGGCCCAGCTTGCCGCGAGTCCCGAAGACACTGACAAAGCCTTGGCTGATATGGCGTTGATGATCGGCGGGCTGGCCTTGGCGCGTGCCCTGGGGCCGGGCGAGTTGTCGGACCGAGTGTTACGCGCGGCCAAGTCGGCTGTGCGTTAGAAGAGGGTGCGAGGATGGGCGCGTTAACCTGGATTCGTCGCTTCAACGGCACCGTTGGACACCTGGCACCGCAAACCGTGGCCAACAAGATGCGGCGTGCCTTCATGACGCCGCGCGACCTGCCGCCACGTGACTGGGAGCTGCCGCTGCTGGCGCAATCGGAGCGCATCACCTTGCGTTTCGGTCTGTCGGCCCTGCGCTGGGGCCAAGGCCCTGCGGTGTTGTTGATGCACGGCTGGGAAGGCCGGCCAACCCAGTTCGCCAGCTTGATCACCGCGTTGGTAGGCAACGGTTACGCCGTGATTGCCCTGGACGGTCCGGCCCATGGTCGTTCGCCGGGACGGGAAGCTCACGTGCTGCTGTTCGCCCGAGCCATGCTGGAGGCGGCTGCCGAACTGCCGCCGCTGCACGCCGTGATCGGGCATTCCATGGGCGGCGCCAGTGCGATGCTGGCAGTGCAGTTGGGGCTGCGTACCGAGGCGTTGGTGAGCATCGCCGCCCCGTCGCGCTTCCTGGATGTGCTGCGCGGCTTTACCACGATGGTCGGTCTGCCGGCGCGGGCACGCTCGGCGTTTATCCAGGAGGTGGAGCTGGCGTTCGGAATGCCGCTCAAGCACTTGGATGTGGCGCACTACCAAATGAACATCCCTGGCCTGGTCGTGCACGCCGAGGACGATACCTTTGTTCCGGTCAAGGCATCTCAAGCCATCCACGAAGCCTGGTTCGACAGCCGCCTGCTGCGCCTGGAGCAGGGCGGGCACCAGAAAGTGCTGGCCGATCCCCGGGTGATCGAGGGCGTACTGGCGCTGTTGGCCGGCCGTCGTCTACAGGACCGGCAAACCGCCTGATACACTGCTCCCGCCGACATCAATCGACTGGAGCAAGGCATGGGCTGGGATTTGGCAACGCCGTTTATCATCGATCTGCAGGTCGCCCCTGAAGACATCGACGGCCTGGGGCACGCCAATAACGCGGTGTACGTGTCCTGGCTCGAGCGCTGCGCCTGGCGCCATTCGCAGCGTCTGGGGCTGGACCTCACCGAGTACCGCCGCCTGGACCGTGCCATGGCCGTGGTGCGCCATGAAATCGATTACCTCGCGGCAGGCTACGAAGGCGACGAGTTGCAGTTGGCCACCTGGATCGTCGATTGGGACCGGCGCCTGAAGATGACCCGTCGTTTCCAGCTGGTACGCCCGCGTGACGGTGCCACCTTGCTGCGGGCTCACACCACCTTTGTCTGCATCGAATTGTCCAGCGGCAGGCCCAAGCGCATGCCGGCCGAATTTCTCGACGGTTATGGTCCCGCCCTGACAGGGGGTTAACGGTTGCCGCGGGAAACCCAGTAAACTGCGCCACGATTTTTGTTGAGTGTTTTCCATGCAAATTGCTTTGGCGCCCATGGAGGGGTTGGTCGACAACATCCTGAGGGACGTGTTGACCCGCGTGGGCGGTATCGACTGGTGCGTGACCGAGTTCATCCGCGTCAACGACCGCCTGCTCACCCCGGCGTATTTCCACAAGCTCGCCCCGGAACTGCTGCACGGCGCCCACACCGCGGCCGGTGTGCCGTTGCGCGTGCAATTGCTCGGTTCCGACCCGGTATGCCTGGCGGAAAACGCTGCCCTGGCCTGCGAGCTGGGTTCCGAGGTGATCGATCTGAACTTCGGCTGCCCGGCCAAGACCGTCAATAAATCCCGCGGCGGTGCGGTGCTGCTCAAGGAGCCGGAGCTGCTCAACCAGATCGTTGAACACGTGCGTCGTGCCGTGCCTGCCCATATCCCGGTGACCGCCAAGATGCGCCTGGGTTTCGACAGCCCGGATGGCGCGCTGGTGTGTGCCACGGCCCTGGCCGAAGGCGGTGCGGCGCATATCGTGGTGCATGCGCGTACCAAGACCGATGGCTACAAACCGCCCGCCCACTGGGAGTGGATTCCGCGTGTGCAGGAGGTGGTCAAGGTGCCGGTGTTCGCCAACGGCGATATCTGGAGCGTCGAAGACTGGCGGCGCTGTCGGGAGATCAGTGGTGTCGAAGACATTATGCTCGGTCGCGGCCTGGTGGCGCGCCCGGACCTGGCCCGGCAAATCGCCGCCGCGCGTGCAGGCGAAGACGTCGTGGAAATGACCTGGGCGCAAATGCAACCCATGCTCCAGGACTTCTGGACCCAGTCGGTCGCACAGTTGACCGAGCGCCAGGCCCCTGGCCGGTTGAAGCAGTGGCTGGCAATGCTGACGCGCAACTACCCCGAAGCTGTCGCGCTGTTTACCGCGTTGCGCCGCGAGACCGAACTGGAGCAGGTCAGCCGGTTGTTGGGGATGGATACTCCGGTCGCAGCCTGACCTCTTAAAGCGCTGTGTCGAACGCCTGATATGTTTCACAGAAGGCTCCTTGTCGAAAGACAAGGAGCCTTCTGCGTTTAAAAGTCTTTGGATAATGACTGAATCATTCTGCATGTTTTGGTGACTGTTCCTGCGACGCTTTGATGATTGCGGGTGGAGGTTCTGTGCGTGTGAATTATCACAGTTCAACTATTAGTGGTGTGTTCAGTTATTTCTCTTAATTGCATGTCCAGCACTTTATGAGTGGGTATGTCTGTTAGTGCGGCGCCGGTGTGCGATGAATCAAGGTTTTCTTGGAATGACCATGGGGTAAAGTCTGAAAGTTTGCGTTGGTTTCCTTATGTGAGGCGCGATTTCTGGAACTCGATAGTCTCACGCTCCACGAAGTAGGGACTGTAAGGCAGCGCTGTTGTTTTCCAGTATCTATAAATCCTATCGCCACTCCTGGTGTTAACCGCCGGGGAGGGGCGCCCACTAAGGAGCGTATTTATGTCCATCTCGATTAATGGTTCACCCTCTGTAAAGGTTGAGACCCCGCGTCACCACTTGCTGCCATCGACACCTCTTAAAACCAATGAACCGCTGAGTTCTTCCAAGGCGGATCCAGTATGGATTTCGCCTGCGCTTCGGCCTGACGTCGCCCGAGCGCCTCACGGTGAAATGATGATCAACGCCGGAGCATTTTCAAAATTGTTCGACATGCTTGAGCAAGTCTTCAAAACCATGCGTGAGATGGTGTCGGTGAGAAACATGACGCCTGCCCTGACCACACATTCCGATAAAACACCCAAGCACACGCCGGATATGACGACCCAGTTGAAAGCAAAGGCGGAACCAGCCAAGTTGCCAGGGACCACCCCGGACTTGGCGACCCAATTGAAAGTGAAGGGGGAACCAGGCACAACGCCCAGGGCTACATCGGATACGACGAATCAGCTGACAGTGAAAGTCGACAAAGGGACGCTTCAGTCGGTCCCTGTGCCCCGTGTCAACGTGAGCAACGACTCGAATGCGCAGGTCAAGGTGGAACTCAATATCGGCAATTGTCACTGTCCTGATACCCATGTGGAGCGCGACGGAGGACGGGTCAATCCTCCTTCGGTGCCCACCCCCGGGGTGACTCCACAACCCGATGCCAAGGTGCCGCCCATCAGGCCTGAGGTACGGCTTAATGCTCACCCGGTGCACAGGCTCGACGTGACTCCACGGCACGACACCAAGATGCCGGACAACAGGGCGACGGATACGAAGCTGCCGGACACCAAGTTGCCTGGTACCAAGGTGCCGGACACCAAGGTGCCAGACGCCAAGGTGCCGGACACCAAGGTGCCAGACGCCAAGGTGCCGGACACCAAGGTGCCGGACGCCAAGGTGCCGGACGCCAAGGTGCCGGACGCTAAGGTGCCGGACGCCAAGGTGCCGGACACCAAGGTGCTGGACGCCAAGGTGCCGGACGCCAAGGTGCCGGACACCAAGGTGCCGGACGCCAAGGTGCCGGACGCCAAGGTGCCGGACACCAAGGCTCCTGACGCCAAGGTGACACCACCCTCCAAAGCCAAGTCTTCAGGCATCCATCCTGGCGCGCTGCACCGGCTTGAATCGACGCCCCTGCCCGGAACTACACCGCGACCTGACACAAACACCCTGACCTCGACCGATAACAGGCAGAAGGATATTCCCGATCAGCCAAAGCCCGAAGCGGACGTCACCAGTCCTGGCCCTGCTGAAAATGAGACTGACTTCAAGGGGTGGGCCTTTATCAACCGTCGTCGGTTAGGAAACTGATTCCTGCCATTGCGTCGAAACTTCTTGGATAAATAAAACGGTGTTTCTCCGGGCGGCACAGCGCTTGGAGAAATACTCAGAAAGTGGAGTGAACACCATGTCGTATTGTTCGATTCATAATATTGCGCGCGTAGTGAATGTTCGTCTGGCGTATAACAGAAACTTGCCGGCGGCCGTCAACGAACCTGCACCTTCCTATCGATTTAAATCTATCGAGTTTGGCACAGGCGCTGCATCTGTTACCGCAGGCGGGCCACGCGGTCAGGCGGCGATAGGAGCCGATCCAGATCCGGCTGCCAGCGTTATTACGTTGTTCACTTCGTTTTTTACGCAGTTATTTAATCTTCTAACGAGTAAAGCGGATAAGTTGGTTCCCGATAGTACGCCGCGCCCTCAGGTAAATCCGACCGTCGAGCCCGTCGTGCCGCCGGAGCCGCAACCCAAACAGTTTGTGCCTATACCGAACCTGTCGGATAAACGTAATGGCGCAAAACCTGACAATATCTGGAGTGGGTTTCGTCAAGGCCCGGATGGTAACTGTGTCACGGTATCGGCCATCAAGGCAGCCATGTACAAGTTCGGCCAAAGTCCAACGGATATCTATAAAGAGGTGAGCAAGACAAGTGATGGTTACCGGGTGACGATGCGCGATGATTTTGTACTTAACTTGACGGATCAAGAGTTAAAAATTGGCGCCGCGGCTTCGCGTTTTATCGGCCGCGATAAAGGCATGCTCAAGGACGCGCAATTCCTGTTCGCCGTCAGTGCCAAGCGTGCACAGATGGAAAACAACGACGGCTGGGCGAGCCGCAGTTATCTCGCCGGAGTGAGAAGCTTGAACAATGGGGAGGATGAGTTTGGGCCAGGCGAGGGTTTCCTGCGTCTGGGCCTCAGGAAGCACATGAAGAGGGTGAGTGTGCGAGATCTCGCCAGGGGGCAACTGGGCATGTGCAATCGAGCCTTCCATTCCGTGGCGGTGATCAATGGCCGCGAAGAGATGTATGGGCGCCAGGGTTCCGCGCCGACCCGTGGGGATGCCATCGCATTGGTGTGATGTGCGCGTGCAAGAGGTGCGGCCAGTGCCCTGGCTGTACGTTTTAGTCCAGCCTTGAGTGAGCAGTCCGATGAACACTTTGATTGAGGGGCATCGCACGGTCATGGCAAAACGGCTGCCTGAGCATGGTTCAAGTATTGTCCGCTCCGGGGCCGGGATGAGCCTTGATGGGCCCGTGAATGCATTCGCAGCCGCCGAGCGTCGATTCGGCGAAAATAGGGACTGCAGTACTCACGTGGCGGTTATCAAACTGATGATGATGACCCTCGGCCCGCGTCCCTCCGATGTTTTCCAGCAGGTAACCCAAGCGGGTGAAGGTTATGCCGTCACCATGAAGGATCAATACAGGGTGCATGTGTCCCAGGCAGAGCTTGAGCAGGTCACCCGGGCGTCAAGGTTCACAGGGCAGGACCCTGATGCGCTGAAGCACGCCAACTTCATGTTGGCGGCCTTTGTAAAGCGCAAGCAGCAACTGGGCGGCTACGCGACGTTCGACGCCGCCCTGGCGAAGACCCTTGAGGGCGAGACAAGCAAGCGTTGCCTGGAGGGAATGGGCGTGTATGGGTTGTCGCGATGGGTTGCCGCTCGCGACATGGTCGGCAGGGATTTGGCCTGGGTCCGCCAGACCCATGACTTCGGAGCGGCGCTCGTGGTGGGCGGCGCCAATCACACGCACGGCGAAGGTTACGGTTATGTGCTGTTTGATGATCGTGAGACGCCACCGCAGCGTGACAGGGGCCTGGCTCAGGTATCGGAAAGTATCCGGCACGCCGATATCTGGAGCGGTTTTTATCAAGGTGTGGAGGGCAATTGCGTGACGGTGTCGGCGATCAAGGCGGCTATCACCCGTTTCCCCGAAGGCATCTACACGGCCATCTACAGAACGCCAGCCGGATGCGAAGTGACCATGCGTGATGGCTTCCGGTTGCGCTTGAGCCATGAGGAACTGAGGCAGGCTACCGCCGCGTCGAACTTCTATGGCAGCAACCGGGTATTGCTGGATTACGCCAACTTCCTCTATGCCTGCAGCGCCAAGCGGGCGCAGTTGGAGAACAACGATTTCCGTGCGGGGAGAAGCTTTACGGCGGCCCTGGAAACCCTCAACGATGGCGAATACCCCGGTGAGGCTCTCCAGCGCCTGGGCCTGTTCGGTTACATCCGTAACGGCACTGTCGAGGAGTTGGTCAACGGTGCAATCGGTACGATTGCAGACGGTTGGCATTCCGTGGTGGTCGTCAAAGGGATGCTGGACCTGTATGGGCAAAAGTACGCCTTGAACGAGTCGCCCTGGCGGCGCAAAACGCTCACTGCGTTGAAGCTGGTGTAAGGGCTAGCCCAACAACCGCCGAAATCCTTCGATCGGCAGTGGCCGACTGTGCAAATACCCCTGGAACAAATGGCAGCCCAGCTTTTGCAGGAATGCCAGTTGTTCCGGGGTTTCCACGCCTTCGGCAATCACTGTCAGGTTCAGGCTGCGGGCCATGGCCACGATGGCGCGGATGATTTCGGCGTCGTTGGGGTCATGGGTCGCGTCGCGTACGAAGGACTGGTCGATCTTCAGTGCATCCACCGGCAGGCGCTTGAGGTACGTCAGCGATGAGTAGCCGGTACCGAAGTCATCCATGGCAAAACTGACACCGAGCTTTTTCAGGCGGCGCATCTTCGCCACGGTGTCGTCCAGGTTCTGAATCACGATGCCTTCGGTGATTTCCAGTTTCAGCAGGTTGCAGGGCAGTTGATGCCGCTTGAGGCTGCGCTCCACCCGTTCGACAAAGTCGTTCTGGCGAAACTGCCGGGGGCTGATGTTCACGCACAGGCTGAAATTCAACGGGTCCACCAAGCCTTCGGCAATCAGCTGTGCAAAGGCGGCGCAGGCCTCATCGAGGATCCAGGTACCCACTTCGAGGATCAGGCCGCTGTCTTCCAGGACCTTGATGAATTCGGACGGCGACTGCGCGCCCAACTGCGGATGCTGCCAACGCACCAGGGCCTCGGCGCCGACGATCTTGTTGCCGCGCGCATCCACCTGGGGCTGGTAATGCACGCTGAACTCGCCGCGCGACAGGGCCAGGCGCAGGTCGGTTTCCATGCGCAGGCGCTCGCTGGCGGCCTTTTGCATGCTGTTGTGGAACATCTGCGTGGTGTTGCGCCCCGAATCCTTGGCCCGGTACAGGGCTATGTCGGCGCGCTTAAGCAGGTCCGCCGGGGTGGTGCCATGGTCGGGAATCAACGCCACGCCGATGCTTGGCGTGACCTGCAGGCGATGGCCATCGAGGAACATCGGCTCCGAAAGCAATTCGCGCAGGGTATCGGCCAGTTCCTGCACCTGGGTGCTGACTTGAGTGCGCGTACCATCCAGGCCGCTGAGCAGTACCACGAACTCATCGCCGCCCAGGCGCGCCACCGTGTCCTCCATGCGCACGCTGGCTTCCAGGCGCGCGGTGACGATTTTCAGCACGGTGTCGCCCACCGGGTGGCCGAGGGAATCGTTGATGTGCTTGAAATGGTCGAGGTCGAGAAACAGCAGGGCACCGCGCAGGTTATGGCGCTTGAGCAAGGCGATCTGTTGGCTCAGGCGATCCATCAGCAGCGCGCGGTTGGGCAGGTTGGTCAGCGGGTCGTGATAGGCCAGGTGACGGATCTGCGCCTGGGCGTTTTTCAGCAGGCTCACGTCCCGCGCGGTCAGCAGCAGGCACGGGGTTTCATTGAGGGTGATCGGCTCGACCGAGACTTCTACCGCCAATACGTCGCCGCGCTTGTTGTGCCAGAGCATTTCCAGGTGAGGGATGCGCCCTTTGATCTGCAATTCGGCCAACAAGGCGGAACGCTGGTTTTCATCGGCCCAGATGCCGATCTGGTACAGCGTCAGGCCGATGGCTTCTTCGGCACGGTAGCCGGTGAGGCGGCAGAAGCCATCGTTGACCTCCACATAACGGCCGGTGTCGCGCTCGGTGATGGAGATGGCGTCGGGGCTGGAATGGAAGGCCTTGGCGAATTTTTCCTCGCTGGCCTTCAGCGCGGCCTCCGAGCGTTGTTGCTGGGTGATGTCGCGCAAGGTGGTGACGATGCACGGCTGGTCGCCCACCTTGATCAGCCGGCTGGAAATCATGCAGGTCAGGGTTTGGCCGTTCTTGTGGTGCACCACGATGGCCACATTGCTCAACGCCTGGTCGCGAATCACCTGTTCGATACGCTGCAGGCGCTTGCTTGACTCGTCCCACAGGCCGATCTGCTCGGCGCTCTTGTCGATCACCTCGGCCGCCGTCCAGCCAAACGTCTGGGTGAAGGCGGGGTTGATCTCGATGAACCCGCCACTGTCCAGGCAGGTGACGCAGATGGGATCGGGGCTGGCCTGGAACAGGCTGGCGAACTTTTCTTCGGAGGCGGTCAGGCGTTGTTCGCGTTCCACCTGGTCGGTGATGTCCAGCAGGGTGCCGGCCATGCGCAGCGGCGCCCCTTGCTCGTCGCGGTAGAGGCGGGCGCGGCTTTCCAGGTAGCGCGAGCTGCCGTCTTCCACTGGCACGCGGTAAGTGAGTTGGTAATTGCCGGCCGGGCCTTCGCGCAGGGTGCGATAAGCGTTGCGCATGTTCTCGCGCTCTTGCCTGGGCATGCCCTCGAAAAACGCCTCGAAGGATTCATGGAAGGGCTCGGGTGGCAGGCCGTGCAGTTGAGCGGCGCGGGCCGAGCCGTAGAGCATGCCGGTGGGGATATGCCAGTCCCAGGTGCCCAGTTGCGCCGAGTCCAGGGCCAGGTCCAGGCGCTCCTGGCTGTCCTTGAGGGCATTTTCGGCGTTTTTGCGCTCGGTGGTGTCGAGAAAGGTGCTGAGCAAATAAGCCTCGCCCTCCAGTTCGACCTTTTGTGCACTGAGGGTGCCATCGTGGATCTGGCCGTTGCTGGCGCAGAACTGCACTTCCATGGTGATGGGTTCACCCTTGCGCTGGGTGGCCAGGACCAGCTGCGCACGTTGTTCGGGGTGCCTCCACAGGCCCAGGTCCAGGGTGCTGCGGCCGATGGCATCGGCCACCGGCCAGCCGAAGAGCATCTCGAAATACTGGTTGGCTTCGCTGATCAGGCCGTCGGACTGGCGGGTCAACAGCACCATGTTCGGGCACAGGTGAAACAGCGTGGCGAAGCGTTTTTCGGAATGGCTGAGGGCGTGCTCCCGCTCGCGCTGGCGAGTGGTTTCGCGGATCACGCCGATCATGCGGCGCCGACCGGCCTTGTCCGGTGCCAGGCTGCCGTTGATCTCCAGCCAGTGATGGGTGCCGTCCGGCCATTGGATGTGATGGTGCATGGCCTGCTCGAACGGCTCGCCGGCCAGTACCGCATGAAAGGCTCGCACCACCCGGGAGCGATCCGAGGGCGCCAGCAGGTCGAGGTAGTCCAGGTCCTTGGGCAGTGGTTGGCGCGGGTCGAAGCCGAACAGCGCCTGGGTGCCCCGTGACCAGCTGATACGGCCCGTGTCGATTTCCCAGCACCACGCGCCCAGCCGGGCAGCATTCAGGGCTGCCAGCAGTTGCGGGGCGCTGTCCCAGCTTTGTTCCGCCTGCTGGGGGTCCAGGGCGTAGATACGGGGCAGGGGAGGCAGAGGGTCGACAGGGTTGCGCATTATCAAAGGGCCTTGGCTCGATGGGCAAACAGCGCGGTTTTATTCACAACCTGGGGCCGCACGGCGTCATACCGGTATCACTGGCAGATCCACCTGTGCATCCAACAGGCTCATGAACGCCCGCGCAGCGTTCGACAGCGTCCTTTCGGTGTGCACGATATAGCCTAGCTGGCGACTGAGTTGTATGCCCGGCAAAGCGATACTCGCCACCTGATCATCGAGCATGGTGCGCGGCAACACGCTCCAGGCCAGGCCGATGGAGACCATCATCTTGATGGTTTCCAGGTAGTTAGTACTCATCGCGATGTTCGGGGTAAGGCCCTGGGCCTCGAACAGTCGGCTGACAATATGGTGGGTAAAGGTATTACCGCCAGGGAAAACCGCCGGGTGGCCGGCAATATCGGCCAGGCTGACGTCGCGGTTGCCGGTGAGGCTGTGCTCCGGCGCCACCACGAAATCCAGCGGGTCGTCCCACACCGGGGTGGCGCGTACCAGGTGATGGGGGGCGGGCGCCAGGGTGATCACTGCCACTTCGGCGCGGCCGTGGAGGATTTCTTCGTAGGCCACTTCCGAATCGAGAAACTGAATATCCAGCGCCACATTCGGGTATTCCCGGGTGAAGGTACGCAGGATCGGAGGCAAACGATGCAGGCCGATATGGTGGCTGGTGGCTAAGGTCAGGCGGCCGCTGACTTCTCCGGTGAGATTGGTGAGGGCGCGGCGGGTGTCGTCCAGCACGTTGAGAATCTGATAAGCGCGCGGCAGCAAGGCCCGGCCGGCTTCGGTCAGGCCGACTTCACGGCCCAGGCGATCGAACAGTCGCACCTTCAATTGCTGTTCCAGGCCGGCGATGCGCTTGCTGATGGCCGGTTGGGTCAGGTGCAGGCGTTCACCGGCACCTGAGAAGCTGCCGGTCTCGGCGATGGCAATAAAGGCATTGAGGTTGGCCAGGTCCATGGGTGTATTCCAGTTGGTAATCCAAAGCATAAAAAATATGAATTTGAGTTATTTAATGTAGCGCCATACCATCAGCCTCACAAGCCAAAGGGTTATTGAAAAGCCCGGCGCATAGAAACACCGCTGATGAGGACCGACTGATGGCCGGCAAAACGCTTTACGACAAGCTTTGGGATTCCCATGAAGTGAAACGGCGCGACGATGGCTCGTCGCTGATCTATATCGACCGTCACATCATCCATGAAGTGACCTCGCCCCAAGCGTTCGAAGGCCTGCGGCTGGCCGGGCGCAAGCCCTGGCGCGTCGACTCGATCATCGCCACCCCGGACCACAACGTACCGACCACCCCGGAGCGCAAGGGCGGGATCGACGCCATTGTCGACACCGTGTCGCGCTTGCAGGTGCAGACCCTCGACGACTACTGCGACGAATATGGCATCACCGAATTCAAGATGAATGACGTGCGTCAAGGGATCGTCCACGTGATCGGCCCGGAGCAGGGCGCCACCTTGCCGGGCATGACCGTGGTCTGCGGCGACTCCCACACCTCCACCCACGGTGCGTTTGGCGCCCTGGCCCACGGCATCGGCACCTCGGAGGTGGAGCATGTGTTCGCCACCCAGTGCCTGGTCGCCAAGAAAATGAAGAACATGCTGGTGCGTGTCGAAGGCACCTTGCCGTTCGGCGTGACCGCCAAGGACATCGTGCTCGCCGTGATCGGCAAGATCGGCACCGCCGGCGGTAACGGCCATGCCATCGAGTTCGCCGGCAGCGCCATTCGCGACCTGTCCATCGAAGGCCGCATGACCATCTGCAACATGTCCATCGAAGCCGGTGCTCGCGTGGGCATGGTGGCGGCGGACGAGAAAACCGTTGAATACGTGAAGGGGCGCCCATTTGCACCGCAAGGCGCCGATTGGGACGCCGCGGTTGAAGCCTGGAAAGACCTGGTGTCAGACGCCGATGCGGTGTTCGACACCGTGGTTGAACTCGATGCTGCCCAGATCAAGCCGCAGGTCAGCTGGGGCACTTCGCCGGAAATGGTCCTGGCCGTCGACCAGAACGTGCCGGACCCGGCGCAGGAAGCCGACCTGGTCAAGCGCGGTTCCATCGAGCGCGCCTTGAAGTACATGGGCTTGAAGGCCAACCAGGCGATCACCGACATCCAGTTGGATCGCGTGTTCATCGGCTCCTGCACCAACTCGCGGATCGAAGACCTGCGCGCGGCGGCGGTGATCGCCAAGGGCCGCAAAGTCGCTTCGACCATCAAGCAGGCCATCGTGGTGCCAGGCTCGGGCCTGGTTAAAGCCCAGGCTGAAGCCGAAGGCCTGGACAAGATCTTCCTCGAAGCCGGTTTCGAGTGGCGTGAGCCGGGCTGCTCGATGTGCCTGGCGATGAACCCGGATCGCCTGGAGTCGGGCGAGCATTGCGCGTCCACCTCCAACCGTAACTTCGAAGGGCGTCAGGGCGCGGGTGGCCGTACCCACCTGGTCAGCCCGGCCATGGCCGCCGCCGCTGCCGTCAACGGTCGTTTCATCGACGTTCGCGAATTGATCTGAGGAAAACCCGATGAGAGCTTTTACCCAACACACCGGTTTGGTCGCGCCGTTGGACCGTGCCAACGTCGACACCGACCAGATCATCCCCAAGCAGTTCTTGAAGTCCATCAAACGCACCGGTTTCGGCCCCAACCTGTTCGACGAATGGCGCTACCTGGACGTGGGCTACGCCTACCAGGACAACTCCAAGCGCCCGCTGAACAAGGACTTCGTGCTCAACGCCGAGCGCTACCAGGGCGCCAGCGTGTTGCTGGCCCGGGAAAACTTCGGTTGCGGCTCCAGTCGCGAGCACGCGCCGTGGGCCCTGGAAGAATATGGCTTTCGCAGCATCATCGCGCCGAGCTATGCCGACATCTTCTTCAACAACAGCTTCAAGAACGGCCTGTTGCCGATCATCTTGACCGACGAAGAAGTCGACGAACTGTTCAAGCAAGTGGAAGCCGATGTGGGCTACCAGCTGACCATCGACCTGGCTGCGCAAACCGTGACCCGTCCGGACGGCAAGGTGTACCACTTTGAGGTGGACGCCTTCCGCAAGCACTGCCTGATCAACGGCCTGGACGATATCGGCCTGACCTTGCAGGACGGCGATGCGATTGCCGCGTTCGAAGCCAGGCACCGGGTGAGCCAGCCCTGGTTGTTTCGTGACGCATAAATTGATGTAGGCCGGTACCAGCAACACAACCCTTGAAGGATGCCACCATGACCAGCACCGCCCACACCCAAGTCGTGCAAAAACAATTCGGCGAACAGGCGTCTGCCTACCTGAGCAGTGCCGTGCACGCCCAAGGCACCGAATTCGCGCTGCTCCAGGCCGAACTGGCCGGGCAGGGCGGTGCACGACTGCTGGACCTGGGCTGCGGTGCCGGTCATGTGAGTTTCCATGTGGCGCCATTGGTCAAGGAAGTGGTGGCCTACGATCTATCCCAGCAGATGCTCGATGTGGTGGCCGCCGCTGCGCAAGATCGCGGTCTCACCAATATCAGCACCGTAAACGGCGCCGCCGAGCGCCTGCCGTTTGCCGATGGCGAATTCGACTTCGTGTTCAGCCGTTATTCGGCGCACCATTGGAGCGACCTCGGCGTGGCCCTGCGCGAAGTGCGCCGCGTGCTCAAGCCGGGCGGCGTGGCGGCGTTTGTCGATGTCTTGTCACCGGGCAGCCCGTTGCTGGACACTTACCTGCAAACCGTCGAAGTGTTGCGCGACACCAGCCACGTGCGTGACTACTCCGCCGCCGAATGGATGCGCCAGCTCAGCGAAGCCGGTTTGCACGTACGCAACAGCAGCCGCCAGCGCCTGCGCCTGGAATACACCTCGTGGGTCGAACGCATGCGCACACCGCAAGTGCTGCGCGCCGCGATCCTGCAGCTGCAGCAGGCGATGGGCCAGGAAGTGCGCGATTACTACGAGATTCAGGCCGACGGCACCTTCAGCACCGACGTGCTGGTGGTCTGGGCCGAACGCTGATTAATTTTCCCGACCTGCCCACGGGCAGGTCGCTCGATGAAATGAGGAACCCATGAGCAAGCAGATTCTGATTCTCCCTGGCGACGGTATTGGTCCGGAAATCATGGCCGAAGCGGTCAAGGTCCTGGAGCTTGCCAACAGCAAGTACAGCCTGGGCTTCGAATTGAGCCACGACGTGATCGGCGGCGCTGCCATCGACAAGCACGGCGTGCCCCTGGCCGACGAAACCCTGGACCGCGCCCGCGCCGCCGATGCCGTGCTGCTGGGCGCCGTGGGTGGCCCGAAGTGGGACAAGATCGAGCGTGATATCCGCCCTGAGCGCGGCCTGCTGAAAATCCGCGCGCAACTTGGCCTGTTCGGCAACCTGCGCCCGGCGATCCTCTACCCGCAACTGGCCGATGCGTCGAGCCTGAAGCCGGAAGTGGTGGCGGGCCTGGACATCCTGATCGTGCGTGAACTGACCGGCGGTATCTACTTTGGCTCGCCACGGGGCGTGCGCGAGCTGGAGAATGGCGAGCGCCAGGCCTACGACACACTGCCGTACAGCGAGAGTGAAATCCGCCGTATCGCCCGCGTCGGTTTCGACATGGCCCGTGTGCGCGGCAAGAAGGTCTGCTCGGTGGACAAGGCCAACGTCCTGGCCTCCAGCCAGCTGTGGCGCGAAATCGTCGAAGAAGTGGCCAAGGATTACCCGGACGTCGAACTGAGCCACATGTACGTCGACAACGCCGCCATGCAATTGGTCCGTGCGCCGAAGCAGTTCGACGTGATCGTCACCGACAACCTGTTCGGCGACATCCTGTCCGACCAGGCCTCGATGCTCACCGGTTCCATCGGCATGCTGCCGTCGGCGTCCCTGGACACCAATAACAAGGGCATGTACGAGCCTTGCCACGGCTCGGCGCCGGACATCGCGGGCCAGGGCATTGCCAACCCGCTGGCGACCATCCTGTCGGTCTCGATGATGCTGCGTTACAGCTTCAACCTGAGCGACGCCGCGGATGCGATCGAGAAGGCCGTGAGCCTGGTGCTGGACCAGGGCTTGCGCACCGGCGACATCTGGTCGCAGGGTTGCACCAAGGTGGGTACGCAGGAAATGGGCGACGCAGTAGTCGCCGCGCTGCGGAATCTGTAATCTCTCGGGCCCGCTTGCAGTTGTTGCTGCAAGGCGGCCCACTTTTTAACAAGGTGTAGTTGCGATGAAACGTGTAGGTCTGATCGGTTGGCGCGGTATGGTCGGTTCCGTGCTCATGCAGCGGATGCTGGAAGAGCAGGATTTCGATCTTATTGAGCCGGTGTTTTTCACCACTTCGAACGTAGGTGGCCAAGGGCCGTCCGTGGGCAAGGATATTGCCCCGCTCAAGGACGCCTACAGCATTGAAGAGCTGAAGACCCTCGACGTGATCCTCACCTGCCAGGGTGGCGACTACACCAGCGAAGTCTTCCCCAAGCTGCGTGAAGCCGGCTGGCAGGGTTACTGGATCGACGCCGCCTCGAGCCTGCGCATGCAGGACGACGCCGTGATCATCCTCGACCCGGTCAACCGCAAGGTCATCGACCAGCAACTGGATGCCGGCACCAAGAATTATGTGGGCGGCAACTGCACCGTCAGTCTGATGCTGATGGGCCTGGGCGGCCTGTTCGAAGCCGGCCTGGTCGAGTGGATGAGCGCCATGACCTACCAGGCGGCGTCCGGCGCCGGCGCGCAGAACATGCGTGAGTTGATCAAGCAGATGGGCGCGACCCACGCCGCCGTCGCCGATCAACTGGCCGACCCGGCCAGCGCGATCCTCGACATCGACCGCCGTGTGGCCGAAGCCATGCGCAGCGATGCCTACCCGACCGAGAACTTCGGTGTGCCATTGGCCGGCAGCCTGATCCCGTGGATCGACAAAGAGCTGCCGAACGGCCAGAGCCGCGAAGAGTGGAAGGCCCAGGCCGAGACCAACAAGATCCTCGGCCGGTTCAAGAGCCCGATCCCGGTGGATGGCATCTGCGTGCGCATCGGCGCCATGCGCTGCCACAGCCAGGCGCTGACCATCAAGCTGAACAAAGACGTGCCGATCGCCGATATCGAAGGGCTGATCAGCCAGCACAACCCCTGGGTCAAGCTGGTGCCGAACAACCGCGACATCAGCATGCAGGAGCTGAGCCCGACCAAGGTCACCGGCACCCTGAATGTACCAGTGGGCCGTCTGCGCAAGCTGAACATGGGCACCCAGTACCTGGGCGCATTCACCGTCGGCGACCAACTGCTGTGGGGCGCGGCCGAGCCGTTGCGTCGCATGTTGCGGATCTTGCTGGAGCGTTGATCGCTTGAAGCAATAATAGAAACCCGCGTTCTGGTGACAGGCGCGGGTTTTTTATTGTTCTTTCGGGCGCTAACGGGGCAAGCCCCCCCACAGTAAACAGCATTTCAAGGTTGGAACTCGGTTGAATGTGGGAGGGGCTTGCCCCCGATAGCCATGGGTATCTACACAACTCTTAAAGGCTGACACATAACTCTGTGGTGAGCGGGCTTGCCCCGCGCTGGGTTGCGAAGCAACCCCAAAACCTTCACCTCGATTGATTCTGGCACTCTGCGTTGACCTTATTGGGGCTGCTTCGCAACCCAGCGCGGGGCAAGCCCGCTCACCACAGAAGCCTAATTGCCATAGATTCCGTATTCACTGGAAGTTGTGTAGATACCCATGCCTCGATAGGGCCATCAGCCACTTAGCCAGACCCAGGCTAATTGCCTCGCTCCCGGCCACCCGGTAAAGTGCCGCTCCCCCCGCAATGCCCGAGGCAGCCCCCATGACCCAGACCTTTGAAATTGCCGTGATCGGTGCCACCGGCACCGTTGGTGAAACCCTGGTGCAGATTCTCGAAGAGCTGGAATTCCCGGTGGGCACCCTGTACCTGCTGGCGGGCAGTAACTCTGCTGGCGCCTCGGTACCGTTTCGCGGCAAGAACGTACGGGTCAAGGAGGTCGACGAATTCGATTTCAGCAAGGTGCAACTGGCCTTCTTCGCCGCAGGCCCGGAAGTCACCCTGAGCTTCGCGCCGCGAGCCACGGCGGCGGGTTGCTCGGTGATCGACTTGTCGGGAGCCTTGCCCGCCGAGCAGGCGCCCCAGGTGGTGCCGGAAGCCAATGCCCACGTCCTCGACGGCCTGGAAAAACCGTTCCAGCTCGGCAGCCCGAGCCCGTCGGCCACCAACCTGGCGGTGGTGCTGGCGCCGTTGCGCGGCTTGCTGGACATCCAGCGTGTCGCCGTCACTGCCAGCCTGGCAGTGTCTGCCCAGGGCCGCGAAGCCGTCAGCGAATTGGCACGTCAGACCGCCGAGCTCCTGAATGTGCGCCCTCTGGAACCTAAGTTCTTTGACCGGCAAATGGCCTTCAACCTGTTGGCACAAGTCGGCACGCCAGACGCCCAAGGGCATACCACCCTGGAAAAGCGCCTGGTTCACGAACTGCGCGCAGTCCTGGAATTACCTTTGCTAAAGATTTCCGCAACTTGCGTTCAAGCCCCGGTGTTTTTTGGCGATAGCCTGACTGTGTCATTGCAATTGGGCGCGGCGGTCGATCTTGCCGCCGTCAACCGCGCATTGGAGGCCGCGCCGGGTATCGAGCTGGTAGAAGAGGGGGATTACCCTACAGCCGTGGGCGACGCAGTGGGCCAGGATGTGGTCTATGTAGGCCGGGTGCGCGCGGGAGTGGATGACGCAGCTGAACTAAATCTGTGGCTGACGTCAGATAACGTACGCAAGGGCGCCGCCCTTAACGCCGTGCAACTGGCGCAGTTGTTGATAAAACGCCTTGCGTAAAAGATACTTGGCGGCAATTTGTAGATTGATTCTAACCAGGCGCTATGCTTGGCCCCAAGCAGGAACAATTGCGCGTCGGTGACCTATCGGCTCGCCATGCCTTATGGCAAGCGGTTACCAACCTTCTCGCAGGCCGGGGAGTGTTCAAACAAAGGATGAGGCTATGGTTCAAGTTCGCAAACTGGTGTTAGCAATAGCGGCCGCCTCGGCGCTGTCCTCCGGTATGGCGCAGGCGCTCCAGTTGGGGGAAATGACCCTCAAGTCGAAGTTGAACCAGCCGTTGTCGGTGGAAATCGAATTGCTCGATGTCGGTGGCCTCACGGCGTCCGAGATCACCCCGAGCCTAGCCTCATCCCAGGCGTTCGTGGACGCGGGCGTCGATCGCCAGGCGTTTCTCGATGACCTGACGTTTACCCCGGTCATCAATCCCAGCGGTCGCAGCGTGGTGCGCGTCACCTCCAGCAAGCCGCTGCCGGATTCCTACGTACGTTTCCTGCTGCAGGTGCAATGGCCCAATGGCCGCTTGATGCGCGACTACAGCGTGTTGCTCGACCCTGCCAAGTTCGACCAGTCGGCTTCGACCCCCGCAGCACCTGCACCGCGCGTGGGAACGCCCGCCCGCAGTGCGCCCGCTGTGAGCAAGCCGGCCCAGCACACCACCACCTCCCGCGACACCCTGTGGGAAATTGCGCAGAAGCACCGCAATGGCGGCTCGGTGCAGCAGACCATGCTGGCCATTCAGGCACTCAATCCCGACGCCTTTATCGACGGCAATATCAACCGCCTGAAAACCGGCCAGGTGCTGCGCCTGCCGGACACCGTACAAAGCACGGCGTTGCCGCAGCCTCAGGCAATTGCCGAAGTGAGGGTACAAAATGCCGCCTGGCGCCAGGGTCGGCGCGGGGCGACCAATCAGGCGGCCGGTAAGCAGCAACTGGACGCCACCAAGCGTGCCCAGGCCGGCAATGCGCCGTCGACCACCAATACCCAGGACAACCTGAGCCTGGTCTCGGCTGAAGCAGCCAGGAAGGGCGGCAAGGGCAAGGCCGGTGACAGCCAGGTCTTGAGTGACAAGCTGGCGATGACCCAGGAGCAACTGGACACCACCCGCCGCGATAACGAAGAACTCAAGAGCCGTGCGGCAGATCTGCAAAGCCAGTTGGATAAACTGCAAAAGTTGATTCAACTGAAAAACGATCAACTGGCCCGTTTGCA
>NZ_FKLB01000028.1:0-15412 GCF_900067035.1 Pseudomonas sp. 1 R 17
CCGAACTCAGCAGTGAAACGATGCATCGCCGATGGTAGTGTGGGGTTTCCCCATGTGAGAGTAGGTCATCGTCAAGATTAAATTCCGAAACCCCTGTTTGCTAACGCAGACAGGGGTTTCGTTTATGTAGAAGTCCATGAATTTCATCGGCACGTTGCTAAAGCAACGCTCCGGTACACAGAATTTCTTGACGACCATAGAGCATTGGAACCACCTGATCCCATCCCGAACTCAGCAGTGAAACGATGCATCGCCGATGGTAGTGTGGGGTTTCCCCATGTGAGAGTAGGTCATCGTCAAGATTAAATTCCAGAACCCCTGTCTGCTCATGCAGACAGGGGTTTTGTCGTTTAGAGGGTTTATGAACTCTGTAAGCGAGCAGCAACTACGCCTACCCAACTCCAAAATCATGTTCATGGCACTGACCTGCTTTAAGAGCACGACGCAGGTAGTAGGGAAGAATTTTTACTTCTAAATCTTGTACGACAACCTTTGGTCGGTTTCCTACGTAAAAGGGCGATTCATCCCACAATTCCCTAAGCTTTCCTTCAGCTTGGCCGAAAGCCTGATGAGCCATGCGTGCACCGAAATAGAGCGGCCCGAGACGCCGCCTATACCGTTACATGGAATGTTCCTCTCGGCACGCTCACCCCCATTTGGCAAAAAGAAGTCGATGAAATGAATCTCAAATTCAGTCATAAAATTCTGTTGGCCGCGTCAGGCGTTGTGGTTCTGGCCTTCGCGTTATTCACGCTTTACAACGATTACCTGCAGCGCAGCACCATCAAACAGAATCTGGAGTCGTCTATCCAGCAGTCCGGTGAGCTCACCGCGAGTAGTGTGCAGAACTGGCTTAGCGGTCGAATACTGGTGCTCGAAAGTCTGACGCAAAACGTTGCCCATCAGGGTAGTGCTGCTGATCTTCCAGGGTTGGTCGATCAACCGGCGTTCACCTCGAACTTCCAGTTCACCTACGTTGGCCAAACCAACGGTGTGTTCACCCAGCGCCCGGACGCAAAAATGCCTGACGGCTACGACCCTCGTCAGCGTCCCTGGTACAAGCAAGCCGTGGCTGCGGATAAACCCATGCTCACGCCGCCCTATATGGCCGCCGTGGGTGGGCAGATCGTAACTATCGCTATGCCGGTGAAAAAGAACGGCGAGTTGCTCGGCGTGGTCGGCGGAGACCTGAGCCTGCAAACCCTGGTGAAAATCATCAATTCGGTGGACTTCGGCGGCATCGGCCATGCGTTTCTGGTCAGCGGCGACGGCCAAGTCATCGTAAGTCCTGACGAAGACCAGGTGATGAAAAACCTCAAGGACATCTACCCAGGCACTAACGTCCGTATTGAGAAAGTTAATCAGGACGTAGTTCTCAAGGGCCAGGATCGCATCCTGTCGTTCACACCTATCAGCGGCTTGCCCGGTGCAGATTGGTATATCGGCCTGTCGATTGATAAAGACAAAGCCTACGCACCGCTGGGCAAATTCCGTACGTCTGCATTGATCGCCATGCTGATCGCCGTAGTCGCGATTGCCGTGCTCTTGAGCCTGCTAATTCAAGTGTTACTGCGGCCCCTGACCACCATGGGTATTGCCATGCAGGACATTGCCCAAGGTGAGGGCGACCTGACCCGCCGCTTGACGGTCACCAGTAAAGACGAGTTCGGTGAAGTGGGCAGTGCGTTCAACCGGTTCGTGGAGCGTATCCACGCCTCGATTTCCGAAGTGTCTTCTGCAACACGTCAGGTGCATGACCTGTCTCAGCGTGTGATGGCGTCATCCAACGCCTCGATCATCGGTTCTGATGAGCAAAGCGCACGCACCAACAGCGTGGCCGCCGCAATCAACGAACTGGGGGCTGCCACCCAGGAAATCGCGCGTAACGCCGCCGATGCTTCACAGCACGCCAGCGGTGCCAGCGAGCAGGCTGATGATGGGCGTAAAGTGGTCGAGCAAACCATCCTGGCAATGTCGGAGCTGTCGCAGAAAATCAGCCTGTCCTGCACTCAGATCGAAACCCTGAACGCCAGCACCGACAATATCGGCCACATCCTTGATGTGATCAAAGGCATCTCCCAGCAAACCAACTTGCTGGCACTGAACGCTGCGATTGAAGCAGCACGTGCCGGGGAAGCCGGACGCGGGTTTGCCGTGGTCGCCGACGAGGTGCGTAACCTGGCTCACCGTACCCAGGAGTCGGCTGAGGAGATTCATAAAATGATCACTTCGCTGCAAGTGGGGTCGCGTGAAGCAGTGACCACCATGAATGCCAGCCAGACCTCCAGTGAGGAAAGTGTCCAGGTGGCCAACCAGGCCGGTGAGCGCCTGGTCAGCGTAACGCAGCGAATTGTCGAGATCGACGGCATGAACCAGTCCGTCGCTGCGGCCACCGAGGAACAAACTGCCGTGGTGGAAACCCTCAACGTCGATATCAACCAGATCAACCTGCTGAACCAGCAGGGCGTGACCAACCTCAACGAAACCCTGAAAGACTGCGATGCGTTGTCGCAACAGGCCAATCGGTTGAAGCAGCTGGTCGACAGCTTCAAGATCTGAGCCGCTGAGTGTACGAGTAGGAGCGAGCCGGTTCGCTCCTACTGCTTACCCAGCAAGCGGCGAACATTGTCCAGCGCGCTGTCTGCGAAGCCTTGCACAAACTGCTCAAATCCTTCCTGTGCCGTCTCCAGGGGGTCGGCAATGATAGTCCAGGTTACCTTGGAGCAGTGTGTTCCAAGCGCTTCCACTTTGATTGCTGCCCACAACCTGGCCACGCCCAGGGTGTTGTAGATCGTGGTCCAGGTCATGTGCATCGCTTGCTCATCCCGGCTATTGAGTTGTTCTACTACGCGGTTGCCATCGCGGAAAAATTTCGTGCGTAAAGCGCCCACTCCGGTGCCGGTCATTTCGATATGCGTCAAGGAAGGGATGAACGCATCGAAGCCTGCAAACTGCCCCACTATGTTCCATAGACGGTTGGCATGGCAGTCGATCACCACAGAGGACACTATCGGCTGGCCGCTAGGGTTATGAATTAACGTATCGGGTTGCAGCGGTTTCATGAAGTTGTCCTGAAGCGGTTCAAAGAAAGCCGATGGCCTTGAGGTAGTTGCAGCCTTTACTCAGCAGTGCCGGGTCTTTTTCAGGGTATTGCTCGCCCATCTGCTGAACGCCGCGTTGCGCGTTGTCATGGAGGATCATCGAGGTGTCACCGATGTCTTCATCCAGTCGATCAAGGTAAAACCCGAGTACACCAAACATCGCATTGTCCTGGCTTACCGTTCGCAGCGCCTGCTGCCAATGCGCAGTACTGACCCGCTCGAACCGGTGGCCCGCCCGGTTGAATGCATCCAGGTAGTGCTCCCAGCTCAGTGGTTGCGGGTTATGCAGGTTGAATACGCTTCTATCGGCTTGAAAGCGATTGCAGTGGAACGCAATGAAGCGAGCCAGAAAGTCCACGGGCATCAGGTCGAAATTCAGGTCCAACCTCGGCAGCAAGCCCAACTGCAGCGACCCCTTGAGCATCAACATCAGGCGATTCTTTTGTGGCTGGCAGATACCGTTATGGCTGTTGAAGCTGATATTTCCAGGGCGATGGATGTTCACCCAGGCTCCTTGCTCCGCTGCACGTCCCAGGACCCGCTCGGCGACCCACTTGGACAGGTTGTAGCCATTTCGGATGTACAGCGGCAGGGTGGCTGCCGCCGGAGCTTCGAGCACATGCCCTGTCGTGCCGATGCTGCTGGCGGCCGACAACGTCGATACAAAGTTGAAGACTTTCTTGCAGCGGGTTTCGCACAGGCGCAGGCATTCGAATATGGGGTCGACGTTGTCCCTGGCCAGTGAGGCGTAGTCCAGCACGTGGTTGACCCGTGCTGCGTTGTGCACCAGCGCGCCAAAGTCTGCGGCGAGTGCGTCATACGCGTCACAGGCCAAACCCAATCGCGGCAGGCTGACATCGGCGGCGAATACTCGTACGCGGCTCAAGTCCAGATGTTCCAGTTGGTAGTCACGCAACGCCTGGGTAAAACGAGCCATCGCAGGACTCCTCGGCAAGTCACGCACCAGGCACGCCACCTCGGTGGCACCGGCGTTCAACAACGCCTCGACAATATGGACGCCGACGAAACTGTTGGCCCCCGTCACGATCACCTTGTGCGGATTGCCTGCGCGGTCCCCTTGCAACGGATTGATTTCCCACTCCCGTTGAGCGTCCATGGCCGCTTGGGCAGAGGATGCGTCTGGCAGTTCACCATCCTCCATCAGCGTTGCGAGCGTACGAATAGTCGGTACTTCAATGAAATGGCTTAACGCGAAACTACGGCCAAATTGCTCGCGAACGCGCAACAACAGCGTCGACAGCAAAATCGAATGGCCGCCCAGTGCAAAGAAGCTTTCATCGATGGGCAATTGGCGGGTGGGCAAGCCCAGCAGCTCACCCCAAAGGTCGCTCAATCGCGCTTGAAGCGGCGTATGCGCGGCGCCGGGAGTGGCCTGCAAAATGGGGAGGAAGGGGCGCGACAGCAGCCCCTTGCGGTCGACTTTGCCGTTGTCGCTGTGCGGCATGGCTGGCAGTTCCACCCAGAAACCAGGTTGCATGTAGTCCGGTAGCCACTGGCGCGCATGCTGCTGCAAGGCCACCAGCGAAGCGTTGAGTTCGGGCTGGGCGACAAAGGCGCAGATCCTGCTTTCATGGTCGATCACCACGGCCAGCTCGCGATACAGCCTGTTGCTGCGCAGGCATTGTTCAATCTCCCGGGGGTCGACCCGAAAGCCGCGGATCTTTACCTGATCGTCGCGACGCCCACCCAGCACAATCCCTGCGGCGGTCCACTGCGCGAAGTCGCCGCTGCGGTAGGCCCGCAGCCTTTGGCCGCCCGGCACCAGCAGTTCGACGAACGGGCTGTCAGCCTGCCGCGGCGCATTCACATACCCCAGGCTCACTCCGGGCCCGACGATGTACAACTCGCCCATCACCTGTTCATCCACCGGTTGCAGATCGTCATCGAGGATCAGCACCTGGCTATTGGCGATGGGGTAGCCGACATTACGATTATTGTCATCGGGGGCGAACGTCCGGTGCGTAATCAGTACCGTGGTTTCGGTGGGACCATAGAGGTTGTGCAACTGACACCGTCCTGCCAGCCGCTCGATTACATGGGGTTCGCAGGCATCGCCACCGGTGAGCAGATGCTTTAGGCCGAGGGGGGGATCCGGCGGCAGGATGTTGAGCAGCGCAGGCGGCAGGAAGGCATGAGTGACGCGTTGTCGGCGGAGCAATTCCACCAGTTGCCCAGGGTCGCGTCGCTGCTCCTCACTGGGTACGATCAACTCGGCGCCGGCAATCAGGGCGGGGAAGATTTCGATCAATGACGAGTCGAAACCCAAGGGCGAAAACTGCAGGACGCGGCTCCGTTCATCCAGTGTCATGCAGGACCCGAACCAAGCGGTGAAATGCGCCAGGTTACCTTGGCTGAGCAGCACACCCTTGGGCTGGCCCGTACTGCCCGATGTATAGAGCACCATGCACGGCATATCCGAGCAGGGGCGATCGTGCATCAGCGAGGATGAGGAGTTGGCGTTGTGCGCCTCGACTGTGCTGACATCCAGTGAAATGAAACACTCCCGTAATGGATGTTGGCCGGCATCCAGCAATACGTGGGCCCCAGCGTTTTCGAGCATGGCCCGATGGCGTTGTGTGGGTTGATCAGGTCCCAGTGGCAGGTACACCGCGCCACTGCCCAGTACGGCAAGAATGCTGGCATACAATTCCACGGATTTTTCCAGGCATACACCGATCACCGGTGGCGCCTCAAGCGCCTCCAGCAGCGGGCGCAATCGCAGCTGAATCGCCATGGCCTGTAGGTGCAGTTGGCGGTAGGTCACGGTGTGCCCCGCAATGTTCAGCGCCGGCCGGACGGCGAACAGGACAAGGCTGGCCTGCACCCGTTCGATCACCGGTACCTGGGCTTCCTGGATCAGGGCAGGGTTTGCCGTACGATTGAATCGATGCATAAATGCCAACGGCTCAAGCCCGTGCAGGCCGTGCTCGGGCCAGTCAGTGGCAATCGCGCGTGTAGAGAGAGACTCGGGGTCACGTGAGAAGCCACTGACTAGCAGTGCGACCCAATCCACCAGCGCGGTTGTTGCCTGCCGACGCAATCGCTGGCCGTTGCCACTGGGCTCCTCGGCGATGTCCAGCACGGCGAACAAGCGTCGGCCATGGTCATAGGCGCGCACTTGCAGCGCAGACAACCCACCGTCGCTCAACGGGCCAATCCCCAGGCGCAGACTTATACAGGTGGTTTCGCCCACGTCATCCGGCAACGGCAGGCTGCCGTCTTCAATCCACAGGTCGGTGGCCTCATCCCCTGAAACATGGCCGTACTGTTCCAGCATTGGCCTGATTTCGCCCAGTGCCTTGCTTGTGCCGCACCAGCCGATGGTCAGGCACCTCATGGCGACACCGACAGGTAGTCGCTCAGCACCTGCCCCACACTCGGCGTTTGCAGCAAGCCGCTGTGTTGCAGGAAGCCCATGATATTGCCCATCAACGGGTGCTGGCGGGTGATGGGGAACGCCAGCGCTGATATTTCATCGCGCAGCACACCGCGCAGGCGCTCGCTGATGTCCAGGTGTTCGATCAGGCGCAGGTCGAAGTTTTTCTGCAGGTCGTTGGTCAGGTAATGCGTCAGGAATGTCGGCAGTACGTGAGCGATGCTGTCACGGTCATCCGGGCTCGCGGCTTGCCAGTAGATGCGCACCAGCCGCGTCCAGAACTGCGCGTGGCGACCTTCGTCAAACAGGTGGTCGTCCATCAAGCCTCGTATGGAGGCCTTGACACTGCGGTCCTTGGAAAACGATGCGACATCGTGGGTCACGGTGTTTTCGGCGATGGCTACGCCAATCAGCTCCACAGCGTCGCTCAGGTGTTCCGGAGCCTGCGCCTGCGCCGCCGGCAGCGCGCGACTCAGTTCGATATGCCCGGGCAGGTCAATCGGTTGTATGCCCGTCATTGTGACAGTCTGTTGCATGAAATCCAGGGCCACCAAGGCGTGGTAGTCCTCGTCCACCACAACCGTCATCGCATCAACGCGACAGGCAAGCGGGAAGGGCAGCGAGAAGCGATTCTTGGCAATGCTGCGCGCGGTCTTGTCGACGATTTCGGTTTCGAAAATCACCACATCGTGGATGAACTTATAGAAGCTTTGCACCAGCACGAAGTCGCGCCATTGCGAGCAATGTTCCATGAAGGTCGCGTTGAGTACCAAGGGCTGACGGCACAGTGGGTAGATCAGCTTGTCGTCGTCTTCCAACAGGCGACGAGGGCGGGTTCGGATGGTGGCGCGGCGTTCCCAGTCGTCGGCGATGGTGGTGTAGCCGGCGGTATTCATGGGTGTACCTCGTGCAGCGCGGCGCGCACCTCGTCCCAGAACGTGATACGGCTTTCTACGGCGGCAAGGGCTGCGTCATGGGCCTGTTGCGGATAAGCCGGGTCTGCACCCACCAGGCGTTCGAGCAGTTCTTCAGCTGCTGGCCCGTGATGCTCAGTGTCCAACTCGATGTGGCGCCTGAAGTAGCCACACAAGGCTGGTGCCTGGCGATGGATGAGCGTATCGGGCTGCAGGAGGTGTTCGAACATACTTGGGATGACACGCTCACGCCCATGAAGGAATGCAGCTGCTACGCAATGGGTAGGGGCTTGCAGCGCAATGTGCAGCGTGGCGCTGACGAAGCGCGCGGCCCCAGCAGGAACATCGGCCATGCGCAGGGCCGTGCTTGCTTCCACGCCCTGGTGCTGCAGTGCAATGAAACGGTGTATCGCCGAGGTGCTGGCGCCGACTTCGACCATGGCTTCCAGGTACCACTCGAAGTGGCTGCAATGGCCTTGCCTGGGGTGTGAGTCTGATTCTTCGCCCAGCACAATCTCATTGATCAAGCGTGCTGCTTGCGGGTCGGCCGGTGGCAGCCAGGGTAGGCGAGTGCAGGTCAGGTCCTGCTGCAGGCGTTTGGTGAGCGTCATGAAGTCCCAGACAGCGAATACATGGTTTTCCATGAATAGTCGTAACTTTTCCAGCGAAGTTATTTCCAGAAATAACGGATGGCTGCACAACAGCCGTTTTCTTTGTTCCAGTAAAGGTGGGTACATAGTTGATGCCTATAAATTATTGCGTCGCCGCTAAAACAACGTTGGGCTTTTGTATGCCGCAAAAAGATAAGAAAGATGTAAACCAGGCTTTGCGCGCACGCGCGCTCACGCAAGTGGGGCTGCACGGTCGAATTAAGTGGCTGATTTAGTAATGAAAGATAATAAGCGGGTTAAACAAGTTGGCGAGTATATGAATGCATCAGATGTTTTTCTAAATAATATAAGCTGTCGGCAACTTACTTTATAAGAGTGGGACGTTTCTTCTGCGCGGGGTGCTACTTGGCCAGGTAGGGAACCCCGCAGTGCTCGACGGGTAAGCCGAGCGACCTGACACCTTGTTAGAGCGTCTTCTTTGCGGCGGCGTCCAGGTCATTGAGATAGGTTGTGATCACTTCCATCCCGCGCATCAAGTGATTACGCAGCGTCAGGATGCTTTCCTCGACCTTCTTTTGTGCCACCAGGTTCAGCAGTTCACGGTGGTCTTCCTGGGAAGTCTCGCCCAGCCCCATCGCCTCGAGGTTGAAACGCAGGAAGCGCTCCTCCTCATTCAGTCCGTGCTCCACCAGCTTGAGCAGCCGCTGGTTGGGGGCCTTGCCATACAGGGTCATGTGGAACAGGCGATTGAGACGGCCAATCTCGGTGTAGTCTTTTTCCTGTTCCAGGGCAAAGATGAGCGTGTCTGCCTCGGCGATATCGGCTTCGGTCAGCAAGGGAATCGACAAACGCAGGGCTTCAGACTCCAGCAACATTCGCAGCTCATAGGTCTCAGCCGAATTGTCTTCGATCAACGGTGCAACCACGGCGCCCTTGTGGGTGACTACATGCAGCAGTGACTGGGCCTCCAACTGACGCAAGGCTTCACGCACCGGCATGCGGCTGACCCCGAACAGGCTGGCCAGCTCCTGCTGGCGCATGGCGGTACCGCAGGGCAAGCGGCCATCAAGGATGGCATTGCGCAAGGTTTCTTCAATCACGGAGCGAGCAAGATGGGCGGGAATAGGGCCGGTGATCTTGATGCTGTTCAACGGATTCGGCTTCTGCGTCACGGTTACGCTATCCTCCTTATTAAAATAGGGGTGCTAATTGGATCCAATGCACACTAGAGGCTGCCCATAGGGCTTGTCAAACGGGCACGGTTTCGGCTTGTAAGCGTTTCAACGCGCGGCTCCGGCGGCCCACGCGCGGGTTTTGCCGAGTCTGACACGCCACTGACGTGTTGCGACATTACCGCATATAGATATTCTTTAACGGTATTTAAATTGCCGTTCTTATATCTATAAAGTCACTCTCCTGTCTGACCGGGAGTGAACTCATGTCCGCCACCTCTACTGTTCCAACAGCGACCCTTGCCGCCCAAACGTTCGAGATTCGACCACTGCCCGGCAGCGTCGGTGCCGAGATTGTCGGCCTGGATTTGTCCCGGCCAGTCAACGACCAGGATTTCGCCCGCATTCATCGCGCGCACCTGGATCACCACGTCGTGGTGTTCCGCGACCAACGCATCACCCCCGAACAACAGATCGCTTTCAGCCGCCGCTTTGGCGTCCTGCAGATCCACGTGCTCAAGCAGTTCCTGCTGGCCAACCACCCGGAAATCCTGATCGTCTCCAACATCATCGAAAACGGCCAATCCATAGGCCTGGGTGACGCAGGCAAATTCTGGCACTCGGACCTGTCCTATAAAGAGCTGCCGAGCCTGGGCTCGATGCTTCACGCCCAGGAGCTGCCGTCGGAAGGCGGAGATACCCTGTTTGCCGACATGCACAAAGCCTGGGACCAACTGCCCGAGCACCTGCGCAAAGCTGTTGAAGGCCGCAGTGCCGCGCACTCTTATACCGCGCGCTACAGCGAAACCAAATTCGAAGGCAACTGGCGCCCGACGTTGACGCCCGAGCAGCTTGCCCAAGTCGCGGAAGTGGTTCACCCCATCGTGCGCACCCACCCGGAAAACGGCCGCAAGGCGCTGTTCGTCAGTGAAGGCTTCACCACCCGCATCGTCGGCCTGCCGGAAGACGAAAGCCGCGACCTGCTGGCCCAGCTCTACGCCCACAGTGTGCTGCCGCACAACATCTACCGCCACCAATGGCAGCCCCACGACTTGGTGTTCTGGGACAACCGCTCGCTGATCCACCTGGCCGCCGGTTGCCCGAGCCATCTGCGCCGCAAACTGTTTCGCACCACCATCCAGGGCGACGCGCCTTTCTGATTCGGAGCATGACCATGTCCAGGAAAACCCCATTTGCACGGCTGGCCGCGACCGTCGGCCTCGGTGTCAGCCTGTTGGCCGGCAGCCTGGTGGCGCCGACGGCTGCGCAGGCCGAAGGCGAGATCCGCATCGCCGAACAGTTCGGTATCGTCTACCTGCTGCTTAACGTAGTGCGCGACCAGAACCTGATCGAAAAATACGGCAAGCAGGAAGGTCTCGACATCAAGGTCGACTGGACCCAGCTGTCCGGCGGCGCAGCGGTCAACGACGCACTGCTCTCCGGCTCGATCGATATCGCCGGTGCCGGCGTCGGCCCGCTGCTGACCATCTGGGACCGCACCCATGGCAAGCAGAACGTCAAGGCCGTGGCCTCCCTGGGCAACTTCCCCTACTACCTGGTCAGTAACAATCCCAAGGTCAAGACCATTGCCGACTTCACCGACAAGGACCGTATCGCCGTGCCGGCGGTGGGCGTGTCGGTGCAGTCGCGCTTCCTGCAATACGCCGCCGCCAAGCAATGGGGCGACAAGGAATTCAATCGCCTCGACAAGTACACCGTCGCCGTCCCGCACCCGGATGCCACCGCTGCCCTGATCGCCGGCGGCACCGAACTGACCGGGCACTTCTCCAACCCGCCGTTCCAGGACCAGGCCCTGGCCAACCCTAACGTGCATGTGGTGCTGAACACCTACGACCTGCTGGGGCCGAACTCGCCAACGGTGCTGTTCGCCACCGAGAAATTCCGTAACGACAACCCGAAGACCTACAAGGCATTTGTCGAGGCGCTGACCGAAGCCGCGCAATTCGCCCAGAACGATAAAGGCGCTGCGGCCGACACTTACATTCGCGTCACCAAGGCCAAGATCGACCGCGCCGAGTTGCTGAAAATCATCGACAACCCGCAGTTCGAATTCAGCGTCACGCCAAAAAACACCTACCCGCTGGCGGAATTCCTCTACCGCGTCGGCGCCATCAAAAACAAGCCTGAATCGTGGAAGGACTACTTCTTCCAGGATGCCAAGCCCCTGCAAGGAAGTTGAGATGAACGCGCCCTTGCAAGGCCACACGGCCAGCAACCTGCACACCGCCGCACCATTGCTGGCGGTGGATAACGTCAGCCTGGAATACCGCACCCCCGAGCGCGTGGTGCGCGCCACTCACCAAGTCAGCTTCGAGATCGACCCGGCGGATCGCTACGTGTTGCTCGGCCCATCGGGTTGCGGCAAATCCACACTGCTCAAGTCCATTGCCGGGTTTATCAAGCCCTGCGAAGGCGAGATCCGCCTGCTGGGGCAAAAGGTCGAACAACCAGGCCCGGACCGCATTGTGGTGTTCCAGGAATTCGACCAACTGCCGCCATGGAAAACCGTCAAACAGAACGTGATGTTTCCGCTGCTGGCGTCGAAAACTTTGCCGCGTCGCGAAGCCGAAGAACGGGCGCTGCACTACCTCGACAAAGTCGGCCTCTGCGCCTTTGCCGACGCTTACCCGCACACCCTTTCCGGCGGTATGAAAGCCCGCGTGGCCATCGCCCGCGCCCTGGCCATGCAGCCGAAGATCCTGCTGATGGACGAACCCTTCGCCGCCCTCGACGCCCTGACCCGACGCAAGATGCAGGAAGAATTGCTGCTGCTCTGGGAAGAAGTGCGCTTCACCCTGCTGTTCGTCACCCACTCCATCGAAGAAGCGCTGGTGGTGGGCAATCGCATCCTGCTGCTGTCGCCGCATCCGGGGCGCGTGCGCGCGGAAATCCACAGCCATCAATACGACTTGCACAGCCTCGGTGGCGTGGAGTTCCAGGCGTCGGCGCGGCGGATTCATCGCCTGTTGTTCGATGAAGCGCCCGAGGCCGAACGTGAGTTGGGTTTCGCCGACATCCGCATCGCTTACTAAGGGGACAACCCAATGCGCCAGGAATACGAAATCAACCTTGAGCCGCTGCTCAGTGTCCCCATTGAACGCGAACTGCCCCTGCGCCAACGCCTGTGGCAGCAAGGCTGGCTGCGCAAGGGCCTGATCCTGATCGTGCTCGCGATCCTTTGGGAAGCCGTCGCGCGCTACCAGAACAACGACCTGCTGCTGCCGAGTTTCCTGCAGACCTTTCACGCGCTCTATGACGGCCTGCTCAGTGGCGAACTGCTGGGCAAGGTGAGCATCTCGCTGGTGGTGCTGATCAAGGGCTACCTGATCGGTATCGTGCTGGCGTTTGCCCTGACCACCCTAGCGGTGTCCACGCAACTGGGCCGTGACCTGCTGAGCACCCTGACCTCGATGTTCAACCCACTGCCGGCCATTGCGTTATTGCCGCTGGCGCTGCTGTGGTTCGGCCTGGGCCAGAACAGCCTGATCTTCGTGCTGGTGCATTCGGTGTTGTGGGCGCTGGCGCTCAACACGTATTCAGGGTTCCTCGGCGTGTCCGAAACCCTGCGCATGGCCGGTCGCAACTACGGCCTCAAGGGCATGCGTTTCGTGTTGTTCATCCTGATCCCGGCCGCACTGCCGTCTATCCTCGCCGGGCTGAAAATCGGCTGGGCCTTCGCCTGGCGCACACTGATCGCCGCCGAGCTCGTATTCGGTGCGACCAGCGGCAAGGGCGGTCTGGGCTGGTACATCTTCCAGAACCGCAACGAGCTGTACACCGACAAGGTATTCGCCGGCCTGGCGGTGGTGATCCTGATCGGCCTGCTGGTGGAAAACCTGGTGTTTGATACCTTCGAGCGGCTCACCGTGAAGCGTTGGGGCATGCAGCGCTGATACACCCAGCCTGCTACGATTGCGGCCAGCTCACTCCCGACTGATCACGAGTGCTTGGCATGCAACTACCCGACATGAACCTGTTGGTCGCCCTCGACGCCTTGCTCGACGAGGGCAGCGTGGTGGGCGCCGCGCGGCGGATGAACCTCAGCCCGGCGGCCATGAGCCGTACCCTCACACGTATTCGCGAAGCGGTAGGCGACCCGATTCTGGTGCGCGCCGGTCGCGGCCTGGTGCCGACGCCCAAGGCCTTGCAGTTGCAAGGCCAGGTGCGCAACGTGGTGGAGCAGGCGGCGTTGCTGTTTCGCTCGGCGGATCAGGTTGATTTAAGCACCTTGCGCCGTCGCTTCAGTGTGCGCGCCAATGACTTTTTCATCGGCGTGTATGGCGGTCGGCTGTTTGACACCATGGAGCGCATGGCGCCGCTGTGCGAGCTGTGTTTCGTACCCGAAGGCGACACCGATGATGAAGCGCTGCGTGAAGGGCGGCTGGACCTGCGCGTGAGCAACACCATGCCGGTCACCCCGGAAGTGAAGGTGCAGAACCTGTTTTCCACCACCTTCGTGGGCCTCGCGCGGGAGGACCATCCGTTGTTTGACGACGAGATCACCGCCGCGCGCTTCGCCAGCTATTCCCATATCAGTATCTCGCGGCGTGGCATCGCCCGTGGGCCGATCGACACCGCGTTGAATGCCCAGGGCCTGGAGCGGCGGGTGGCGATGATCGCCCCGGGGTTTCACGGTGCGATGTTCATGTTGCCCGATTCCGACCTGATTCTGCCGGTGCCCAAGGAAGCCCTGTTGAGCGCCAACCGCTTGAAGCTGCCACTGCGCGCGTTTGCGTTGCCGATCTCGCTGCCGACGTTGGTATTGGCCCAATCCTGGCACCCGCGCTTCGACAAAGACCCGGCTCATAAGTGGCTGCGCGAGACGATGCGTGAGAGCTGCCACGCCACCTGGCTGGAAGCTCAACCAACCTAAACATCAAGCGTACACAGGGCAAATGTGGGAGGGGGCTTGCCCCGGTACAAACCGGGGACATCGTTTACATTTCTAACCGGGGACATGGTTTACAGGCTAATACGCATGATCAGGAGGTAACTGATCATGCCCTGGAACCAAGAGTCCCCCATGAATCAAAGAATCAAGCTGGTAGCTGATTGGCTTTCTGGCAACTTCACCAAAAGCCAGTTGGCACGCCGCTTTGACGTTAGCCGACCTACCGTCGATAAGTGGATTGCCCGGCACGACGGCGATTTGAGGTCTTTATCCGAACTGTCCCGGCGACCTCACAACAGCCCAAATAAAACCGACGACGAGATTTTGGCCCGTGTAGTCGCGATGAAGGAGGCTCACGATAAATGGGGGCCGAAAAAGCTTCTCGAGCTATTACGGCTGGAAGATCCCTCCGTCACCTGGCCCTCTCCAAGTACGGCCGGTCAATGGCTTGACCGACTTGGGCTCGTCAAAAAGCGGCGCTTCAAACGCCGACACAGCATTTCCCACGCACAAATGCGAAAGGCCGACGAACCTAACAAGACGTGGTGTGCTGACTACAAAGGGCAGTTCAAGATGCTTAATGCTCAGATGTGCTTCCCTTTGACCGTCACAGACCATGCGTCGCGGCTGATTTTAGCGTGCAGGGCCCATCCCAAGATCATGACCCAGCCTGTAAAACAGGCCTTTGAGAGGCTTTTTCAGGAGTACGGCATGCCGGAAGTTATCCGTTCGGACAACGGGGTACCGTTCGCCTCTCCTGGCCTGGCAAGAATATCCACACTGGCAGTTTGGTGGATTCGGCTGGGTATTTATCCCGAGCGAACCATGCCGGGAAGACCCGCCCAGAATGGTCGCCATGAACGAATGCACCGTAGCTTGAAACTTGAGTTGCCCTTAGGGAAAAACTTAGTCGAGCAGCAGCTTTTGCTGGAGCATTTCAGGCATGAGTTTAATTACGTACGCCCTCACGAAGCGCTCGGCATGAAACGTCCGGGAGACTTGTATGTGCCGTCCACCCGAATTTATCCAGGATGCTTGCCCGATGTGGAATATCCGGCAGAAATGAAAGTTCGAAGCGTCAGGCAGGACGGATCGATCAAGTGGAACGGCAAGTTGGTATTTATCAGCGAGGCGCTGTCCGGGGAAAGGATAGGGCTCAAAGAAGCTGAAGATGAAGCTTGGGATTTGTACCTGTGTGATTATCCCTTGGGGAGGCTTGGACGAGGTATGACCCGCGTCCAGGCCTCAAATGTGTAAACGATGTCCCCGGTTTCAGATGTAAACGATGTCTACGGTTCTACACCC
>NZ_FKLB01000036.1:0-27070 GCF_900067035.1 Pseudomonas sp. 1 R 17
GTGGGAGGGGGCTTGCCCCGGTACAAACCGGGGACATCGTTTACATTTCTAACCGGGGACATGGTTTACAGGCTAATACGCATGATCAGGAGGTAACTGATCATGCCCTGGAACCAAGAGTCCCCCATGAATCAAAGAATCAAGCTGGTAGCTGATTGGCTTTCTGGCAACTTCACCAAAAGCCAGTTGGCACGCCGCTTTGACGTTAGCCGACCTACCGTCGATAAGTGGATTGCCCGGCACGACGGCGATTTGAGGTCTTTATCCGAACTGTCCCGGCGACCTCACAACAGCCCAAATAAAACCGACGACGAGATTTTGGCCCGTGTAGTCGCGATGAAGGAGGCTCACGATAAATGGGGGCCGAAAAAGCTTCTCGAGCTATTACGGCTGGAAGATCCCTCCGTCACCTGGCCCTCTCCAAGTACGGCCGGTCAATGGCTTGACCGACTTGGGCTCGTCAAAAAGCGGCGCTTCAAACGCCGACACAGCATTTCCCACGCACAAATGCGAAAGGCCGACGAACCTAACAAGACGTGGTGTGCTGACTACAAAGGGCAGTTCAAGATGCTTAATGCTCAGATGTGCTTCCCTTTGACCGTCACAGACCATGCGTCGCGGCTGATTTTAGCGTGCAGGGCCCATCCCAAGATCATGACCCAGCCTGTAAAACAGGCCTTTGAGAGGCTTTTTCAGGAGTACGGCATGCCGGAAGTTATCCGTTCGGACAACGGGGTACCGTTCGCCTCTCCTGGCCTGGCAAGAATATCCACACTGGCAGTTTGGTGGATTCGGCTGGGTATTTATCCCGAGCGAACCATGCCGGGAAGACCCGCCCAGAATGGTCGCCATGAACGAATGCACCGTAGCTTGAAACTTGAGTTGCCCTTAGGGAAAAACTTAGTCGAGCAGCAGCTTTTGCTGGAGCATTTCAGGCATGAGTTTAATTACGTACGCCCTCACGAAGCGCTCGGCATGAAACGTCCGGGAGACTTGTATGTGCCGTCCACCCGAATTTATCCAGGATGCTTGCCCGATGTGGAATATCCGGCAGAAATGAAAGTTCGAAGCGTCAGGCAGGACGGATCGATCAAGTGGAACGGCAAGTTGGTATTTATCAGCGAGGCGCTGTCCGGGGAAAGGATAGGGCTCAAAGAAGCTGAAGATGAAGCTTGGGATTTGTACCTGTGTGATTATCCCTTGGGGAGGCTTGGACGAGGTATGACCCGCGTCCAGGCCTCAAATGTGTAAACGATGTCCCCGGTTTCAGATGTAAACGATGTCTACGGTTCTACACCCCGATTGCGTTGGATCAGATAGAAAATCTGTGTCTGGCACACAGCAATCGGGGGTAAACCCCCTCCCACATGTAGATTTGTGCCGGTTTCAGGATTGTGTGTGGTGCAGTTATAAGCTGCCAATAAGTAACTTTTTGTCATGCATGTGCCTGATTAAACTGCTCGGGTATTTCTAATCCCGAGCTGCCTGTTCATGACTTCCCTCGCTGCCCCCACCCTTGCGGCCGCAGCCAGACCCACCGCCATCACCCCGCCTGTATTTGGCCCGCGCATCATCATCGGCCTGGTTGGCGTGTTGCTCGCGGTGCTGGTGTCCGGCCTCAACGAGATGGTCACCAAGGTGGCCCTCGCGGATATTCGCGGCGCGCTGTACATCGGCTTTGACGAAGGCACCTGGCTGGTGGCCGCGTACACGGCCACCTCCGTGTCGGCCATGGCCTTTGCGCCCTGGTGTTCGGTGACGTTTTCCCTGCGGCGCTTCACCCTGTGCGCTATTGGCTTGTTCACCGCACTGGGGATCCTGTGCCCGTTTGCGCCGAACTACCAAAGCCTGCTGCTGCTGCGTACCGTCCAAGGCCTGGCCGGCGGTGCCTTACCGCCGATGCTGATGACCGTGGCGCTGCGCTTCCTGCCGGCCAACGTCAAGCTGTATGGCCTGGCTGGCTACGCACTTACCGCCACCTTCGGGCCGAGCCTTGGCACGCCATTGGCGGCGCTGTGGACTGAATATGTCGGCTGGCAGTGGGCGTTCTGGCAGATCGTCGGGCCGTGTCTGTTGGCCATGGCCGCCGTGGCCTACGGCTTGCCGCAAGACCCGCTGCGCCTGGAGCGCTTCAAGCAATTCAATTGGCGCGGCCTGTTGCTCGGCTTTCCGGCGATCTGCATGCTGGTGATCGGCATCCTGCAGGGCAATCGCCTGGACTGGTTCGAGTCGGGCCTGATCACCTTCCTGCTATGCGGCGGCAGTGTGCTGCTGGTGCTGTTCATGTTCAATGAATGGTCGCACCCGATGCCGTTCTTCAAGTTGCAGATGCTCGGCCTGCGCAACCTGGCGTTTGCCCTGATCGTGCTGGCAGGCGTGCTGATGGTGCTGACCTCGGTGATCATCATCCCCTCGAGTTTCCTCGCTCAGGTCCAGGGTTATCGCCCATTGCAAACCGCGCCGGTGATGCTGCTGATGGCGCTGCCGCAATTGATCGCATTGCCGCTGGTGGCGGCGTTGTGCAACCTGCGCTGGGTCGATTGCCGCTGGGTCCTGGGGATCGGGCTGGGGATGTTGGTGCTGTGTTGCATGGGCAGCGCGCACCTGACCTCGGCGTGGATTCGCGATGATTTCTACGGCCTGTACCTGCTGCAAATCTTCGGGCAGCCCATGGCGGTGTTGCCGCTGCTGATGCTCTCCACCGGCAGCATTCAACCGGCGGATGGGCCGTTCGCCTCGGCCTGGTTCAACACCGTCAAAGGCCTGGCCGCCGTGATTGCCACCGGCGTGCTGGATGCGCTGACCACCCAGCGCCTGCACTTTCACTCGACCATGCTGGTGGACCGCCTGGGTAACTCGCCGCTGGCCGACGGCGATGCGCCGGGCCTGGCCCACCGCCTGCACGAGCAGGCCGTGGTGCTGACTTCTTCGGATCTCTATTACGTCATGGCCGCTGTCGCGGTGGCGTTGATCCTGCTGATTTTCTGGATGCCCACGCGGATTTTTCCGCCTCGCGCACCGACCTAGCCACAAGGACTTCCCATGAAACGCAAAGACAAAATCGCCGTCTCCGTTATCGCCGTGTTTGCTGTCGGGGTGCTGGTGTACCTGGTCGCGCCCGGCCTGTTGGGCAACAAGCGCCAGGCCACCAACGACGCCTTCGTCGCCGCCGATTTCACCCTGGTGGCGCCACGTGTGGCGGGCTTTATCAAGGAAGTGCTGGTGGAAGACAACCAGCGCGTCAAGGCCGGCCAACTGTTGGCGCTGATCGACGACCGCGATTTTCGCGCCGCCGCCCAGGCCGCCGACGCCGACACCCTGGTCGCCCAGGCCCAGCTGAAAAACGCCACCGCGACCCTGGAGCGCCAGAGCTCGGTGATCGCCCAGGCCCAGGCCACCGTGGCGGCAGACCGCGCCGAAGTGGCCTTCGCCGAACATGAACTGAACCGCTACAACCACCTCGCCGGCGTGGGCGCGGGTACCGTGCAGAACGCCCAGCAAGCCAAGACCCGCATCGCCCAGGCCAACGCGCGCCTGGCCAACGCCACCGCGGTGCTGGCGGCCGAACGTAAGCAGGTGGAAATCCTCACGGCCCAGCGCGATGCAGCCGAAGGTGGACTCAAGCGTGCCCAGGCCGCGTTGGAAATGGCCAGCTATCAGCTGTCCTACACGCGCATCGTCGCGCCGGTGGATGGCATGGTTGGTGAGCGTGCGGTGCGGGTCGGTGCCTATGTGACCCCTGGCAGCAAGATCCTCGCGGTGGTGCCGTTGGCCGAGGCCTACGTGGTCGCCAACTTCCAGGAAACCCAGCTGTCCCATATGCACGCGGGCCAGGCCGTGCAGGTGCGGGTCGACAGCCTCGACGGGGAGTTGCTCAACGGCCACCTGGAGAGCCTCGCACCGGCGACGGGTGTGACCTTCGCATCGGTCAAGCCGGACAACGCGACCGGCAACTTCACCAAGGTGGTGCAGCGTATCCCGGTAAAAATCGTCCTCGAACCCAACCAACCGCTGACCGAGCGCCTGCGGGTCGGCATGTCGGTTGAAGCCAGCGTCGACACGCAGCCGGTCAAGCAGCGTGAGGTGGCCCAGCAATGAGACACCTTGCCTGGCTCACCCTGAGTGTTATCAGCCTGAGTGCCTGCACTGTCGGGCCGGATTTTCAGCGCCCGCACACGCCGCAAGCCACGCGGTGGAGCGAACCTCAAGGGCGACAAGCCGCCAGCCGAGCAGTGAGTGATCCGCTGCAAGAGCGCTGGTGGGACGTGTTCCACGACGAGCAACTGTCGGCCCTCACGCGCCGCGCGCTGACCGATAACCTCGACCTGAAGCTGGCCAGCAGCCGCCTGCAACAAAGCCGTGCGGTCCGCCAGGTGACCACCGCCGAGCGTTATCCCACTGTCGACGCCACGGGGGCCTACCAGCGCAAACGCAACAGCGGCAAAGGCCTGAACGATCCCTCCGGCGAAAACGGCCGTTCCGCGTTCAACCAGTGGGACGCGGGGTTCTCGGCGTCCTGGGAGCTGGACTTCTGGGGTCGGGTCAAACGCGAAACCGAAGCCGCCGATGCCACCCTGCAAGTGGCGGAAAACGACCGCCGCGCCGTGCTGTTATCGGTGCTGGCCGAGACCGCCCAGGACTACATCCAACTGCGCGGCGTGCAAAATACCCGCGCGGTGACCGAGCAAAACCTCGACGTCGCCCGCCACAGCCTCAAGCTCTCGCAACTGCGCCTGGCTGACGGCGTGGCCACCGACCTCGATGTCGCCGAAGCCGCCGCCCAGGTCGCCGCCATCGAAGCGCGGCTGCCGGATCTGCAGCAACGCCAGGACCAGTTGATCAACGCCCTCAGCCTGTTGATGGGCGAGCCACCCCAGGCTCTGCACGCGCAATTGTCCAAGGACGCCGCCGTACCGCAGGCCCAACGCCAGGTCGCCATCGGCCTGCCGTCGGAGCTCGCCGAACGCCGTCCGGATATCCGCCAGGCCGAGGCGCGCCTGCACGCCGCCACCGCCAGCATCGGCGTGGCCAAGGGCGATTTTTACCCGCGTATTACCTTGTCCGGCAGCCTCGGTTCCCAGGCCATGCAACTGTCGGATTTCGGCTCCTGGGGCTCTCGTGCGTTTGCCTTCGGCCCGCAAGTGAGCCTGCCGCTGTTCAGCGGCGGCCGCCTGCAAGGCATGCTGGACCTGCGCGAAGCCCAGCAACAGGAAGCGGCCCTGGCCTACCAGCAAACGGTGCTGCGTGCCTGGCATGAAATCGACGACCAACTGACCCGCTACAACGCCAGCCAGCTGCGCCGTGACAGCCTCGCCGAAGCCGTGCGCCAGAACCAGATCGCCCTGACCACCGCACAGCACCAATACGTTGAAGGCGTGGTGGATTTCGTCAACGTGCTCACCGTGCAAAGCGCGCTGCTGGCCACGCAGGAGCAGTGGGTCGAGAGTTCTACCGGGGTGTCGTTGGCGATGGTGGGGTTGTACAAGGCGTTGGGGGGCGGGTGGGAGTCGGTCTACCCAGTGGCAATGGCTCAGCATTGAAATTGGAGTATCCGATGTAGGACCGTTCTTGATTTTTGCTGCCTTAAACCTTGGTGAACCTTGATCGTTAAGCTTTCAGTCCGATTATTACCTGTGAGTCTTTCCGATGTCTGTCATCGAAAACCCCTACGCGCCTCCACAAGCTGATCTGCGCACTCCAGTCTCCGCCATCCAACCTACATTCTTCGTGGTCGCGCCGCGCAAGCTGGTCCTGATGGTGTTGCTGTCCCAAGGTTTTTATCTCTTCTACTGGTGTTACCAGCAGTGGGCCTGCTATCGGCGGGCTACTGGCGCAAAGGTGTTGCCGCTGGTGCGAGCGTTCTTCTCGGTGTTTTTTCTGTATTCGCTGGTGATGAAAATCAGGCAGAAACTGGCGCTTGACGGTACGCCGTACCACTGGTGGCCGCGAGCCATGGCGCTGGGGCTTATTGCGTGTGGGTTGTTACCCTTTACCTACGTTTTTTTCGTCACCGCCATGACGGCAATGAAGTTGAGCGTGTGCTTGATGATCGTGCAGGTAGCGCTGTTCGTGCAGGTGCAAGGCGCGGTGAACCTGATCGAGGGCGACACAGATGGCGAGGCGAACAATCGCCTGACTTGGGCTAACGCAATCTGGATCGTTATCGGGCTGGGCATGTGGAGCTTGGGCTTTATAGGGGCGTTTCACGAGCAAGGGCTGTCGTGATTGTCCTCAGGGCACAGTGTTTTTTAAGACTGCAAAAGCATAAAGATGACAACGTCTTGCGTTGAACAACCTTCCTGTAGTTCCAGACTGATCAGTTTGAACAGGATGACGATGTCTTGACTTTTCATGGGGCTCCAAAAGCGAGTGTCAACGGTTTTGCAAAAACACCACATACCCCCGAAACCACTCACTCCCCTGCAAATACCCCGGCTCCTCCCACTCCCCACCCTGAATCAAACCGATCTTGAACGGCAGCCCCATCCGGTTCATCCGTGGCAAATACGCCGCGTAATCCGGAATGCTCTGGCGGCCCTGATAGGTCTGCACCACCACCTCATCCACCACGCCTTTGAGCTGGCTGATGGCGGTGGGGTCGGCGTTGCTGCTCCAGTCCATCAGGCCGGTGATACTCAGTTTCAGATCGGCCGGCAGGCGCTGGCGCAGGTCGCGCAGGAAGTCGGCGTATTCGTGCAGGTATTGGGTGCGGGCGTCGAAGTCGATCTGGATGCCGACCACTGGGTTGCCTGCGTCGCGCCAGCGTTGTACCTGGCCGAGCAGTTGGGTATAGATCTGTTCGGGCCAGTGCAGGGTGTGGGCGCGGTAGACCACCCAGACGTCGCCGCGGGTGAGGCGCGGTACGCTGATGCCTTGGGCGATCAGCTGCACACCGCGCTGGGGCGCGCGGCGGGTGGCGTTGATCTGGCCCTGGAGGATGTACAGGGTCTTGGCCTGCTTGAGTACCGGTTGCGGCGTGACGCCGCTCCACAGCCAGAAGGCGTCGTAGTCGCGGGCATCGACGGCACCGAATGCCGGGCTTGCCAGCAACAGCAAGCCCAGCCACAGGTGTTTCACCAGTAATACTGCAGCGATTTGCCCCACTGGGTGTCGGCGAAACCACTTTTCAGCTGGCGGAACCAGGCTTTGCGCACGCCGGGTTCGACGTCCTTGCCGCCACAGCTGTTGTAGCCGGCCGGCGCGTAGCAGCTGATGGCGCGGAACAGGGCGTAGGCCTTGTCGTTTTTCGGCGCCTTGGCGTTGCCGATGACCTGTTGGTAACCGTCGAGCCGCGAGAAGGTTTCACCCTTGAAGTCCGAGGCGGTGCTGCCCAGGCTGCCGGCGGCGCGGGCCTGCTCCAGAGGCATGCCGTCCAGGTTGTTGCGCAGGATGAATTCGCCGAAGCAGTTCAGGGCCTGGGGGTTCTTCGCGTCGGTCTGCAAGGTCGCTGCGGTTTGCGCGATGCTGGGGCAGGCGTAGCCGGATTCGGCCTTGTCGCCGTTCCACTGGAACAGCTTAAGCGTCTGGCTGGCGCTGTAGACATAACCCAGGCTGGTGCCCAGCTTGTCCTCGGGGGCCTGGGCCGGCAGTTGCTTGAGGTCCTCGGCGAACGTGGCGAACTGGCCGCGCAGCAGGTCTTTGTAGAGCAGCACGAATTGCGCGGTCTGGCGTTCCAGCGGATCGCTCGCCTGGGCGATCTGCTGGCGCAGCAGTTCAGGCCCGGCAACGTTGCGCAGCAGGATGTAGCGCACCTGCCTGGCACTGATCGGCGAATCGCTGGCGAACACCTTGGCCAGTTGGCCGCTGCGCTCGTAGTTCATGGCCAGTGCCAACTCCAACTGGTCGCGTTGCAACGGCAGCTTTGCCAGTGGCAATAATTGCAGCCACAAGGCCTCGGCGCCTTTCCAGTCTTGCTTGGCTTCCAGGGCCAGGGCGCGCAGGGTCTGCTGGCTGAAGGCGAAGTAATTCAGGCTCGACGGCACGCTTTGCGGCAACTGCTTCAAGGCAGCGTCCGGTTGATGCTCGATGTACAGCGCGCACACAGCCAGCAGGTAGTCGTAGAGCTCTGGCTCGCTGGCGAACGCGGCTTTTTGCTTCTCGAGGTCGGCGCGGCTGAGGGCTGGCTGGTTGCCGCCGCGCATCACCATCAGGTCGCTGACGAGCTGAATCATCGGGGTCTTGACGGTATCGCTGTTGACCATCAACAGCTTGAGGTCAACTTCTTCTACCAGCTCATCCTCAGACACATTGCGCTGTTCGTCGGTGGCCGTCAGTGCCCAGGCGAACGCGTCGGCGAGCTGGGTGTTGTCATCGGCCAGCCAGTACACCCGGCGCAGCAAACCGTGGGCCGAGGCCGCGTATTCGCCCTGTGGGTAAGTTTTCAGGTAGGCGTTGAAACCCTGCTCGGCCGTGGCCAATGCGGGCTTATCCACACGGTCCAGGTGCGGTACGCCGTCTTCGTCATAGGTGTTGGCCTGGGCCTGGTTGAGCGCTGTGCGGGCGGTCATGTACAGCGCGGTTTCCTTCAGCCACGGCGACTGTGCACTGCCGACGCCAGCAAAGCCTTGCGCGGCCTCGGCGAAGCGGCCGCTGTAGAAATCGGCGGCGGCTTGCAGGTAGGTGCGAAACAGTTGGCCGCCGGCTGACTGGATCTGCTGCGCTTCGGCGATCACCGGGCCATCCCAGGTGCAGGTGGTGAGCAGTTGCAGCCGCGCCTTTGCCAGCAGCGCGCGCTCGTCCGCCGGCATGTCGGCCTTGACCACTTGGCGGATAAACGCCGTGGCGCTGTCATCGTCGTTGCTGCGGCAGCGGCTGCCTTCGCCATTGAGGAACGCTTCGCCAGCGGTTTTGTATTCCTCGCGCTTGATACCCAGGGGCGTCAGCAGGGTGTCGAGTTCGGCGGTAGGCGAATCGTCCGAGTCGGGCTCAGTCTCTGCACTGGAGGCAGCGGCCAGGCGATACACCGGGAACGGCACCGGGCCGAAACCCTGGGCCAGGTCATCTTCGCTCAACGCTTTGGGCGCCAACGGCGCGGCCTTTTTGTCGGCCAGCAACAGGCGCAGGTTGGCCCGGCTGTCATTGCCTGGGCTCAGGAACGGCACGTTGTTACAAGGGTCCAGGCTGTCACGCGAGACACGCCAATCGGGGTAGCACGAATCGTCGGAACTGGCCTGGGCCTGCTGGGAAATACCGGCCAGCAGGGCCAGTGCGAGGGGGGAGAGAAAACCGATGCGCATGACGTGTCCTTGATCCTGGGTCCTTGGAGGGCGGCAATCATAGCGTGTTCCTGCGGGCGCTTCGGTGAAGCCCTACACAAATTGCTGATTTGTCCGATTCCAGAAGCGAACCGGGTGCTTTTGTCCTAGAGTGGCGGTGTTTGCGCTGAGGCACTCAAGGCAACAGCGGGGGGAATCGAGGTGCGCCGGTCTGTGGTAGAGCAAAACGAAAAGGTCGGGGCGTTGCCCGCATTCAATCGTCTTACGTGGGAACGCGTCGGTTGGCTGAGCCGACTGTGGTGGGTGCCGATCCTGGGGCTGGCCATGGCCCTGCGGTTTTACCGCCTGACTTCGGCGGCGATCTGGGGCGACGAGGGCTCCAGCCTGCTGCTCAGTGAATACGCCGCTGCGGACCTGTGGTTTCACGCCGCTCATGATGTGCACCCGCCGTTGTACTTCTTCATGCTGCGCGGCTGGATCGAGCTGTTCGGCGACAGCATCTGGTCGATTCGTGGCATGAGTGCCATCCCCGGCGTGGTTGCCGTGGGCCTGGGTGTCTGGCTGACACGGCAACTGTCTACCCGGCGTGCTGCCGTGCTGGCGGGGATCCTGCTGGCGCTGCTGCCCACGGCGGTGCGCTACAGCCAGGAAGTGCGCATGTATTCGCTGCTGGGCGTGTGGCTGCTGGGGGCGACGCTGGCGCTGGTGTACTGGGTGCGCCAGCCCGAGCGGCTGCGCTACCTGGCCATGTATGTGGCGTTGATGAGCGCCGGTTTCTACACCCATTACTTCACCGCCCTGTGCGTGCTGGTGCATTGGGCTTACCTGGGGGTACTGTGGCAGGCGCAGCCGCGAGGCCGACGGCTGATCGCACGCCCGGCCTGGTGGGTAGCCAATGCCGCGATTGTGCTGTTGTACGTACCGTGGCTGCCGAACCTGCTGGACCTGGTGCAGCACGTCGAACAACTCAAGGTAGGCGGGGACATAGGCTGGGAAGAACCGGTCAGCCTGTTTTCCCTGCCTTCGATGGTCTGGCAGTTCGTGTTACAGGATGAAGGTATCGGCTTCTGGCCACCGCTGTTCTGGTTTGTCCCGCTGTTACTGATGGCCGTGGTCGTGATGACTGCCGCGCGAGACCGCGAACGCCATCGGCCCGCTTGCCTGCTGGCGCTGTTTTTCCTGCTGCCGCTGTTGCTGGTCTACGGGGTATCGTTTATCTCCCCGGTGTTTATCGAGCGCTACCTTACGGTGTACGCCTTGGGTTTGCCGATCCTTGTCGCCATGGCTATCGACCGCCTGCCTGCGCGCTTGTCGCTGCTGGGTGCGGCGCTGTTCGTGCTGTTTGTCGGCGTGGAGCTGGTGGGCCTCAAAAACAACTTCACGGTGGATGAGCACGACCAATTCAACGTGCCGGTGGAGTTCGTCAATCGCAATTACCAGGAAGACGACCGCATCGTCCTCAGCGACATGATGTGGTACCTCAGCTATGTGTATTACGACCAGACCGACGCCCAACTGCAGCTCTACACCCCGCCCAGGCCCGATGGCACGCCGACCCGGCCCAACGCCTACGGCTTCGGCACCCTGGTGGACCAGGACGGCGGGCGCATCTACCTCGATCATCTGTCGGCACTGCCCGCCGACACCCGCCGCGTATGGCTGATCAGCAGCAACGAAGCGCCGGACGATTTCGCGCCACTGCCCCAGGGCTGGCGCGAACTCAGTCGCCAGGACGGTGGTGGTGCCAGGGCGCGTTTGTTCGTGTTGTGCAACGTGCCGCCACCACAACCCGAGGCCTGCCGCTAGACTCGGTTAAATACCTTTTTTCAGGAGCCCGTCATGGAATCGCCTGTGCACAGCTTGCCGTCACTGTTCAAACAGCTTGGGCTGCCGGATGACCCGGTCAGTATTGATCAGTTTGTGACCACCCATTCGCCACTCAAGCCGGATCTCAAATTGGCAGATGCGTTTTTCTGGACCGACAGCCAGAAAGCGTTTTTGCGCGAGGAAATCTTGGACGATGCCGATTGGGCGGAAGTGGTGGATGAGTTGAATCTAATGTTGCGGGGTGGGCGAGGGGTGTAAAAAAATCTTTTGGAAATTGTGTTTTTGTAAAAAAAAAGGTGAGCAGTAAAAAAATCTAGGCGCCGCGTTCATTCAGGAAGCACGCGTTATCGTTGACGTTTTTCGCGAGCAAGCTCGCTCCTACAGGAGGCGATGTAGGCTTAACTGACTGGCATCAGGGCAAGCCCTCTCCCACATTCGTCCTGCGGTGTTGCCACTGAATCGCTCCATCCATCGCTAAATTGTTTCAAAACTTGACGCAATCCGATCCTTCCACCATATTGATAGTTAGCAAACTAACTGTATGCGAACTATCCAGTGCCTCAATCCCTCGAACACCTCCAGATGAACCTCAGCAGCAGCATGGTGGTGGGCGCCCGTAACTGGCGCAAAATCTGCCAGAGCACGCTGGTGAGCTATGGCATCTCCGAAGCCTGCGCTGTGCCGTTGTTGATGATCGGTCGCCTGGGCGACGGAGTGCATCAGGTCAAAGTAGCCCAGGCCTCCGGGATGGAAAGTCCTTCGCTGGTGCGCCTGCTCGACCGGCTGTGCCATGACGGCTATGTGTGCCGTAGCGAAGACATCCACGACCGCCGCGCCAAGGCCCTGAGCCTCACCGAGCGCGGTCGCGAGTTGGTGCAGGCGGTGGAGGTGCAACTGGTGCGCCTGCGCCGCGAAGTGCTGGCGGACATTGCGACCGCCGACATGGAAGCGGCACTGCGTGTACTGCGGGCCTTTGAGGCGGCGACGCTTTGAACGGATTTTTTACCGGTTTTCCGCCCGCCCGTGACTGGTTCTATGGGGTTCGTACCTTCGCCGCGTCGATGATCGCGTTGTACATCGCCATGCTGATGCAAATGCCGCGTCCGTATTGGGCGATGGCCACGGTGTATATCGTCTCCAGTCCGTTTGTCGGCCCTACCAGTTCCAAGGCCCTGTACCGCGCCATCGGCACCTTGATGGGGGCGGCGGCGGCGGTGTTTTTTGTGCCGATGTTCGTGCAGTCGCCGTACATCCTGGTGGTGGTGATCGCACTGTGGACGGGCACCTTGCTGTTCCTCTCCATGCACCTGCGCACCGCCAACAACTATGCCTTGATGCTGGCCGGCTACACCTTGCCGCTGATCGCCCTGCCGGTGGTGGATAACCCGCTGGCGGTGTGGGATGTGGCCGAGGCGCGGACCGAGGAAATCTTCCTCGGCATTGCGGTCGCGGCGGTGGTGGGCGCGATGTTTTGGCCGCGGCGGCTGATGCCGGTGTTCGATGGCGCGGTGGCCAAGTGGTTCAGCGACGCCCAGGTCTACAGCCAGCGCTTTCTTTCCCGCAATGTGCAGCCGGAAGAAGTCAGCGCCCTGCGCGGCGGCATGGTCGCCACCTTCAATACCCTTGAATTGATGATCGGCCAGTTGCCCCACGAAGGCGCGCGGCCGCAGACGGTGCGCAATACCAAGGAATTGCGCGGGCGCATGATCCACCTGCTGCCGTTGGTGGAGGAACTCGACGATGCGCTGTATGCCGTCGAACAGCGTGCGCCGCAGTTTCTCGAGCAGTTGACGCCGCTGCTGGAAGCCACCCGGCAGTGGCTGGAAAACACCACCGAAAGCGCACCGCTGGAACGCTGGCGCGCCCTGCGTGAACAGGTCGACGCCCTGCAACCCCAAGGCGAAGCGCTGGACGAGCGCCACACACTGCTGTTCTCCAACGCCCTCTACCGCCTGGGCGAGTGGATCGACCTGTGGCAGGACTGCCGAAGCCTGCAAGCCGCCATCCAGTGCGAAAGCCAGGACACCTGGCGCGCCGTGTACCGTCACTGGCGCCTGGGCCGGCTCACGCCGTTCCTCGACCATGGCCTGATGCTTTATTCGGCGTTTTCCACCGTCACCGCGATCATCGTCGCGTCGGTGCTGTGGATCCTGCTGGGCTGGACCGATGGCGGCAGCGCGGTGATCCTGGCAGCCGTGGCCTGCAGTTTTTTCGCTTCTATGGACGACCCGGCGCCGCAGATCTATCGGTTCTTTTTCTGGACCGCCATGTCGGTGCTGTTCGCCAGCCTCTACCTGTTCCTGGTACTGCCCAACCTGCACGATTTCCCGATGCTGGTACTGGCGTTCGCGGTGCCGTTCATCTGCATCGGCACGCTGACCGTGCAGCCGCGTTTTTACCTGGGCATGCTGCTGACGCTGGTGAACACCTCATCGTTCATCAGCATCCAGGGCGCCTACGACGCGGACTTCCTCAACTTCGCCAACGTCAACCTGGCCGGGCCCGTGGGCCTGTTGTTCGCCTTTGTGTGGACGTTGATCGCACGGCCCTTCGGCGCCGAACTGGCGGCCAAGCGCCTGACCCGTTTCAGCTGGCGCGACATCGTCGGCCTGACCGAGCCCGCCACCCTGAACGAACACCGCTACCTGGCCGTGCAAATGCTTGACCGCCTGATGCAGCACCTGCCACGCCTGGCGATGATCGGCCAGGACACCGGCATCGCCCTGCGCGACCTGCGCGTGGCGCTCAACCTGCTCGACCTGCTGGCCTATTCGCCGCGCATCCTCGGCGTGCCGCGGGTGCTGCTCAACCAGGTGGTGGAAGGCGTGGGCGGTTACTTCAAGGCCTGCCTCAAGGCGGGTGAACGCTTGCCCGCGCCCAGCGGTCTGCTGATGACCCTCGACCGCACGCGTCGCGCCCTCAACGGCCAGGGCCTGCAAGACGAAGCCGATACCCGCCTGCACCTGCTGCACGCGCTGGCCGGCCTGCGCCTGGCGTTGTTGCCGGGAGTGGAATTCATTGGCGGCACGGAGATGGAAGCGCCGCTACCCGATGGAGCGCCTTTATGATCGGTGATCTGGATATCAGCGGGGTGTTCCTGCCCACGCTGCTGGTGCTGATGGGCATTACGTACGTGTTGTTCCTGGTGGTGCACGGGCTGTTGACCCGCGTCCACTTCTATCGCCTGGTCTGGCACCGGGCATTGTTCAATGTGGGGCTCTACGCGCTGTTGCTGGGCGCGGTGGACTCACTCAGTCGATACCTGATGACATGAAAAAACCATTTTTGACCATCGGCCGTGTAGTCCTGACGTTGTTGATCGTGAGCTTCGCGGTCGTCGTTGTGTGGCGCATGGTCATGTACTACATGTTTGCGCCCTGGACCCGTGACGGTCACATCCGTGCCGACATCGTGCAGATCGCGCCGGACGTGTCCGGGCTGATCCAGCGCGTCGATGTGCACGACAACCAGTTGGTGACCAAGGGCCAGGTACTGTTTGCCGTCGACCAGGACCGCTTCAAGCTGGCCCTGCGCCAAGCCCAGGCCGCCGTGGCCGACCGCCAGGAAACCCTGGCCCAGGCAAGCCGCGAGTACAAGCGTAACCGTGGCCTCGGCAACCTGGTGCCCAGCGAGCAACTGGAAGAAAGCCAGTCCCGCGTTGCCCGCGCCCAATCGGCCCTGGCCGAAGCGCAAGTGACGGTGGACTCGGCCCAACTCAACCTCGACCGCTCGGTGATCCGCAGCCCGGTGGACGGCTACGTCAACGACCGTGCACCGCGTACCCAGGAGTTCGTCACCGCCGGGCGGCCGGTGCTGTCGGTGGTGGACAGCAATTCGTTCCACATCGACGGCTACTTCGAAGAGACCAAGCTCGACGGTATCCACGTCGGCATGGGCGTCGACATCCGTGTGATCGGCGACAACGCCCGCCTGCACGGGCATGTGCAGAGCATCGTCGCCGGTATCGAAGACCGTGACCGCAGCAGCGGCTCTAACCTGCTGCCCAACGTCAACCCGGCGTTCAGCTGGGTGCGCCTGGCCCAGCGGATTCCGGTGCGTATTGCCTTTGACGATGTCCCGGCGGACTTCCGCATGATCGCCGGGCGTACGGCCACGGTGTCGATCATTGGCGACAAACCCAATGACGGAGCCAAGCCATGAAGCCGCTGTGGGCAACCGCTGCGCTGGGGTTGTTGCTGTCGGCCTGCCAAGTGGTGGGGCCGGATTACAAGCTGCCGCAAACGTCTGCCGTCAACCGCGCTGACCTGCAAGGGCAACTGGCGGGCAAGGGCAGCGACGTGGTGTCGGCGCCGGTGCCGGCCGACTGGTGGAAGCTGTACAAAGACCCGCGCCTGGACGAGCTGGTACGCCAGGCCATGGCCTCCAACACCGACCTGCGGGTGGCCGCAGCCAACCTGCAGCGCGCCCGTTATCAGACCCAACAGGCTGAATCCGCCGGCGGCTGGAGTGCCGGCGCCAAGGCCGAGGTGCAACGGCTGCAGGAATCCGGCGAAGCGTTTTTGCAGGCGGACAAAGTGCCGGTGGATAACATCGGCAGCGTCGGCATTACCACCTCGTATCAATTCGACCTGTTCGGCACCTTGCAACGTGGCATCGAAAGCGCCCAGGCCAGCGCCGATGCGGCCCAGGCTGCCGCTGATACCGCACGCATCACCCTGGTGGCCGATGTGGTGCGCTCCTACACCCAGGTCTGCGCGGCCAACGAAGAACTGGCGATTGCCAACGAGTCCCTCGACCTGCAAGCCCAGAGCACCAAACTGACCCAACGCCTGCGTGACGCGGGCCGTGGCGATGAAACCCAGGTCACCCGCTCGCAAACCCAATACAAATCCTTGCGCGCCGACATGCCGCGCTACGAAGCGGCGCGCCAGGCCGGGCTGTTCCGCCTGTCGATGCTGCTGGCCAAGCCAGTGGACCAACTGCCGGCGGGCACCGGCAGCTGTGCCGAACTGCCGCATATCGCTCAATTGTTGCCGGTGGGCGATGGTGCGGCACTGCTCAAGCGTCGCCCCGACGTGCGCCAGGCCGAGCGCCAACTGGCCGCCGCCACTGCGCGTATCGGCGTGGCCACCGGCGCCTTGTACCCGGACATCGCCATCGGCGCCACGGTGGGCACCGTGGGCCTGCTCGACAACCTCGGCCAGCCGGCGACCAACCGCTGGGGCTTCGGCCCGATGATCAGTTGGACGGTGCCGACCAACGGCGCCCGTGCGCGCATCCACGAAGCCGAAGCCGCGACCCAGGGCGCCCTGGCGCATTTCGACGGTGTGGTACTCAATGCCATCCGCGAAACCCAGACCGGCCTGGCGCAATACACCGCCGTGCTGCAACGGCGCGAGGCGCTGGCGGACGCCGAGCGCTCGGCCCAAGAGGCGGCAGACCAGACCCACCGCTTCTTCCAGGCCGGCCGCGAATCGTTCCTTGCCGACCTGCAAGCCACCCGCACCTACACCGCGATGCGCGCGCAACTGGCGGCGGCGAATACCCAGGTTGCCATGAGCCAGATCGATCTGTTCCTGGCCCTGGGCGGCGGCTGGGAAAGCGGACGAACGCAAGCGTCACAGCCCGGCAAACCCTGAGCGAATAGCTATGCTTGGACAGGCGGGTCGCCGTGACGACTCGCCTGACACTGCTCGCGTTTGCTCATGGGGATTCCAATAATGAAAAACCCTTATGCTCCCGCTTTCTGGTGCGTGCTCTTCGCACTGGTGTTGTTATCGGCCGCGTATTTCTACGGCGTCATGCTCGCCCATCAACTCGACAAGGCCATGGTGTTTCTCGACAGCGCCTGCCTGGTGATCGGCTCCCTGTCCATCGGCGTGGTGGCCTGGGCGTCCTACCAGAACCAACGCGTGAAGAAAAAACTCCTCGAGCAAGGCAAGACCCGCGTAGCGATCTGGGACACCAAGGTCGCCCTGCGTCGAGTCGAAACCGTGTTCGACCGCTATTTCTGGGGCAGCTATTGGCAGCCGGGGCGCACCTTCCAGGAAGTCATGGGCGACCTTACCGGCACGCCCCTGGAAAAAAGCCTCGAAGTCCTGAAAAAACAGTGTGTGGCCCTCGATCGGCAGGTCGCCGATGGCCGGCATTGGCTGAATAATGCGCGGGAATTGTCCGACGTTGCCACGCAGATGGCCCGTGAGCGCTACCAACTGGACTTCTGCGACCCCAAGTCCGACACGCCCGGCAATGCGGTGATACACCGCGAGTTTGAGGTGCTGGTGTACACCTGGACCGCACGCCTGAAGAGTTTTGACCACCAGCTCGACGAGATCGAATTGGAGTATTCCTGACGTAGCAGTGGTCGAGTAGAACGAGGCCGCGTTCGAGGACGAAGTCCTCGTAAAACCAGCACGCACGTTTTTTGATAAGCCAAGGTGCGTGGTTTTACGACTGCTTCGCAGTCGAACGCGGCCTCGCTGCGCTCGACCGCTGCTACGGAGCCTATGCTAACCTCTCCCGGATTTTTCGGCGGGCTTGAGCCAACCCCAACAGGGTTCAAGGAAGACAGCCCACTTCTCACAGGATTTGATCAGGTCACTTCATGAATAAGCCAGCAGTCGTTCTTTTGGGTTTAGTTGTCGCCGTAGGCGTCGTCAGTGCAGGCGGCGCCTGGTACACCGGTAAACAACTGGAACCGGTGCTGCAAACCGCGATCCAGAACGCCAACAAGGAACTGCAGACCTCCATGGCCGGCGTTGATGGCACCGTGGCCCTGGAGCTGGTGTCCCTGGAGCGTGGCGTGTTCAGCAGCACCGCGCACTACCGCCTGAAGGGCCAAGGCTCGGTGTTCGGCGAAGAAAACCCCAATCCCGAATTGCTCTTCGTCGACCATATCGAACACGGCCCGCTGCCGTTCTCGCGCCTGGTGACGCTCAAATGGCTGCCGGTCATGGCCACCAGTCACTACGAACTGGAAAAAAACCCCACCACCGAGAAGTGGTTCGCCGCCGCCAAAGACGTGTCGCCGCTCAAAGGCGTGGCCAATATCGGCTACAGCCGCTCGGTCAACGGCAACATCGAATTGCTGCCCCTGGAGTTCAAGGACGCCGCAGCTTCGGCGAGCTTCTCTGGCGCCAACCTGAATTTCGACAGCACCGCAGAAGGCCAGAAGGTCAAGGCTGACGGCTTCATGAACAGCTTCAAGATCGCCGGGTTAGACGGCAAGGGCGAACACTTCGAAGCTCAATTGTCTGGCCTGACCATCGCCAGCAACCTGGAAAAATCCACCTTTGGCTTCTACACCGGGCAAAACACCGTTGAGCTGACCGACAGCACGTTCACCTTCGGCCCGCAGAAAGCCGTGCTGACGGTCAAAGGCTTCGAGCAGAAAGACTCCAGCGAAACCAAGGACAACAACCTGGCCGGCCGTGTCGACTACAAGATCGACGAGATCGGTTACCAGGGCAAACCCGTGGGTTCGGCGGCCATGGCCCTGAGCATGAAGAACGTCGACATCCCGGCCATGCTGGTGTTGACCAAGCTGTACCAGGACAAGATGCAGCCGGTGCAAGCCGCTGCCGCAGCGGGCGAGCCCGCACCTGAGCTGCAACTGACCGAGCCCGCACCTGAGCTGCAACTGACCGAAGCCGAGCAGGCCCTGGCCGAAGCGAACGTCAACCAGGTACTGGCCGCCAAGCCGCAGATCGCCGTGGAAAACCTGTCGCTGAAAACCACCCATGGCGAAAGCAAGTTCAACCTGCTGGTGGACCTGGCCAAGCCAGCGTCCATGGAGCTGCCGCCGGTTGAGCTGGGCAAGCAGATGATTGCATTGCTGGATGCCAACCTGACCCTGTCCAAGCCGATGATTGGCGACGTTGCCGCCCTGCAAGCGCAACTCGGTGGCGTGAGCGACGCGAAAGCCATCGAGCAGCAGTCCCAAATGGCCGCTGAGATGGTCAGCGGCATGGCGGTCGGTACTCAGTTGGCGACCCTGGTCGGCAGCGACGTGGTGTCCAAGTTGCACTACGCCAACAATGAAGTGACCTTCAACGGCCAGAAGATGACCGTCGAGCAATTCATTGGTTTTGTGATGGCCAAGGTCGGCGCGGTCAGCGGCGCACAGTAAAGATTTCGCCATCACCCGGAAATAAATAATGTGGGAGCGGGAGTGCCCGCGATAAGGGTCAAACAGTCGGCGCACGTGCCGGCTGGTACCCCGTTATCGCAGGCAAGTCCGCTCCCACATTCACATTTCAGATAGGCTGCGCAATTCTGAACAATTGTTTTGGATTGGTCTTTTTCCTACTTTCCTAAGAGATAGTTCACACAGGAAAGCTAGGCCGGGTCATTGGACGCCGGCACCCTGCGGCAATTCGCTCAGGACCACCTATCGTTACAGCTTTCCGTGTGTAAGGAAGCTCACGATATGTTGCGAAACCTACCACTCAGTGCATCAGGCCGGTTGCGACTGCTCGTCGGGGCAGCCTTATGCAGCCAATTACTGATGCCCGCCTTCGCCATGGCCGATCCGGCCTATGACGCACTGATTATTCAGGCGCGCAACGGCAACTTCACCCCCGCCCTGACCCAATTGCGCCAGCTGTCTGCCGAACGCCAGACGCCAGGCCAGGTCAGCGATCATGTGGTGATCGCCGGTTGGGCCGGCCAGGACGCCGAAGTGCTGAAGGTGTACGAGGCCCAGGGTAAACATCGCAACCTCAGCACCCAGGCGCTCGCCACCGTCGCGCGTACGTATCGTAACCAGCGGCAATGGGCCCAGGCTGAGGCTGTCTATCGCCAGGCGTTGCTGCGTGAGCCGAATAATGTCGATCTGCAACTGGGCTTGGCCCTGACCCAGGCCGACGGCGGCAAGGCCAAAGAAGCCGTGCAACGCACCCGCGCGCTGGTGGCCGCCAAGCCCGATGATCCTAACCGCCGCATGGCCCTGGGCTACGCACTGACCCGCGCCGGCCTCAACTACGATGCGCTGTTTGAGTTCGACCAGGCGTTTATCCGCGCGGGCGACAAGCCTGACGTCGCCCGCGAATACATCGTCGCCCTGCAAAAGGCCCGCCTGCCGGAAGCCGCGTTGCGCCTGTCGGCCCAGCGTCCTGGCCTGCTGGACCCGGTGACCCAGCGCCGCCTGGAAGGCGACCTCGCTGCCGAGCGTGTGCGCATGGCCGAGTTCGCCACCCGCAGCGAAAAAGAACGCTACGTGATTGCCGACCGAGCCCTGGCCGATTACGACAAACTGCTCGCCCGCTGGACCCCGGACGCCAGCGCCCATGACGATGTGGTGCGCTGGCGTATCGACCGCCTGGGTGCACTCAAGGCCCGTGCGCGTACCGCTGAAGTGATCCGCGAGTACGAAGTGCTTAAGGCCGAAGGCGTGCAACTGCCGACCTACGCCGTGCGCTGGGTGGCCGCGTCCTACCTCGACCAACGCCAGCCGGAAAAAGCCGAGCCGCTGTATCGCCAGGCCCTGAGCGCCACCGACGCCGAGCCCGATGATCGGGTCGAAGACACCACCGCGCTGTTCTACGCCTTGCAGGAAAGCGATAAAGCCGAGGACGCCAACGAGGTCGCCAAGGGCCTCGCCAACAGCCAGAACCCGCGGGTCGAGCTCAAGGGCTTGCCCATCGGCAACCCCAACGACGCGTGGATGGACGCCCAGCAACTGTCGGCCCAGGCCGGCGTCTACGGCGGCGACCTGCCGGGAAGCGAAGCCGGCCTCGAAGCGCTGGTGGCGAAAGCCCCTGGCAACGTCGGCCTGCGCCTGGCCCAGGCTGACATGTACCGCGCCCGCGACCTGCCACGGCGTGCCGAAGGCATCCTGAAGGAAACCGAAGCCCAGGCCCCACGGGATATGGGCCTGGAAGTGAGCCAGGCCTACACCGCCATGGACCTGCAGGAGTGGCGCCAGCTCGACGTGCTCACCGACGATGTGCTCGCCCGCAACCCGGACAATCGCCAGGTGCAGCGCCTGAGCCGCCTGCGCGACGTGCATGACATGGCCGAGCTGCGGGTCGAGGCCTATACCGGTAAAAGTTTTGGCGGGGGCAATGACAGTGACGCGGGCGCCGTCGCGGGTAGCCGCGATTGGGGCATTGAGAGTCGGATCTACACGCCGCCCATCGACGAAGACTGGCGTGTATTCGCCGGCGCCGGGTATGCCAAGGCCGACTTCAGCGAAGGCACGGGCCAGCATCGCTGGCAGGTCGTGGGCGTGGAGCGGCGTACCCGCGACATGACCATTGAAGCCGAGGTCTCCAACCATTCCTACGGCGATGGCTCCAAACAAGGCGCCGCGGTGTCGATTGCCCGCGACATCAACGACAATTGGCAATACGGCGGCAGCCTCGGCTACCTGCTGAGCACCACGCCGCTGCGGGCGTTGAATGACGGGGTCACGGCCAACGGTGGCAGCGGCTTTATCCGCTGGCGCGCCAACGAAAGCCGCGAATGGAAACTCACCCTCAGCCCCTCCCATTTCAGCGACGGCAACGACCGCTTCGAAGCCTTGCTCAGCGGCCGCGAAGGCCTCTACAGCTCGCCGAAAGTGCAAGTGGACCTGGGCCTGGAAGTCGGCGCCAGCCGCAACAGCAAGGAAGACACGGTGTACTTCAATCCGAAGTCGGACTTTACCGTGTTGCCCGTCCTCAACATCAACCATGTGCTCTATCACCGCTACGAGACCCAGTGGAGTCAGCAGTTCCAGGTCGGTGCGGGTACGTATAGCCAGCGGGATTACTCCACCGGTGGCATCGGTCTGGTGGGCTATGGCCAACGCTTTCGCTGGAATGACGTGCTGGACGCCGGCGCCAACCTGAGCCTGATCAGCCGACCTTATGACGGGGATCGCGAACGCGATCTGCGTCTGCTCGTCGACCTCACTTACCGTTTCTAAAAGAGCCTGACCATGACCTTCCTCAGCCGTTGCTTGTTGGTTCTGGGCGTATTGCTGGCCAGTGCCTGCGCCCAGCAACCCGCACCTTTCACTCCCCCCGCCGAGCGGCCGACACCGCCCAACGAAGCGGCGTGGCCGAAAAACCACTTCCTGGGCATTGCCTACCATGACGTGTCGGACCGCGATCCTGACCAGGCCGTGGTGGCGGTGCGCACCGAGCGATTGATCGAACAGTTGGCCTGGCTGCGGGAGAACGGCTATCAGGCGGTCAGCGTTGACCAGATCCTGGCCGCCCGCCGTGGCGGCCCCGCGTTGCCGCCCAAAGCCATCATGCTCAGCTTCGATGACGGCTATTCGAGCTTCTATACCCGCGTGATGCCGATCCTGCGCGCCTATCGCTGGCCGGCCTTGCTGGCGCCGGTGGGCTACTGGATCGACACGCCGATGAACAAACCGGTGGACTTCGCCGGCTCGCCACGGCCGCGCGGCGAGTTCCTTACCTGGCAGCAGATCCGCGAAGTGTCGCAATCGGGCCTGGTGGAAATCGCCGCGCACACCGACGCCAGCCACACCGGGATCCTGGCCAACCCCCAGGGCAACCTCGAGCCGGCGGCGACCTCGCTGCGCTATGACCCGGCCACGGGCCGCTATGAAACCCAGGCGCAGTTCGATGCGCGGCTGCGTGCGGATGTCGCGGCGATCTCCAACAAGATCCAAACCGTGACCGGCAAGAAACCACGGGTATGGGTGTGGCCGTACGGCGCCGCCAAGGGCACCTCGCTGGCGATCGTCGGCGAGCAGGGCTACCAGATGGCCCTGACCCTGGAAGACGGCCTCGACAGCTCCAGTGACCTGATGAACAGCCCGCGCTTCCTGGTGGCCTCCGACCCGGACGGCGAGCATTTCGCCAACAGCATCGTCGCCGTGCAAACCCCGGCACCGCTGCGGGTGCTGCATGTGGACCTGGACAACGTCTACGACCCGGACCCGGCCCAGCAGGCGCGCAACCTCGACCAACTGGTGCAGCGCGTGGTGGACATGGGCGCCGGTACGGTGTTCCTGCAAGCCTTCGCCGACCCCAAGGGGGATGGCCTGGTGCACGAACTGTACTTCCCCAACCGTCACTTGCCGGTGCGCGCCGACCTGTTCAACCGCGTCTCCTGGCAGTTGCACACCCGTGCCCATGCCGCCGTGTACGCGTGGATGCCGGTGTTGAGTTTTGCCCTCGATCCCAAGCTGCCCCGCGTGACGCGCTGGGACCCGGAAACCGGTCAGGTCGGCACCGACCCGGACCAATATAAACGCCTGTCGCCGTTCGACCCGCAGGTGCGCAAGATCATTGGCGAGATCTATGAAGACCTGGCGCGCAACAATGCCATCGACGGCGTGCTGTACCACGACGACGCAGTGCTCTCTGACTTCGAAGACGCCAGCCCCGCCGCGCTCAAGGCCTATGCCGCCAACGGCCTGCCGGGCAGCATCCAGGCCCTGCGCGCCGACCCGGCCGTGATGCAGCGCTGGACGCGCTTCAAGAGCCGCTACCTGATCGACTTCACCAAAGAGCTGACCGCCAAGGTCCACGCCATCGGTGGGCCGCAGGTGCAGACCGCGCGCAATATCTTCGCCGAGCCGATGCTCAACCCGGCGAGCGAGGCCTGGTTCGCCCAGAACCTCGATGATTTCCTCCAGACCTATGACTGGACCGCGCCGATGGCCATGCCGCTGATGGAAGGCCAGGAGTACAAGACCTCCAATGCCTGGCTGGAGAAGCTGGTGGCGACGGTCAAGGCGCGTCCTGGCGCGATGGAGCGCACGGTATTCGAACTGCAGGCCAAAGACTGGCGCACCAAGGCCGCGCCGGATATCGACGCTGTGCAGATGGCTGAATGGATGGGTGTGCTCAAGCGCCAGGGTGTCACGAGTTTTGGCTACTACCCGGACAACTTCCTGGAAAATTCCCCGGACCTGAAGACTGTGCGTCCGGCCCTTTCCAACCAATGGAATCCTTGACCATGTTCGACAGAATCCTGGCGTTATTCGTGCTGGCACTGGTATTAGGCGTGCCCCTGGGCCTGATCTTCCTGGTCACCGGGCAGTTCCTGATGGACTTCGTGTTTTTCTACCCGCTGTTCATGTCGGCGCTGTGGATCGCCGGTGGCTTGTACTTCTGGCTGCATTGGGAGCGCCACTGGCCCTGGGAGGAAGACACTCCGGCACCGACCCTGGCCGGCAACCCGCTGATCTCGATCATCATCCCTTGCTACAACGAGGGCGATAACGCCGCCGACACCATTCATGCGGCGCTGGGCCAGCTGTACCCGAACATCGAAGTGATCGCGGTCAACGACGGTTCCAAGGACAACACCGCCGCCGTCCTCGATGCCCTGGCGCTGGAGCATCCACGCCTGCGGGTGCTGCACCTGGCGCAGAACCAGGGCAAGGCCGTGGCCTTGCGCATGGGTGCGGTGGCCTCGCGCAGCGAATACCTGGTGTGCATCGACGGCGATGCGCTGCTGGATAAAAACGCGGCGGCCTACATGGTTGCACCGATGCTCGACAACCCGCGCCTGGGCGCCGTCACCGGCAACCCACGCATCCGCACACGCTCGACCTTGATCGGCCGCGTGCAGGTGGGCGAGTTCTCCTCGATCATCGGCTTGATCAAGCGCACCCAGCGCGTGTTCGGGCGGATCTTCACGGTGTCGGGTGTGGTGGTGGCGTTCCGTAAAAAGGCGCTGGACCGCATCGACTACTGGAGCACCGACATGATCACCGAGGACATCGATGTCAGTTGGAAGCTGCAGCTCGATCACTGGAGCATCTTCTACGAGCCGCGCGCGCTGTGCTGGATCCTGATGCCCGAAACCGTCGGTGGCCTGTGGAAACAGCGCCTGCGCTGGGCCCAGGGCGGTGCCGAAGTGCTGTTCAAGAATATCCGTGGCATCTGGCAATGGCGCCATCGCTACCTGTGGCCGCTGCTGTTCGAATACTGCCTGTCCACCGGTTGGGCCTTCACCTTCCTGCTTTCGGTGATTTTCTGGGGCCTGGGCAAATTCATCGTGCTGCCGCCGGCAATCACGGTGGACTCCCTGGTCCCGCCGGCCTTTACCGGCCTGGTGCTGGCGATGGTGTGTTTGGTGCAGTTTGCGGTGAGCATCCTGATCGACCGCCGCTACGAGAAAGACCTGTGGAAAACCCTGTTCTGGACCGTGTGGTACCCGATGGTGTTCTGGCTGGTCAGCCTGTTCACCACCCTGGTCAGTTTCCCCAAGGTGCTGTTCAACCAGCACCAGAAGCGCGCGCGCTGGGTCAGCCCGGATCGCGGTATCAAACCTGTTGAAGAGGAGGCGTGAGCATGAAACTGGTCAGAACTCGCCAAAGTACCGTGATGTGGATCATCGACGTGATCCTGACCTTGATGGCCTGGGCCGGACTGGTCTGGCTGCTGGCGCGCGGGGTCACTTCGATGCTTGAAACCCACGGCGGCCCGCGTATCGAGGCGCCGATTTTCGCGGCGCTCAATACCTTGCAGGTCTACCTGTGGATCGCACTGTTCAACGCGGTGATCCTGGTCACCTGGGCACGCTACCAGCAACGCAAGGGGCGCAAGTTTGCCCAGCGCCGCGCCGAAGCCAAGGCTCTCACCGACAAGAACCTGAGCGAGAGCTTCAGCCTCGCCGAGGGTGACCTGGAGCAACTGCGCCGACCGGGCGTACTGGTGATCCACAACGACGAAGACGGCGGCGTGTCGGAAGTCAAAGCCCACGTCTCCCGCGACGTGGAAAAACCAGGCTTGACCCTCGTGCCTGGCGCGCCTCAGAACAAAGACGCCAGCTAGTGGTGTAAACCACAATCCAATGTGGGAGGGGGCTTGCCCCGGTACAAACCGGGGACATCGTTTACATTTCTAACCGGGGACATGGTTTACAGGCTAATACGCATGATCAGGAGGTAACTGATCATGCCCTGGAACCAAGAGTCCCCCATGAATCAAAGAATCAAGCTGGTAGCTGATTGGCTTTCTGGCAACTTCACCAAAAGCCAGTTGGCACGCCGCTTTGACGTTAGCCGACCTACCGTCGATAAGTGGATTGCCCGGCACGACGGCGATTTGAGGTCTTTATCCGAACTGTCCCGGCGACCTCACAACAGCCCAAATAAAACCGACGACGAGATTTTGGCCCGTGTAGTCGCGATGAAGGAGGCTCACGATAAATGGGGGCCGAAAAAGCTTCTCGAGCTATTACGGCTGGAAGATCCCTCCGTCACCTGGCCCTCTCCAAGTACGGCCGGTCAATGGCTTGACCGACTTGGGCTCGTCAAAAAGCGGCGCTTCAAACGCCGACACAGCATTTCCCACGCACAAATGCGAAAGGCCGACGAACCTAACAAGACGTGGTGTGCTGACTACAAAGGGCAGTTCAAGATGCTTAATGCTCAGATGTGCTTCCCTTTGACCGTCACAGACCATGCGTCGCGGCTGATTTTAGCGTGCAGGGCCCATCCCAAGATCATGACCCAGCCTGTAAAACAGGCCTTTGAGAGGCTTTTTCAGGAGTACGGCATGCCGGAAGTTATCCGTTCGGACAACGGGGTACCGTTCGCCTCTCCTGGCCTGGCAAGAATATCCACACTGGCAGTTTGGTGGATTCGGCTGGGTATTTATCCCGAGCGAACCATGCCGGGAAGACCCGCCCAGAATGGTCGCCATGAACGAATGCACCGTAGCTTGAAACTTGAGTTGCCCTTAGGGAAAAACTTAGTCGAGCAGCAGCTTTTGCTGGAGCATTTCAGGCATGAGTTTAATTACGTACGCCCTCACGAAGCGCTCGGCATGAAACGTCCGGGAGACTTGTATGTGCCGTCCACCCGAATTTATCCAGGATGCTTGCCCGATGTGGAATATCCGGCAGAAATGAAAGTTCGAAGCGTCAGGCAGGACGGATCGATCAAGTGGAACGGCAAGTTGGTATTTATCAGCGAGGCGCTGTCCGGGGAAAGGATAGGGCTCAAAGAAGCTGAAGATGAAGCTTGGGATTTGTACCTGTGTGATTATCCCTTGGGGAGGCTTGGACGAGGTATGACCCGCGTCCAGGCCTCAAATGTGTAAACGATGTCCCCGGTTTCAGATGTAAACGATGTCTACGGTTCTACACCC